>DASWJW010000132.1:0-14021 GCA_036396955.1 Planctomycetota bacterium
GCCGCCGGTTTTGATTTCCCCCCCCAAAGGATCTTGGAAAAGGAAATCGCGGGCTGGGCCAAGCCCAGCCGCCGGTTTTGATTTCCGGACCGGAAGAGCGATTTTCTAGGCTGCCGGATTCGAGCCCGGCACGAGTCGCCAGTCGCCCTCTGCGCCGCCGGCCCAGAATTCGACGCCGCGCGGGGTCGAGCGGTCCGGCATCCCGACCGCCTTCAGCACCATCCGCAGCGCGCGCCGCCGGAGCGCGGCCTCGCTCGGGCCCGGCTCGGCGCGCACCCAGCCGCTCGCATCGCGTACGACGCACGGCAAGCTGAGCACGCTCCGGTGCAGCGCAAGCGCATCGGCCAGCGGCGCGATGTCTTCGGGGAGCAGACGCGTGCCGCGGCTTTCTTCCTCTTCCGCCAAGTAGTCGGCAAGTTGCTCGAGTTCCCATCCAACGATGGGCGCCGCCGCATCGTCGAGTTCGACGAGCGCCAGCAGCGCTTCGAACGGCAACCCGGCGTAGCGCGCGAAAGGCAGGTGGCGCAGCCAGCGCAACAGGGGGGCTTCGTCTTCGTGCGAGCCGCGGGTGCGCGAGAGCGCGCACGCCAGCACGGGCGGATCGAGGCGGTACCAGTTGCAGAGATCCTCCAGCCGGCCGCGGTCGTGGCCGCCAGGCAGGAAAGTCTCACGTTCCCCAGCGGGAAGCGCTTCGAGCGCCTGCGCGATGCGGGCGGCGGATTGCGGCACTCCCTTGAAGCGCTGCGGGTAGAAACGCCGCTCGGAAGGGAACAAGCTCTGTGCGTTGAGGACGTTCGCCGGGTGACCGAAGCGCGAACGGATCCAGCGCCCGCCGGCGATTTCCACGGATTCCTCCAGCAGCAGACGTTCGAAGCCGGGCAGCAGATAGTCGTCGCGCGGGGCGTAGACGATCAGCGGCTGCTTGCAGCGGGAGAAGACCTGGACCACGTCGATTCCGACCGACGGGCGAACGAAGCCGGTGGTGAGCCGCGCGAGGTAGGCCGGGTAGTAGTGGCGGGCCCAGTTCTTGACCACCGTTTCGGCGCGCACCGGCGCGACCAGGACCACGCCGCCGGGCTGCGCTCCCTTCTCGAGCAGGATGGCCACCGCCAGCGTGCCCAGCGACATGCCGCGCAGCACGATCCGGGCCGCGTCGCCGTCGACGCGCCGCAAGGCCTCATCCCATGCCGCGGTCGCATCTTCGGGGAGGTTCTTGGGCGAACGGCTGCCGCTCGAGGCGCCGACGCCGCGGTAGTCGAGCATCAGCGAGGCCAGCCCGAGATCCCGCAACTGGCCGAGGATCGGGAAGCCACCGAGCCCGTCCACGCCGTAGGTCACCGACGCGTGGGATGCGAGCAGGTGCAGCACGAGCGGTCCGCCCGGATCTCCGGGAACGTACACGCCTTCCAGGTGGCCGCGCTTGCCCATCGGAATGCGCAAGTGCTCGCTTCCGGGCGGAAAGCGGCCTATGTCGAGCTCGGGCAGGCCGCCTTCGAGGACGGCCGGGGGCACGACGGCACCCGTTGCCGCTAGGAAGACCTGGAGCTTGCTCGGGCCGGACAAGGACCGGAGACGGGGCTGGCCGGCGGCCGGTCAGCCGACGTGCTGGGGCGACGGAATCGGGCCGTGCCAGGAAATCCGCTCGAGACGCGCGTCGCGTTCGGCCGCGAAGCGCTGCATGCTCTCGAGCAGGTGTTCGGGATCGAGGTGCGCCTCGCGCACGATTTCTTCCACCGAACCGCCGGTGCGCCACCGGTCGTCCCAGTCGGAACCCATGGAGTACTCGTAGGCGACCTGGTGCGCGGTCCACGTCCACATGAGCTGGCGCGCGCCGTTGGTGATGAACGTGGAATCGAGGAAGTCGGCGTCGGAGTAGACCGAACGACGGTACGCCTCGGTCTGGAGCTGGAAGAGCTCCGCGCTCGGGACGGCCACCAGCTTCAAGTTGGGGCCGTCGCCCTCGAATGCCCCGCGCCGGAGGAGCTCGACGACCGAAGCCGTCGACGACGTGCCGCGCACGAACACGCAGCCCTGCTTGGGCCGCGCCGGATCGTACGCGCGCATGACGTAGGCACCCTTGGCGGCGGCTTCGTGGCTGGCCATGCCGAGTGCTTCGCGATCGGGGATCTCAACCGGCGGCCGCGTGAGGTGCAGCGCGACGATCGAAGCCCCGGTGCCGAGCGCGGCCAGCAGTGCGGGACCGACTTCGTTGGGCTCCCAGGGGTGCAGATCGATCACGTGGCCGCGGGGGAACAGCTGCGTCACTCCGGGCGAAAAGATGCCGAAGTGCGTGCGCGAGTCCTCGGCGGTCTCGGGCCCCGAGTGGCCGGCGATCCAGATGACCTTGCCGGTCTTCACCTGGCTGTCCTGCGACAACTGGCTGAACAAGCGCATGGGCCCGTACTTGAGGTACGAGAACGAACCGTAGGTGCTGCACGCGCCCCAGAAGCCTGCGTACTCCTCTTCGGGCCGCGAGCTGAAGTTGGTCGACGCGATGCCGCAGACCAGCCCCGCATTGGTGAATTCGGTGATGCCGGTGGGGAACAGGCAGCCATCCCGGTTCGCCTTGCGGTCGTACCAGCCGTAGCCTTCGGAATCGCCGTATGCTTCGGCGAAGCCGAAGATGTTGGTCGATTCGGCCAGGTCGGCGCTGGCGGCGAGCACGATCGGGCGGCCGTATTTCCTGCGGCCGACGGAGTTGATGTACGCCGCCACCCGCGCAAAGCCCTTGCGATTGGGCTGCTTCTCGCCGGGCGCGTAGTAGATCGAATCCGGCAGCGACGCCGGGTCGGTGAGCAGGGGGTCCTTGGCGGGGTCCGGGCCATCGTGGACGCGCGCGCCTTCGAGGCGCGCGGGCACCGAGTCGCCGAGTTCGACCAGGCGGTCGGCGAGGTAGCGGCACAACGCTTCGTCGATCTCGAGCAGCGAGAGCGCGATCGCGAAGTTGCGCCCGGTCTGCTCGCGGAAGGCCGCGGAATCCGCGGGCCGCGGCTGGTCCGCGCCTTCGAATTGCACGCCGTAGCGCTCGGAGAACGCGCGCTTGGTCGCCCAGAACAGCTCGTGGTTGGGCTTGTGAGCGGCGCCGTGCGACTTGTAGCCGGTCACGCCGTAGCCGCGGCCCTTGATGGTCTTGAACCAGGTGCAGCGCGGCTGGTCGCCTTCGGCGTACACGCTGGCGAGCAGCGCGCTCGTGAGCTGCTCGAAGCTCTCGCCGTCCGCGGCGCTGTTGACCACGAAGCCGTAGCTCTTGAACCAGTCGTCGGGACCGCCGTGGACGATGTCGGAGAACGGCCGCGGATCGATGCCGTGGTCGTTCCAGTCGAGCAGGTAATTGAGGTTGCCGAGGCCGAGCGCCCACGCGGTGTTCTTGCTCTCGTGGTGCGCGCCGGCGGTGTGGCCGCCTTCGCCTTCCATGGCGAACACGCGCACCTCTTCGGCGCGCGCGCACTTGAGGCCGGCGGCGATCCCGACTGCGGGCGGCGCGCCGTGGCCGCTGGGTCCGGTGTTGGCCTTGAAGAACAAGGTCTTGCCTTCGGACTCGGCGTGTCCGGCGAGGCCCTTGTTGCGGCGCAAGTCGAGCAGGTCTTCCCAGAGCAGCGTGCGATCGCGGCCGCCGACCACGGCGTAGCGCTCGTCGCCGGTGCGCTCGTGCATGATCCGCAGCGCCTGGTTGTAGACCGCCAGCATTGCGTAGACCAGCGGCGCGCAATGGCCCGCGACCAGCACGAAGCGGTCGGCGAACGCTTTCTGCGGTTCCCGCACGTCCCAGCGCATCGCGCCGGAAAGCGTGAGCGCCACCGTCATCGGCACCTTGGACCGCGAACCGCCGGGGTGGCCGCTCTGCCGGTGGTTGAGCATCAGATCGATGCACTGGTCCATCATGTCCCCGATCTTCTGCCAGTGGCCGAAGTGGGAGCGGAGATCGTCGAGCTTGGGTGCGGTGCGGACCATCAGACGCGGGCGTGGGGGTGGACGGCGGGGATGCCCACGCCGTGCCGCTCGAAGCCGTGCTCTTTCATGAGCTTGGCGGAGAAGATGTTGCGGCCGTCCAGGATGAGACGGCGTTTCATGGACTTGCCGAGGCGCTCGAAATCCGGGCGGCGGAACTCGTTCCACTCGGTGCACAGGATCAGCGCGTCGGCCTGGTCGGCGGCCTCGTAGGGGTCGACGGTCAAGTGGACCGAATCGCCGAAGATACCGCGCGCCACCGCGTTGGCGACCGGGTCGCACGCGCGCACTTCTGCGCCGCGCGCGAGCAGGCCGCGGATCAGCGGAATCGACGGCGCTTCGCGCATGTCGTCGGTCTTGGGCTTGAACGCCAGGCCCCAGACGGCGAAGCGCATGCCGGCGAGGCTGTCGCCGAGGATTTCGACGGCCTTGTCGAGCATGAGGACCTTCTGCGACTCGTTGACCTTCTCGACCGCTTCGAGGATGTGGAACTCGTAGCCGAGTTCCTGCGCGGTGCGCATCAGCGCCTTGACGTCCTTGGGGAAACAGGAGCCGCCGTAGCCGATGCCCGGAAACAGGAAGGAATTGCCAATGCGCTTGTCGCTGCCGATGCCCCGCCGCACTTCGTTGACGTCGGCGCCGACGCGGTCGCAGATGTTGGACACCTCGTTCATGAACGAAATCCGCGTGGCGAGCATGGCGTTCGCGGCGTACTTGGTGAGTTCGGCGCTGACCGGGTCCATGCGTATGATCGGAGCCCCGGTGCGCACGAAGGGCGCGTAGAGCTCGTCCATGATCTCGAAGACTTCGTCGTTCTCCGCGCCGATCACCACGCGGTCGGGACGCATGAAGTCGTCGACCGCTGCGCCCTCCTTGAGGAACTCGGGGTTGCTCACCACCTCGATGGGGTGCCGCGAGTGTTCCTGCGCCGTGGCCTTGACCTTGGCCGCGGTGCCGACCGGCACGGTCGACTTGTCGACGATGATCTTGCGGCCGTTGGCGTGCTGGCCGATCTCCGCGGCGACCGCAAGCACGGCCGAGAGGTCGGCCGATCCGTCGGCGCCGGGGGGCGTGCCGACGGCGATGAAGATCACTTCGCAACTCTCGACGGCCTGCTTCAGCGAAGTCGTGTACTCGAGCCGCCCGTCGCGGTGGTTCGAGCGGACGATTTCCTCGAGGCCGGGCTCGTAGATGGGGATCTCGCCCCGTTCGAGGCGGGCGACCTTGGCGGCATCGATGTCGACGCAGAGCACCTGGTTGCCCATCTCGGCAAAGCAGGTGCCGGCAACGAGTCCGACGTATCCGGTGCCGACGACGGCAATGCGCATGCTGTGTCCTTGGGGCGCAGGGAGACCGCCCGTTCCTTGCTATTTGTTCACGTATCCGAGGGCCTTCAACATGTCCGTCATGCCGTCGGACTCGGTCATGGGGAGGACGTGGCGCGCCGCTTCGAGCCAGGGCTGGTTGGCCTCGTAGGCCCGACGACTGCGCGGATCCTCGAACGGCGATTGTACCCGCACCGGTTGTCGTTCCTCCGCGTCGGCGGAGAGATCGAAGATCTCGATGGCCTTGGGCCTGCCGAGCACTTTCTCGACGCCGCGCCGCCAGCCCCACATCTTCTGCCGCGGCATGTCGAGGTCGTAGAGGATCTGCCGGGGCTCGGTTTCTTCGCCGCGCCAGACCGGCGCCAGGCTGCGGCCGCTGCGGCCGGTCCAGGCCTCGATTCCGGCGAGATCGATCAGGGTGGGCACGAGGTCGTAGGTCGCCACCGCAGTCGCGACCACCGTGCCCGCGGGGATCGCGCCGTCGGCGCGCACGACCATGGGCACGTGGGTGACTTCTTCATAGAGCGTTCGCTGGTGGCCCTTCGAGCCGTGCTCGTAGAACTCGTCGCCATGGTCGCTCACCACGGCGAAAACGACGTCGTCGGCGAGCCCCCAGGCTTCGAGCTTCCGCCACAGCCGCGCGACCTGGTCGTCCGTGTAGCGGATCTCGGCGTCGTAGAGCGCCTTGACCCGCGGCAGATCGGCGGCGGCGATCTCCCTGGCTTCGTCGAATCCGACGTAGGTCTTGTCGCGGGTTCCCGGCGGCAGGAAGAGATCGGCGTACTCCTCGGGCGGCTGGTAGTCGTAGTGCGGGTCCCAGAGGTGCAGGAACAGGAAGAAAGCGCCGTCCTTGGGCCGCGCGCCGTCTTCATCGGCGGTGTCGAGCCAGGCGAGGGCCTTGTCGACCACGCGCTCGCTGCAGCGCACGTCCTCGTGCGAGGAATTGTGCAAGCTGCGCAGCGAGCCCGGCTGGGCGTCGGCGACCGCGTGGAAGGAATCGAGGCCGAGCAAGTAGTCGGGGCCTGGTTCGTACTTGTCGAAGCCGTAGAGGAAACCCCACGCCGGGTGCAGGAAGGGCGCGCTGTAGAAACCGCCGGTCGCGTAGCCGGCGCGGTGGAAGCGCCCGGCGACGTGTTCGGTCCGGTCGTCGAGCCGGAAGGCGCGGTTGCGGACGCCGTGCTCCAGGCAATTCATGCCGGTCACCAGCGAGACGTGGCTGGGCAGCGTCCAGGAGGTCGGCGCCTGCGCGGCGGCGAAACGCACTCCCGCCGCGGCGAGTTCGTCGAGAAACGGCGTGGTGGGCTCGTCGGGCGCGAACTCGGGCCGGTAGCCCCAGGGCGTGCAGTGGTCGGCGCGCAGGCTGTCGATCGAGATCAGCACGACCGGCCGGCCGTTGGCCGCGAGCGGACTGGGTGCGTCGTCGCCGCAGGCTCCCAAAGCGAGCGCGCCGAAAGCGAGCGTCAGCGAGCCGAGCGGGCGAAGCAGGGTCGAATTGGCCATTCCCCCCAAGTTTACGCGCTGGCGCGGACGCGAGCCTCCCTTCCTTGCGCGCCGGCGTGCGGATCCGCCGAAGCGTCGAGCAAACCGACTCGCAAGCCGGCCAGCATCGCGGCCGGTCCGATCAGATGCAGGAACAAGCGGTCGGGAATGCCCATGGGACGCAAATGGGTGAGGCCCCACGGCGTGACCAGCAGGATCAGCGCGTACATGAGCAGACCTCCGGCGACGACTGCGGCGAGCCAGCGCAGTTCGGCTTGCCGGAACGAAGCTCCCACCGGAACCGAGAGCAGGACCAACAGCCACAAGACGCCGAAACTCAGGAAATCGGTGAATTCCGAGTGGTAGTAGCGGTACAAAATCGAACGGCGCAGCTCGCCGGTGCCGAGATCTTCCTTGTCGACGCGGCCGGTCAGCGCGAGCGGGCTGCGCTCGACCGGCTCCATCCCGGTCCAGTAGTCGGCGAGGCGCGCGAAGGTGAGCTGCTCCCCGTAGTTCTCGTCGATCGCCGGCAAGCGCGCGCGGTGCGAAAGCCAAGGTGCGGCGAGCAGGATCGCGGCGGCGACCGCCAGAGCGCTCATGGCCCAGCGGCGGCGTCCCATCAAGGGGTCGGTGACCAGCATGGCGATCGCGGCCACGCCGAGCAGGCCCAATCCCTCGTTCTTCATCATCGCCGCGCCGGCCAGCGCGAGCCCCGCCAGCAGCGCCGTGCGTGAACGTCCCGACTGGCGCGCGCGCAGGTACAGCGCGCACCCGGCCGCGAACAGCGCGGCCACGGCAAGATCGCCGCCGCCGCCAAGCGTCTTGGTGCCGTCGAGACCGGCCGAGCGGAAGTCCACGGCGCCGGATCTGGGGAAATTCCGGACGTAGAGCATCGGCGTCGCCGCCGCGATCAGGGCGCCCCAGCGCGCGGCTGCGGTGGAAAAGCCCCGCAGCGCCAGCGACACCGCCGCCGGCAAGCACGCCGCCCACAAGGAGAGCGGCAACAGGACCCAGCGCTCGCTCCAGCCGAAACCAGCATGCGCGGCGAATGCTTGCAGGAACGGGATCCCGAGCGGGTAGTTCGGATGGGTCATCACCCGGCCGACCCCGGGGACTTCGGTGCTGCCGAGCACTTCCGTGAAGGCGCCGTCGAATGGATTGCCGGTGCCGTGCAGGATCTTGCCCTTGTAGGCAAAGTGGAAGAGCGGATCGAATTCGCTCAACGGAAACGCGATCGTGACCAGCACCGAACCGGCTCCCAGCACCACCATCAACGCGCGCATCCAGCCACCGAGCGCGCAAGGCAGGTAGGGGTCGGGAACCCGCCGTTCGCACCGCAGCCGCCAGATCCCGGCCGCCGCCGCAGCGGCGAGAAGCGCGAACGCGAGTGGCGCGTGGAAGGGCACACCCAGACGCGTCGCCAGCATCGCCGCCACCACCAACGCCGCCGCGCCAAGCAGGTACGCGACGCCTTGTTCCTCCCAGCGGTCGCGGGCGAGGACGGCCCGCGCCGGCAGGAGCGCACGGCCCGCAAGCCACGCGCAGACGACCACGGCCATTCCGCCGAGGACTCCCATCATCGCGGCGGCTCCGGAATCGAGCCGTCGGCACGGCGCAGGATCCAGTCGTTGCGGCGAAAGTCGTCGTTCTGCAAGAAGAACAGCACGAAATCGACGTCGAGATCCTCGAGGACTGCCAGGAGGTAGTCCTCGGGCCATAACGGTCCTTCCGCTGGCCCTTCTTCGTCGATGCGCCGGACCCAGTCCCAGAATTGCGGGATCGTGCCGCTGGCGAGCTGCGCGTGCGGCAGATAGACCCGCGCCGGCGCCAGGTAGTAGTTGAGTTGCAGGTACCAGCGCGACCGCGGGGACCAGGTGCCCATCGGCAGGATCGGCACCACCAGGATCCGCACGTCCTCGACGGCAAGGTCCTGGGCTTCGAGGAGCGCCCGGGTCTCCGCGGTGAATGCCTGCAATTCGGGATCGAGCCAGGGCGGGTATTGCGGCACCCCGGATAGGAAATACTGGAGGCCCGCGGCTTCGACGGCTCCGCCGTCGAGCGTCGCAAAGACGTCGAGCACCGCCTGGCCCTGCATCTCGCGCCGCAAGCGCTCGAAATCGACCACGCCGAGCTCGCGGAATTCCGGCCAATCCCCCGCGACCAGCAGCTGGGTCGCGCCGCGCGCCGCTTCGAAGGGGTCCTCGACGTAGCGCACGCTGCCGCCGAGCAGCACGCGCGCGGCGGCGAGCATCGCGGGGTCGCTCACGCGCACTTCGGCGCCGCCGGCCGCCAGTTCTCGCGCCAGATGAATGCCGGGCGACTCGGCGGTCGGCCGCTCGCCGGGGCCTTCGCTCAGGCCCCAGACCGCCACCACGGCGCTTCTAAGGGGGCGGTCCGGCCCAGACCAGAACTTGAGGACGTCGGGGGCCTGGTTGTCGAGATCGAACTCCGCCCGCGGGAAGTTCCTGGAGGCGGGCTGGAAGCCGATGAGCGCGGCGTTGACCAGCGCGGCCACGAGGAACAGCACCGGCACGGTGGCGAGGGCCGCGTGCAAGAAGGTGAGGATGCGCCTCGCCCGGACGAGTTGGGCCGCCGCCGTCATCGAAGCAGCGATTCTAATGGCCGCGGCCCCCTGATAGCCTTCGACCATGAAAGGGGCAGGCGCGCCGCGAAGTGCCCGGCTGATCGCGGTCCTGATGGCGGGCGCGGCGCTCGGGCTGGCGGGATGGCTCGGTTCGGCCCGGGGACTTCAGCCCTGGGACCTGCCGATCGCCGCCGGCGCGCTGGCGGCCGGTCTCTTGCTTGCCCGGGTCGTCCCCGGTGCGCGGCTGCCACAGATCGGTGGCTGGCCGGTCCTGTTCGGGTTCGCCGTGCTGCCGGTGCTGCTCGCGGCCGCCTTGCTGCCCGTGCCGGTGAGCAACGACGAGACCGCGTATCTCGCGCAAGCCGAGATCTTCGCCGCCGGCGCGCTCGCCGAGCCGCTGCCGTTGCCGGCCTGCGCCGCCGACCCGCGGGATCCGGCGCACGCGGTCGGCATTTGTCCGCTGCACCGGCGGCAGATGTACGAAGACCCGGAACGCGGCCGCCGCTTCGCCAAGTACCCGGCCGGCACCGCGGCGGCGCTCGCGCCCGGGGCCGCGGTCGGTCTGCCGCAGGCGATGTTGGTCCTGGCCGGTCTGCTCGACTTCTTGCTGATGGGCGCACTTGCAGCGCGCCTCGGGCTGCCCGCTCCGGGTCGCGCAGTGCTGCTGCTCGCCGTGGCGCCGACCTTTCTCCTCGTCCAAGGCTCGGTCCAGTCCGAAGTCTTCGGGTTGCCCGCCGCGCTCGCCGGCGCGCTGTGCCTGATGCGCGCGCGCGGGGGCGGGGAACGCGCAGCCGCGTGGGGTCTGGGGATCGGCGCTGCCGCGGGCTGGGTCTTTCTGGTGCGGCCGCTCACCGGCGTGCTGTTCGCGGTGGCATGCCTGCCCGGCCTGCTGCGGCGCGGCTCGTCCGCGAGTCCGGCTCCCGGCTGGCGGGCCCTGCTCGCCGCGGTCGGCGGCGGTCTGCCATTCCTCGCGCTCGCGCTGGTCTACCAGCACGCCCAGACCGGATCCTGGTTCACCGCGCCGTACGAGCTCTACGCCAATCGCTTCGGGCCCTTCGACGCCGGCGGCCAGCCGGTCGACGTCTACGGCCGCGGCGACTTGCTGCACGGACTGCTCGAGCAGTTCGGGCGCGCGTCCATCGGCCTGGGCGGCGTGCTCGGAGCGTTCGGCCTGGGCCTCTGGGGGCTGTGGCGGCTGCGCGCGCGCGACGGCGGCAGCATGCTCGCATTCGCGCTCCTGCTGCCCGGCGCCTATGCGCTGCACTGGTACCCGGGACACTGGGGCTACGCGGGCAGTCTTTACGCCTACGAGTCGCTCGGCTTCCTGGTCCTCGGCCTGGTCGGTCTGCTCGGTGAATTTTCGGCACCTTGGCGCCGCGGCCTCGTGCTCGCTGCGTGCGTCGGCGCGCTCGCCCTGGTGCCGTATCGCTACGCGCTCCTGCGCAAGCAGTCCTTGCTCCGCGCGACGCCCGCCAGAGCGGCCGCCGCGGCACCGGCGGGAGCGGTGGTGCTGCTGCCATTCGACGGCGGCAGCCATCTCAAGGACTGGCAGCCGTCGCGGCCACCGTTTGGGCCGGACCAGACCGTCCTCGTGCAGGAGCTGCCCGACGTTGCGGACACGCGTGCTGCGCTGGAACAGCTCGGCCTCGCGGTCCGGCCGGTCTACCGCTTGCGATCGGTTCGCGACGCCGCCGTTCCGGCGCTCGAACCCTGGCCCTGATCGGGACCCGGCCCGGCGCTGCGGCCAGCCGCGCTCGCCAATTCGTCGGCGTACTCGTAACGCTGCGCGCCGGCCTTCAAGTCGACGTCGAAGCCGCGGCCTTCGATCTCGAAGTGGTACGCGCCCGGCGGCAGGGGGCCGAATTCGACCAATCCGCTGGGCGGCACGAGCATCAGCGGCAGCGCGGCGGCGGGCGCGCTCCGTCCGCCGTCCAGGATGCGCCCCGGAGGCAGCTTCTCGATGCGCAGCGTCGCCACCGAGATCTGCCACTGCAGCCACGTCTCGGTTCCCTCGCCGGGCTCGAGCCGGCGATTGGCGAGCAGCCACGCTGGATCCAGCGGCAAGCCCGGCGCGTAGACGTTGACCCACAACGGGGACGCCACGGGTGCATGCAGGCTCACGATGCCGTCCACGTCGCTGATCTGGACCAGCGCCGGCGAGCCCAGAGAAGTCTCGTCGAGCGCGGTGACCAGCGCGCCTTGGAGGGCCTGCGTAGTTTCCAGCCGATGGAGCAGGAGCCGGCGCACGGCTTCGATTTCCGCCAGTCCGGTCGGCAGTTCCGGGACTAGCAGCGCCGAGAACGTGAAGCCAGCTTGCGGTGCGACGGCGAAGACCCCGGATTCCAAGGGGGCGTGGCCCGGCATCCACGCCCAGAGCCGGAACGGGCCTCCGCCGCCTAGGTACTCGAGGTGCGCGATGCCCTGGTCGTCGGCCTCGGCGACGGCGAGCGCCGGTTCGAGCAGATAGACCCGCGCGGCGGCCGCGGGCGCACCGCTGGAATCGAGCAGGCGGACTTGGAGCTGCTGCAGATCCTCGGCCTGCACGCTCGGCTCCGGCGGCGGCGGCGGCTCCGGCGTTTCCGGAAGGTCGACGCGCTCGATCATGCGGCCGATCAGCAGCACCGCGAGCACCGTGAGCGGCGGCGCCAGCCAGGGACCGACGAGGGCCGCGATGCGGCGCATGGCGGCAGGGTACCCGAACCCGCGGCGCGAGGCGCGCGCCGCGTAGAATCCCCGGCTTCATGCGACTCTCGCGGCTCCTCTTCGTGACCTTGCGCGAGGAACCGGCGGATGCCGAGGTGCGGTCTCACGCCCTCATGGCCCGCGCCGGCTTCCTCCAGAAACTCTCGGCGGGCATCTACGTGTACGGCCCGATGCTGTGGAGGGTGCTGCGCAAGATCGAAGCGGTCGTGCGCGAAGAGCACGACCGCGAAGGCTGCCAGGAGATGCTGATGCCCGCGCTGCAGCCTACCGAGCTGTGGGAAGAGAGCGGCCGCCTGGAGCGCTACGTCGCGGACGGGATCCTGTTCCACCTCCGCGACCGCAAGAACTCGCATTTGTGCCTGGGGCCGACCCACGAGGAAGTCGTCACCGACTTCGTGCGCCGTCAGGTGCAGTCGCACAAGCAGCTGCCGACGATCCTCTATCAGATCCAGACCAAGTTCCGCGACGAGATCCGGCCCCGCTTCGGCTTGATGCGCGGGCGCGAGTTCATCATGAAGGACGCGTACTCCTTCGACGCCAGCTCCGCGGCGATGGCCGATTCCTATGCGACCATGCGGCGCATCTACGAGCGCATCTTCCACCGCTGCGGACTGCGCTTCACCATCGTCCAGGCCGACGCCGGCGCGATCGGCGGCACCGGCAGCGAAGAATTCATGGTCGACGCCGACACCGGCGAAGACGCGATCGCGGTGTGCCGGGACACCGGCTACGCGGCGAACGTCGAAAAGGCCGTGAGCCGCATTCCGGCGCCCCCGGCGCCGCCTTCCATCGTGGCGATGCACAAGGAAGCGACGCCCGGCGCCAAGTCGGTCGACGACTTGTGCGGCTTGTTCCCCGAGCTGCCGCCGCAGCGCATGCTCAAGACGGTGCTCTACAAGGCCACGCTCGCGAGCGGCGAGGAGGTCGTCGCCGTGATGGCGCGCGGCGACCGCGAACTCAACGAGACCAAGCTCGCCAACCACCTGGACGCGCTCGCGCTCGAACTCGCCGACGAGAAGACCGTGCGCGCCGCGACCGGCGCCGATCCCGGTTTCGCCGGCCCCATCGGCATCGCTGGGGCCGTCCGCTTGCTCGCCGACCGTTCCGTCGAGGGCGTGGCGGGCTTCCTGTGCGGCGGCAACGAGACCGACACCCACTGGCTCGACGTGCACTTCGGCCGCGACCTGCCGCAGCCCGAGACCGCCGACTTCGGCATGGTGCAAGCGGGCGACCGGACCGCGGCGGGCGACGGCGAGATCGAGATCACGCGCGGCATCGAAGTCGGGCACATTTTCCAGCTCGGCACCAAGTACTCCGAGGCGATGAAGGCCAATTTCGCGGACGAGAGCCAGAAGCAGCAACCGATATGGATGGGCTGCTACGGCATCGGGGTCAGCCGCGTGGCGGCCGCGGCGATCGAGCAGAACCACGACGAGGGCGGCATGATCTGGCCGGTTCCGATCGCTCCCTACAGCGTGCTGCTGGTGCAGATGAAGGTCGGCGATCCCTCTCAGGACGCGCTGGCCGAGGAACTGCACGACCAGCTGGAGGGTGCCGGCATCGACGTCCTCTGGGACGACCGCAAGAAGGTCAGTCCTGGTGCCAAGTTCAAGGACGCCGACTTGATCGGCGTTCCACTCCGGGTCGTGGTGGGCCGCGACGCCGGCGAACGCCAAGTCGAGTGGAAGCCGCGCAGCGGCGCCGCCGCGGAAGCGCTGGCGGCGGACGCGGTGCTCGCGCGCGTGCAGGCCGCGCTGGTCTAGGCGGAGTCCGCTCCCGCCGGAGTTCCAGCCGGCGGGGCGTCCGGCGCCGGCGCGCAGTGGCCCCAGAACGCGGCTGCGATCAGGAGCGCCATGGCACCGACCACGTGCAGCAGCAGCCGCGCCGGAATGCCGGCGTTCGTGAGGTCCGGCAGGTACCAGGGCGAAACCACCAGCACGGCGAAGTACAGCGCGGTCCCGCCGCCCACGAGCAAGGCGAGG
>DASWJW010000133.1:0-2005 GCA_036396955.1 Planctomycetota bacterium
AATCCGCTGGGCGTGTACGAGTTCCAGAAGCGCACGAGCCTGATCGGCTGCACGCCCGATGGGGCGAAGAAACTGGCCGGACTCGCGGCGACGTTGGCCGACGCCGAAGGGTTGCAGGCGCACGCGCAAAGCGCGCGGGACCGCGGCTGATCCGCTCTGATCAGCCGCCGGGCGGTGGAACAAGGCGCCGCCGCGACGGTCATCTGGGATAGGCCCTCTGAATGCATCGGGAGGTTTTTCCCATGCGCTATTTCACTGTCCTGGCCGGCGCTCTCGCGCTGGCGGCTTGCGGCATGTTTGGCTCCGAAAAGCCTCTGGCGAAAGGACCGCTGGACAACAAGACGTTCGCGGCCCAGATGGTGCGCGACGGCAAGAGCGAACCCGTCGAGCTCGTGTTCAACGAAGGCACGTTTCGCTCCAGTGCCGCGGACCGGCAGGGCTTCACGCGGACGAACTACACCGCCGTCAAGCAAGGCGAATTCATGAAATTCGAGGCGGTCGCCAGCAGCCCGAAGTCCGGCACGATGCAGTGGCAAGGCACGGTCCGCGGCGAGACGATCGAAGGCACGGCGGTGTGGGACGAGGCATGGTACCGGCCCGACCGCGAGTACCGCTTTAAAGGCAAGCTCAAGGACTAGCTGGCGCCGCGACGGCGGCTCGCGTCAGGCGACGGCGACGGAGCAGATGCGCGTCAGCGCGCGATAACCTTCGACCAGCCGCGGCCCCGGCCTGCCGAGGAAGGCTTCGGTGACCGGGTAGATGCGGCCGTGCTTCACCGCCGGCACAGCCGTCCAGCCCGGCCGCCGCTCGACCACGTCGCGGCGATATTTCTCCTCCTTCACGCCGCACCACGACATCACCACGGCATCGGGCGCGGCGGCGAGAATCTCGGCGTCGGGAATTTCTGCGCTCTTGCCATCGCGCGACTCGAACGGGTTGACGCCCCCCGCGAGCCGCACGATCTCGTTGACCCACGACAGTCGGGTCGGCGCAATCACCGGCTTGGGCCACCATTCGACCAGCACCTTCGGCCGCGGCCCGGTGGGCTCGACCGGCGGCATGTCGGCCTGCATCCGCGCGACCAGCGAGCGCCCCTCCTTGAGCACGCCGAGCGCTTCGGCGATCTGGACGATGCTGTCGTAGACGCCATCCAGCCCGATCGGGTCGATGACAAGGTGCGGCAAGCCGGCGGCGCGCAGCGCCTCGACGATGCGCTCATGCCCCGGGACCGTGAGCGAGGTCAGCACGAGGTCCGGCTTCAGCGCCGCCACCTGCCCGACGTCGAGCTCCAGGTCGCGGCCGAGCTTGGGCAGCGGCGCAACGGCGTCCGGCGGGAAATCCGAGTCCGTGTCGACACCGACCAGCATCGACGCGCAGCCCAGCGCGCAGACGATCTCCGTGTTGGAGCAGGTGTGGCTGACGACGCGCACGTCTTACCCCCTTGTTAAAGGGGGTCGGCGCGGAGCGCCGGGGGGATTTCCCGTCGAACAAAATCCCCCCGCGCCTTCGGCGCGGCCCCCTTTAAAAAGGGGGCAAGACACTGCACGTCATCCGCTGGCGAGGTCTTCGACCGCGCGCTGCACGCCGCGGTGCCACGACGTGCACATGATCGACGCGATCAGGCCGCCGGTCAGCGGCACCTTGGGGTCGAACTCGATCGTGTAGTCGAGCTTGGTGCCGCCCTCGACCGCGGCGAAGCGCAGGTCGCCGCGGTGGTTCTTGATCGGGCCGCCCTTGGTGATCCGGTACTCGATGTGCGCGGGGGGCTCGAACACCGTGATGGTTTCCTCGAAGCTCAAGCCCGCCGTCCGGACTTCGCGGACCGAGCCCAGGCCGTTGGGCTCGCTGGCGTCGGCGCTCTCGTGGAGCCGGCGCGTACGGCCGGGCCAGATGCGGCCGAACTTCTCGTGATCCGCGAACCAGGCGAACACGCGCTCGCGCGGTGCGGCGAAGAACTGCTCGAAGCGAACCGTCTGTTGCGGCATGCCGGTCAATGTACCGCAAC
>DASWJW010000134.1:0-2851 GCA_036396955.1 Planctomycetota bacterium
GGCCGCGACGCGTTCGCGGTGCCCGAGCACGTATTGCGGCACCGCTCCGCGCACGCGCTCGATCCAGATCCGCTCGGGATCGCCGGTGATTCCGAGCAGCGGCCGGAGCGGGTCGAGCGCGGTCGCGAGAAGCTGCTCGTCGTCGAGGCCGACGACGTCGGGGTCGTGGACGCCACCGAGCATGATCCGCAGCACCACCCGGTCCGGCGGCGCGTGACCGGCGAAGATCTCGTGCACGAAGAGAACTCCCAGCGGCCGGAAGCCCTCGCGGCGCGGCGCGAGGAAGCCGAAGCCCGCGCAAGGGTGCGCGACCCGCTCGCGGAGCCAGGCCACTGTGACGACCGCGAGATCCGACTCGGGAATCTCCGCGGCGATCGCTCGCAAGCCCGGCTCCAAGGGCGCGAGGAGTTCGGCGATCGTGCGAGCCGGCGGTGTGAGCAGCACTTCGCGCGCGTCGACCGAACCCGCGCCGGTCGCGACCCGCCAGCCCGCTGCGGTCGTCCGCAGACCGTGCACCGGACCGCCCAGGCGCAAGTCGTTGCCGAGCTCCGCCGTGATCGCTTCGACCAGCGTCGCCATACCGCGCGGAAAGCTGAGCAGCGCGCCGCCGGGGCCGGAAGGTCCGCCCTTGGCGACGCCGCGGCGCCGGCGCGCGATCAGGCCGCGCAACAAGGAGCCGTGCTCGCGCTCGATCTCGCGCATGACCGGAAAACAGGCCGGCAAGGAGAGCTGCTTGGCATCGCCGGCATAGATGCCGCTCACCATCGCGTCGACCATCACGTCGGCGGCCTCCGCGCCGATGCGGCGGGCGGCGAAGGCGTGGATGCTCTCGTCGGCGTCGTCGCGGCGCCCCTTCACGAACGGCTCGCGCATCAGCCGCATGCGGCCGCGCAACGACAGCAGCGGCGATCGCAAGAACGAGACCGGCCCCGTCGGCACGGCGTGCAGGCGTCCGCCGCGGAACACAAAGCGCTCGCCGGCGGCCAGACTCGCGGCCAGAGGCTCCAGCCCCAGATCCACGCAGCATTCGCGCACAGCCGGTTCGCGGTCAAGCCAGCCTTGCGGGCCGCATTCGACGACGAAGCCGCCGTCGCGCCGGGTGCGGACCTTGCCGCCGGGCGTTGCCCGGCCCTCCAACACCACCGCGCGCAGCCCACGCTTCCGCGCGAAGTGCGCGGCGGCGAGGCCGGCGGGTCCGGCGCCGACCACGGCGAGATCGAAGACTTCGGTCACGAGCTAGACCGTGCGCGAAAAGATGGGCTGGTCGCCGCCGGGGTCCGGCAAGTGCGCGTCGAAGAGCATCGCCACGTTGCGGATCAGCGTGCGGCCGAGCGAAGTGATGGTCAGGTCGTGCTCGCCGCGCTCGACGAGTCCGTCCGCCTCGAACTCCGCGAGCTGCGCCCACTGCGCGGCGAAGATTTCGCGGAACGGTGCGCCCGCCAGGGCCTCGACTTCTTCGAAGCGCACTTGCAGGTTGCACATCAAGCGCTCGATGACGAGTTTCCGGACCCGGTCGTCGAGCGACAGGCGGAAGCCCCGTTCGGTGCCGAAGCGGCCGGCATCGACCGCTTCGCTCCAGCGGTTCAGCTTGCCGGAGTTCTGCGCGAAAGCATGGCCGACCTCCGAGATCGCGGAGGCGCCCAGGCCGAGGAAGTCGGCCGCCGGCCGCACGGTGTAGCCCATGAAGTTGCGGTACAGGCGGCGGTCCGACACGGCGCGCGCGAGCTCGTCCTGCGGAAGCGCGAAGTGGTCCATGCCGATCTCGACGTAGCCGCCGTCGAGGAGGCGGCGCCGGGCATGCCGGAACAGCGCCATCTTGGTTTCCGCGTCGGGCAGCCGGTCGCCCGGCATCCGGTTCTGGTGCGGCTTGATCCACGGCACGTGCGCGTAGGAGTAGATCGCCAGCCGGTCGGGGCGCATCCGCAGCGTCTCGCGCAGCGTCAGCTCCCAGGTGTCCGGAGTCTGCGCGGGCAAGCCGTAGATCAGATCGAAGTTCACGCTCCGAAAACCGAGCTCGCGCGACCAGTCGAGCAGACGTTCGGTCTGCTCGACGGTCTGCCAGCGCTCGATGACCTGCTGCACTTCGGTGTCGAGATCCTGGACGCCCAGGCTGATCCGGTTGAAGCCGAGCCGGCGGAGCGTCTCGAGCTGCTCGCGCGTGGTTTCCGGCGGGTGGACTTCGATGGCGATCTCGCCGTCCGGCTCGATCGCGAAGTGCTGGGCGACCTTGCCGTGCACGCGCTCGATCTGCTCGCAATCGAGGTGCGTCGGCGTGCCGCCGCCCCAGTGCAGGCCGGTCAGCCGGCGCCGGTCGGGGAGACATTCGGCGGCGTGCTCGATCTCGCGGAACAGCCGGGCGAGGTACTCCTCGACCACGTCGTGCCGGCTCGTGATCACCACGTTGCAGCCGCAGAACAAACAGCGGTGCGCGCAGAACGGCAGGTGCAGGTAGAGCGCGAGGCTGTCGTCGCGGCGCTCGTTCGCAGCATCGAGCTGGCGCTCGAAATCCTCGGGGCCGAAGGCCTCCGACCAAGCCGGGACCGTCGGGTAGGAGGTGTAGCGCGGACCGGGTCGGTCGTACTTGGCGACCAGCTCGGGGGAGATTTCGGACGCTGTCGGGGCCATGAAACGGGGCGCGGGTCGGCGCCGCCCGCTCATTCTAGGAGCCGAGCGAGTCCTTGAGAATCTGGTCCCTTTCCGTGGGTGCCGCAGCGAAAGAAGTATTCGGCGCGCCATCGCAAGACTTCGCTCCATCCATACTTCTTCTGCGCGACTCCCAACGCCATGGCTGCAGTGACGTCCGGCGCCTTCCGGGTGATTCCTCTTACGTAGTTTCGAAAGAGGGCGAAGA
>DASWJW010000135.1:0-16770 GCA_036396955.1 Planctomycetota bacterium
CGACCGGGTGCTGCCGCGGGTGCAGGAGATCCTTTCGCGCTACTTCCAGTCGCGGCTGCTCGTCGCCTCGGCCAAGGGGCTGACTTTCCTGCTGCTGCTCGCCGCTGGCCGGCTGTTTCTCGATCTGCCGGGGGTGTACACGCTGGCGCTGCTCGGCGGCGTGCTGTCGCTGATCCCGGTGATCGGTCCATTGATCGCGTTTCTCGCCCTGGCCGGCGTCTGTTTCGTCACCGAAGGCCTCACGGGACTGCTGTTCGCCGGCGGCGTGTACGCCATCGGCGAGACCCTCGAGGGCTACGTCTTCCTGCCCCGGCTGGTCGGCAAGGGGATCGGCATGGGAGACCTTGCGATCCTCCTCGCCGTCTTCTGCGGGGGCACCTTGTTCGGCATGTTCGGCATCCTCATCGCGGTCCCCGCGGTCGCCGTGAGCAAAGTGCTCTACCACGAGTTCCTGCGCCCGGTGATGGGCGTGGATACGACCACCGCCGGGTAGCCGATCCGGGACAGGCCGACGGGCGCGGCCCCGTTATCCTTTCCGTCCCCATGTACGAGGTCCGCGAGAAAGAGCGCATCGGTCTGGCTTTCGAGCAGGCCGGTTTCGACGCGCAGGTCCGCCACGTGTTCAGCACGCGGGCGCGCGACGGCGGCGGAAACCTCTCCTTGAGCGGCGGCCGCGATCGCGCGGCGGCACTCGCCGAGCGGCACTTCTGGTCAGAACGGATCGGCGCCGACCCCGCCGACTGGGTGGTCGGCAGCCAGGTGCATAGAGCTGGCGTGCGGGTGGTGGGCGACGCCGAACGCGGCCGCGGCGCACTCGATCCCGCGACCACGCTGCCCGAGACCGACGGGCTGGTCACCTCGGTGCGCGGCCTGCCGCTCTACGTGGCGGTCGCCGACTGCGCCGCGGTGATGGTGCTCGCGCCAGGCGACCGGCCGGTGCTCGGCGTTGCCCACGCCGGTTGGCGCGGCCTGCAGGCCGGGGTCCTCGCGCGCGTGGTGGCGGAGACTTGTGCGCTGGCCGGGGCGGCTCCGGGAGGCTGCGTCGCGGGGGTCTCCCCGTGCATCGGCCTGGCGCATTTCGAGGTCGGCGAAGAAGTCCTCGCCGCGGCACCCGAACGCCGGCGGGTCCGGCTCGGCGCGCGCTGGCACGTCGACCTCGCCGGCTGGGCCAACGACCAGCTCCTCGGCGCCGGGCTCGTGCAAGGGCGCGTGGAGTTCTCGGGCCTGGACACCTTCGAGCGCGCCGATTTGTGTTTCAGCCACCGCCGCGACGGCGCCAGCGCCGGCCGCATGGGTTTGATCGCCATGCTGGCGCCGGCGCCCGAAGCGGCGAGTCCGCCGCGCGCCTGACCGGTCAGCCCTTCTTGGCACCGGCGGCTGCGGCGTCGGCCTGCGCGATCACGGCGTACTCGGGGATCGAGTCCAACGCGCGGCCCTGCTTCTCGAAGACCAGGCCGATCGCGGCTCGCAGCTGCGGGTCTTCGACGAAGTCGCCGTAGAGACCGCTGCCGGCGAAGACCTTGCCGCGCCCGTCCGAGACCACGCCGCGCAAACGCCGGCGCACCCAGCGGCGCACTTCGTCTTCGGGCAGCCACGTGTTCAGCCCCTCACGGAACGCATCCCAGCCGGGATAGAGCTTGGGATCGCGGCCGTCGAACTCGGCAAGCGCGATGGCCTTGGCGGGTTCGTCGCGGTAGAGCGATTCGGCGTAGTTCCGGAAACTCTCGAGCGCGAGCAGGCGTTCGAGTTCGAGCACGTTGCGCGGGTCGAGGTCGGGGAACGCCACCTCGTAGTCCGGCGGCACGCCGCCCGCCTGGACGATGCGGCCTTCGTGGTCGCGCTGGTTGTGGATGGTGCTGCCGTCCGCAAGGTAGTAGTAGGCGATGGTCAGCTTGACGCGGGGCCCGTAGTCGAACTTCCTGTTGCCGTTCTCGTCGACGTACTTCTCCCAGGTGTCCCAGCGGTAGTTGCGGTTCTCGTCTTCGAAGCGCTCGTCGGGAGCGCTCTGGATCGGGAACAGGTTCTGCACCGAGCCCTTGCCGTATGTGCGGCTTCCGACGAGGGTGGCGCGGCCCGCGATCGCGAGCGCGCCGGCGACGATTTCGGAACCCGAAGCGCTGTACTTGTTGATCAGGATCGAGAGCGGCAGGGACTCGGGAATGGCCCGCGGCTTGGTGGTGCGGTACTCGCGGCGGCCGCCGACCCGCGACTTGGTGGTCACGATCAGCTCGCGAGCGGGCAGAAAGACGTCGCAGAGGTCCACGGCCTCGTCGAGCAGGCCGCCGGGGTTGTTGCGCAAGTCGAGGACCACTCCCGACAAGGGCTTCTCGGCGTCCGCGTCGTGGATCGCTTGGCGGATCTCTTCGCCGCAGTCGCGCGAGAAGTGCACGAGGTCCAGGTAGAGCACGTCGCCCGGCAGACGCTCGGTCTGCAGGACCGGGACTTCGACGAGTTCGCGGCCGATCGCGATGTCGCGCGGTTCGTCCCAGCCACGGCGGGCGATCTTGAGCAGCACTTCGGTGCCGGGCTCGCCCTTCAGACGCTTGATGATCTCGTCCTGAGGCTGGTTCATCGTCGACCAACCGTCCACTTCGAGCACCGCATCGCTGCTGCGCAAGCCGACGCGATACGCCGGTCCCGAGTAGATCGGCCGGATGATGGTGAAGATCCCGTTCACCGTGTTCACGAACGCACCAATGCCGCCGTACTGCGGCTGCAGGTCGAACATGAACTCGCTGTATTCCTCGCCGGTGAGGAAATTGGAGTGGGGGTCGAGGCGCTGCAGCATCCCGTCGGCGCCCGCGGCGGCCAGGACCTCGGGCGTGTAGCGGTCGCCCTCCATGTGCCCTTGGCGGATCATCCGCATCACGTCGGCGAGAATGCGGATCGTGCGGGTCTGATTTTCCGCGGTCTCCTGGCCGCCTTCCTGGGCCTGGCGCTCGAAGTGCTGCGCGCGCTCGCGCAAGCGGACTTCGTTCTCCCAGCGGTCGAGCAGCGCCCGGGCGAGCACCGCGTCCGGCCCCACGCCGGCCGACAAACGCTGCAGCTCGTCCTGGACTTTGGTCCGCTCCAGGTCGCCGGAGCGGCCGAGCGCCAGGGCGGCCGCGCTGCGAACGGCGGTCTCGGGCGACCGCAGGCCGCCGAGCAGCCAGCGCTTGGCCGCGCGCCGGCGGGCGCTGTCGCCCATGTCGTAGAGAGTGAGCGCGGCTTCCGCCCAGAGTTGCGGTTCGTCTTCCGCCACGGTGTCGCCGAGCCACTCGGCGAGCACTTGCTGCGCAGTCTCGTCGAGCTCGAATGCGGGCAGCCCGAAGGTCGCCAGGGCCGCGGCGCCAAGGTCGGCATCGGCGAGGAGGTCCTGGAGCGCCCCGGCGCCCGAAGCGTCGTCCGCCGCGGCGAGCACGCGCGCCAGGAACAGCGCTTCGGCGCCGTGACTCGCGGCCAGGCGGCCGCGCAGAGTCTCGAGTTCGGCGTCTTCCGGCGCCGGGTAGGCGTCGGCAAGATCCAGGATCCCTGCCGGAACGGCGTCGCGGGCTTGGGCGAGAGCGGCGTCGAGATCGCCGGCGACGGCGGGGTCCTGCACGAGCAGGGCGAGCAGCAGTGCGGTGAGGGTAGGCATGAAGTCGTCGGGTCCGCTTACACTATCGGCACGATCGGCCCCGGAAACAGAGCGTACGCGCGCGCCGATTGCCCATGAGCGAGCCTTCCGAGCTGAGCCATATCGACGCCGCCGGACGGGCGCGGATGGTCGACGTGGGCGACAAGGCGGTCACCGACCGTCAGGCCGAAGCCGAAGCCTGGGTCGTTTTTCCGGCGGCGGCATTCGCCAAGGTCTGCGCCGGGGAGCTGCCCAAGGGCGGGCTCGCCGAAGTGGCCCGGCTCGCCGGCGTCCAGGCCGCCAAGCGCACCGCGGAGTGGATCCCGCTCTGCCACGTGCTGCCGCTCGATGCTGTGGAAGTCTCGGTCGAACCCGCGCCGGACGGCCGCGCCGCCCTCCAGGTGCGCTGCCGAGCGCGCGCGATGGCCCGGACCGGCGTGGAGATGGAAGCCATGGTGGGCGCCGCGGCTGCCGCGCTGACGGTCTACGACATGACGAAGGCGCTCGACAAGGGCATCCGGATCGAAGGTCTGCGCTTGTTGCGAAAATCCGGAGGCAGGTCGGGGAGGTGGGAGGCACAATAGCCGCCCTCCGGCGCGGCCGACCGCCGCGCTCCTCCTTCCGCTTCGCCCCCCCAGATCGACCCTCGAGAGCCCCGGTGGACCAGGACCTGATGGACCGGCTTCTCGCCCTACTCAAGAAGGGCGAACTGACCGAGCTCGAGTACGAGCATCGTGGCACCAAGCTGCGGCTCTCGCGGCAAGCCGCGCCGAGCGCGCCCGGACCGTACATGGTCCACGCCGGCGCGCCCGTCGCGGCGGCGCCCGTCGCGGCGGCGCCGGTCCCTGCGTCGCCGGCCGACGGCGTGCCGCAGGCGCCGGTCGAAGACGCCGGGATCTTCGTGGTGCGCGCCCCGATGGTGGGGAGCTTCTACCGTTCCGCGAATCCGGAGAGCGACCCCTTCGTCCAGGTCGGCGACCGCGTCGGCGACGACACGACGCTCTGCATCCTCGAAGCCATGAAGGTCATGAACGAGATCAAGGCCGAGTGCGCCGGCGAAGTGGTCGAAGTCATGGTGGAGAACGGCGAGCCGGTCGAATACGGCCAGGCCATGTTCCGCATCCGCACCGCCTGAGCGGCGGGCAGCGCGAATGTTTCGGCGCATCCTGATAGCCAACCGTGGGGAAATCGCCCTGCGCGTGATCCGCGCCTGCCGCGAACTCGGCATCGATTCCGTGGTGGTCTACTCCGAAGGCGACCGCGGAGCTCCGTACCTGGACTTCGCCGACGCGTCCTTGTGCATCGGCCCGGCCGAGTCCGCGCGCTCCTACTTGGACGTGCCTTCGATCATCTCGGCGGCGGAGATCGCCGACGTCGAAGCGATCCATCCCGGCTACGGATTCCTCGCCGAGAACGCGCATTTCGCCGAAGTCTGCGCGTCGTGCAACATCCGCTTCATCGGTCCGCCCGCCGACGTCATCGCTTCTTGCGGCAACAAGTCGCGCGCCAAGGATCTGGCCCGCAAGGCCGGGGTACCCACGGTGCCCGGTTCCGAGGGCGCCGTCGAGGATACGGACGAGGCCGCGCGCATCGCGCGGGAAATCGGCTTTCCGGTCATGATCAAAGCGTCTTCGGGCGGCGGCGGCCGCGGCATGCGAATGGCCAGCAACGAAGTCAGCCTGGTCAACGGTTTCCACCAGGCCCGCGCCGAAGCGCAGGCGGCGTTCAAGGACCCGACGGTCTACATCGAGAAGCTGGTCGAGAACCCGCGGCACGTCGAGATCCAGATCCTCGCCGACGAACACGGCAACGTGGTCCACCTCGGCGAGCGCGACTGCTCGGTCCAGCGGCGGCACCAGAAGCTGATCGAGGAATCGCCCTCGCCCGCCATCGACGCGGAGATGCGCGAGCGGATGGGCGCGGCCGCGGTCGCGTTCGCCCGCGCCGCGGGCTACAAGAACGCCGGCACCGTCGAATTCCTGCTCGATCAGCGCGGCGATTTCTACTTCATCGAACTCAACGCGCGCATCCAGGTCGAGCACCCCGTCACCGAGATGGTGACCGGCATCGACCTGGTGCGGGAGCAGATCCGCATCGCCGCTGGCGAACCGCTCGGTTACGGCCAGGAGGACATCTCCTTCACCGGCCATGCCATCGAATTCCGCATCAACGCCGAGAACCCCGAGCGCGGCTTCGCGCCCACGCCGGGGCGGATCGAGAAGATGTTCCCCCCCGGCGGACCGCGCGTGCGCTTCGACAGCCATGCCTGCGCCGGCTACACCATCCCGCGCCACTACGACTCGATGATCGGCAAGCTGATCGTGCACGGCGTCGACCGCGACGATGCGATCCGCATCGGCCGGCGCGCGCTCGCCGAAATGCGGATCGAGGGCCCCGGCATCCACACCACGACCGCCTTGCACCGCCACCTGCTCGCGCAGGCCGATTTCGTGAACGGCCGGGTCGACACCGCCTGGCTCGAGCGACTCCTGGAGAATTGACCGCACATGACCCGCGCACTCGTCACCGGCGGAGCCGGTTTCCTCGGCTCTCACCTCTGCGAGCGATTGCTGGAACGTGGCTACGAGGTGCTGGCGATGGACAATCTCATCACCGGCGACCCGCGCAACATCGAGCACCTGCGCGGCAACCCGCAATTCGAGTTCGTCCAGCACGACGTCAGCCACTACATCCACCTGCCGGGCCCGCTGGAAGCGGTCTTCCACTTCGCCTCTCCGGCGTCGCCGATCGACTACGTCAAGATCCCGATCCAGACGATGAAGGTCGGCAGCCTCGGCACGCACAACTGCCTTGGCCTGGCGCTCGCCAAGGGCTCCCGTTTTTTGCTCGCGAGCACCAGCGAGGTCTACGGCGACCCCTTGGTGCACCCGCAGTCCGAGGAGTACTTCGGAAACGTCAACACGATCAGCACGCGCGGCGTCTACGACGAAGCCAAGCGCTTCGCCGAGTCGCTGACCATGGCGTACCACCGTTTCCACGGCCTGGATACGCGCATCGTGCGGATCTTCAACACCTACGGCCCGCGCATGCGGCTCGCCGACGGCCGGGTGCTGCCCTCCTTCGTCAAGTCGGTGCTCGACGGCCGGCCGCTCACCGTGTTCGGCGACGGCTCGCAGACACGCTCGTTCTGCTACCGCGACGACTTGATCGAAGGCATCCTGCGGCTCTTCGACAGCGACGAGACGACGCCGGTCAACATCGGCAATCCGCACGAGATCACGATCCTGGAATTCGCCGAGATCGTGCAAAAGGTGGCCGGCAGCAAGCTGGCCATCGAATACCGCGACCTGCCCGACGGCGATCCCAAGCTGCGCCGGCCCGACATCACCAAGGCCCGGAAGCTGCTCGACTGGGAACCGCAAGTCCCGCTCGAAGAGGGCTTGCGGCGCGCCATCGATTCGTTCCGCAAACGCGCGGGTTCGCGCTAGGCCGGCGGCGCCATGTGCGGGATCGTCGCCGCGGTCGGCCGCGATGCGGACGTGCTGCCGGCACTGCTCCGGGGCCTGAAGACCCTCGAATACCGCGGCTACGATTCGGCCGGCGTCGCCGTGCTGACGGCAGGCGGGCTGGAAATGCGCCGCAAGCAGGGCAAGATCCGCATCCTCGAGGAGGAACTCGCCGCCAACGCCCTGCCGCCGGCGAACCAGGCGATCGCCCACACGCGCTGGGCGACCCACGGCGCCCCTGCGGACCGCAACGCGCACCCGCACCAGGACGACTCGGGCCGCGTGGTGGTGGTGCACAACGGCATCATCGAGAACTACGTCGCGTTGCGCGGCATGCTGTCGGCGCAAGGCCACCGCTTCGTCTCGGAGACCGACTCCGAAGTGCTCGCGCACCTGATCGCGCACCATCAGCGGCAGGGCCTGGATCTGCACGCCGCAGTGCGGCGCACCCTCGCGGCCGTCCACGGCGCCTACGCGCTCGTCGCCATGTCTGCCGACGAGCCGGGCGTGCTCGTGGTGGCGCGGCACGACTCGCCGCTGATCCTTGGGATCGGTGCGGAGGGCCGCTTCGCCGCCAGCGACATGCCGGCGCTCCTGCACTTGACGCGCGACTTCGTGGTGCTCGACAACGGCGAGACTGCGGTCTTGCGCGCCGATGGCCACCAGGTCTTCGCGGCCGGCGGCAGCCCGGTCGGACGCGAGTCGCAGCGCTGCGACTGGACGCCCGAGCAAGCCGAGAAGGCCGGTTACGCGCACTTCATGCTCAAGGAGATCGAAGAGCAGCCCGACGTGCTTGCGCGGACCGCCTTCGACCGCCTGGTCGACGCACACGGCGACGTCGGCTTCGAGGTCGAATTCGCGCTCACCGACGTCGCGCTGGCCTCGTTCACGCGGGTGCGCTTCATGGCGATGGGAACTTCCCTGCACGCCGCGATGGTCGGCCAGATGCTGCTCGCCGAAATGGGCCGCCTGCCGGGCGAAACCTTGAACGCGAGCGAGTTCCTCTACAGCCCGCGCCTCGCCGAAGAGCGCGCGCTCACCGTGATCTTGAGCCAGTCGGGCGAGACCGCCGACAGCTTGCGCGCCTTGCGCGAAGTCAAGGCGCGCGGCGGCACGGTGCTCGGGATCTGCAACGTGCGCGGCTCCACGCTCGCCCGCGAGGCCGATCACTTGATCCTGACCCACTGCGGCCCCGAGGTGGGGGTGGCTTCGACCAAGGCCTTCTTCGGGCAGCTCACGGCGCTGTACTTGCTGGCGGTCCGTCTGGGGCGCGCGCGCGGCGCGTTGTCGGCGGCCGATGGCCGGGAGCGCTTGGGCGACTTGCGCCAGCTCCGTCACCAGCTCGACCCGCTGTTCGAGGCCAAGGCGCGCCAGGGCGTGCGCGCCGCCGCGGCGCTGCTCGCCCCGGTCCGCTCCTGCTTGTTCCTGGGCCGCGGCTTGCTCTATCCGATCGCCCTCGAGGGCGCGCTCAAGCTCAAAGAAGTCTCCTACATCCACGCTGAGGGCTACGCTGCCGGCGAGATGAAGCACGGACCGATCGCCTTGATCGACGCGGACTTCCCGATCGTCGCCGTCGCGGGCCCGGGCCGCACCTACGAGAAGATGATCTCCAACATCGAGGAAGTCCGCGCGCGCGATGGCCGCGTGATCGCGGTCGCCGAGGCGGGCGATGCGCGCATCGGGGACCTCGCCGAAGCCGTGCTCGAAGTGCCCCGCGTACCGGAATTGCTCGCACCGCTCGCGTGCGTCGTGCCTTTGCAGCTGCTCGCCTACGAAGTCGCGCTCCTGCTCGGCCGCGACATCGACCAGCCCCGCAACCTGGCCAAGTCGGTCACCGTCGAATGATCCCCGATCCCGCGCCCCGCTCCACGGCCCGCTCGTTCCAGACAGTCCTCGTCACCGGTGCAGCCGGTTTCATCGGCTCCCACCTGGTCGAGCGCTTGCTGGCACGCGGAAGCCAGGTGACCGGCCTCGACTGCTTCGACGACTTCTACGATCCCGAGCGCAAGCGGGGGAACCTCGCCGGTCCGATGGCGCACCCGCAATTCCGGCTGGAACGCACGGACGTGCGCGACCGAGAGGCCATGCGCCGGCTGGTGGGGGAAGGCGGTTTCGACGTGGTGGTGCACCTGGCGGCGCGCGCCGGCGTGCGCCCGTCCTTGGAGAATCCGGCGTTGTACTTCGACGTCAACGTGCAGGGCACCCTGGTGCTGCTCGAAGCCATGCGCCAGGCGCCGCGAACGCGGCTGGTGTTCGCGAGTTCTTCAAGCGTCTACGGAGGGCTCACGCGGACGCCGTTCGCGGAGGACGACGAAGTGTCGCGGCCGGTTTCGCCCTACGCCGCCAGCAAGAAAGCCGGCGAAGTCCTCTGCCACACCTACCACCACCTCTACGGGATCCCGATAAGCGCTTTGCGCTTCTTCACGGTGTTCGGACCCCGGCAGCGGCCCGACATGGCGATCGCCAAATTCGCCCGGCTGATGCTCGACGGCCGGCCGGTACCCATGTTCGGCGACGGCAGCAGCGCCCGCGACTACACCTTCTTCGAAGACATCCTCGACGGCGTGGTCGGCGCGATGGAACACACCGAGGGCTACGAGATCTACAACCTCGGCGAATCGCGCACGACGCGGCTCGCGGATCTCATCCGCATGCTCGGCGAAGCGCTGGGCGTGCGCCCCGAGATCGAAACGCGGCCCGTCCAGCCCGGCGACGTGGAAATCACTTGCGCCGACATCCGCAAGGCCCGGGAACGGCTCGGCTACCGGCCGGCGACGACCGTGGAAGAGGGCTTGCTCGTGTATGCGCAGTGGCTGCAAGCGAGCGCGGAGCGGCGCACTTGAGCGCGGCTGGCGGCCTGGACCTCGTCGCCGGCGGCGCCGGCTTCATCGGCTCGCACGTGGTCGAGGCACTGCTTGCGGCCGGCCGGCGCGTGCGCGTGGCCGACGACCTGTCCAGCGGCCACGCCCGCAACCTCGAGGGTCGGAAGGTGGAGTTCCTGAAAGGCGACCTCGCCGAATCCTCGGTGGCGCGCGAGGCGTGCGCCGGAGTGGAGCGCGTGTTCCATCTGGCGGCGCGGCCGAGCGTGCCCTGGTCGGTGGCCCATCCGGAAGCCGCGCGGCGCGCGAACCTGGAGACCACGCTCGCGCTCCTCGAGGCAGCCGGGCCTGCGGGCGTGGAGCGCATCGTCTATTCGTCGAGTTGCGCGGTCTACGGCGATCTGCCGGGGCTGCCCAAGCGCGAAGACGCGCCGGTGGCGCCGTTGTCGCCGTACGCCGAACACAAGCTCGCCGGCGAGGAGGCGCTCGCGGCCGCGGCCGCCGGCGGGGGACCGGGCGCCGCGAGCTTGCGCTATTTCAACGTCTACGGGCCGCGGCAGGATCCGTCCTCGCCGTACTCGGGCGTAGTCTCGCTGTTCACGCAGCGGGCCCTGCGCGGCGAACGCGCGGTGATCTTCGGCGACGGCGAACAGACCCGCGACTTCGTCTTCGTGAGCGACGTGGTGCGGGCCAACTTCCTGGCCGCGGCGGCTCCGCTTAAGGATGCGGCGCGGGTGTTCAACGTGGCCCGCGGCGAGAGCGTGACCATCCTTGCGCTCTGGGCGGCCGTACAGGAGGCCGCAGGCCGCGCCCCGCGCGAGGCCGAATTCGCCCCGGCGCGCGCCGGGGACCTGCTGCATTCGCGCGCCGCGGTGGAACGCGCGGCGGCGGAACTCGGCTTCCGCGCCGGCACGACGCTGGCCGAGGGCCTGACGGCCTACCTGGCCACCGGGAACTAGAGCCGCGCGCGCACCACGGGGTCGTCGAAGTCGATCCGGCCGTGATACGACTGCTCGCCACGCAGGATCCAGAAATTCTCGGCGTGCAATTCGAAGTCGGGTCCGCGCACCAGCGTTGCGAGTTCGGCCATGGAACCCACCGAGATCCATTCCGGTTCGGCGGCGCCGCGGTGCACCCGCACCCCGAGGATCACGTCGTTGGCGCGGAGGCCGAGCCGGTCGGCGCCGGAATCGCTGTAGACGCGGCTGAGGCGCAAGGCCCGCCGGAACCCGCCGTTGGTCTGCGGCACCAGCGTGCGTTCGGCTTCGAAGCCGAGCAGACCGAAAGTCTCGCGCAACCTTGCCGGCCACAAGGACACCGTCACCGAGCGGCGGCGCTGGGAAGTGCCGGAAACGGTGAAGCGCACGTCCTCGCCGGCGTCGCGCGGCAACAGCGCCGCGGCGTAGTCCTCCCGGGTGGCGACGGACACGCCGTCGACTTCGACGATACGGTCGCCGACTTCCAGGCCTCCGGTCGCAGCCGGCCCGCGCGGGTGGATCGCCGCGATCACCAGCCCCAGTTCGGCGCTCTCTTCGACGCGCAGACCGGCCCAGAAGCGGTCGTTCCAGTCGGTGTCGAGCAAGCGGTCGCGCAGGATCGCCGCGACCTTGTCCACGGGAATGGCGTAGCCGATCCCGTCCGCGCCGCTCAAAGTGACGCTGTTGATCCCGATCAGCAGGCCTTCGACGTTGAGCAGGGGTCCGCCCGAGTTGCCTTGGTTGATCGCCGCGTCGGTCTGCAGCAAGCCGCTGAAACTCTGGTAGCCGCGCGTGGTACGCACCGTCACGTCGCGGTGCTTGCCCGACAGGATCCCCGAAGTAATCGAGTGCGAATTGCGGAAGGGCGCGCCGATGGCGATCACCTTCTCGCCTTTGAGCAAGTCGTCGCTGCGGCCGAGCGGCACGGCGTGGAAGGGGCCCTTGGCGTCGATCTTGAGCAGCGCCAGGTCGGACTCCGGGTCCACGTTCAAGATCGTCGCGCCGTACTCGGCGCCGCCGAATTCTTCGGCGAAGACAACCCGGCAGACGATTTCGCGCAAATCGCGGGCACGCATGTCGTCGGGCGCGACCACGTGGGCGTTGGTGATCACCAGGCCGGACTCGTGGATGACCACGGCGGTGCCCGAGCCGAGCTGGGTGTTCCGCGGCGCCATCAACAGGCCGGCGGGGCTGGGCAGGAACGTGTCGATGCTCACCACGCCGGGACCGACGGCGCGATAGACGCGCGCCTCGGGAGTCCAGCGCTCTCCGTAGGTATTGGCGAGTTCGTCCTCGCCAGGCAGCTGGGCGGGGATCGCCAGCAGGAGCGGAAGCACGGCCAGCAGCATCATCCGACAGGATACGAGCGGGCGGCCCGCGCGTTACAAGCGCTCTGGCGGGCTCGCGGCGCCGTGGTCCAGCAGCCAGGCGGTCACGACTTCCGCCATCCGTGCGGCATGGGCGCCCGAAAACACGTGGTCGGCGCCGGGCAGGCGCCACAAGTCGGCGCCGTACAAGTCGCTCATGCGCTCCGATTCGGCCAGCGGCACCACGGTGTCGGCGTTGCCGTGCACCAGCAGCCACGGCGCGTGGACCGAAGCGCCTAGCACCTCGACGCTGCCGATCCTGAGCATGTCCGCCAGGAATTCCTGGGAAAACGGGCAGTCGGGCTTGTCCCACATGCAATCGCGACCAGCGACGAGGTGACCGAACTTGCGGGCGACGAAGCCCTCCGTATCGACCATGCCGGCCAACGACACCAGCCAGGCGATGCGGCGGTCGGTGCTGGCGCGCAAGACCCCGACCGCGGCTCCCATGCTGTGCCCGGCGAAGGCCACGCGCCGGCCCGCCAGACGCTCGAGGACCGCACCCAGTTCGGCCGCCTCCTTGGTCGGGCAGCTGGCGCGGAAGTCCCCTTCCGAGGCGCCGTTGCCCGCAAACGAGAGCCGCAGCGCGGCCAGCCCGGCCGCCGACAAGGTCTCGGCGAGGACCAGCGCCCATTCGCGGTCCTTGTTGCCGGTCACGCCGTGGCCGACCACCACCACCACGTCGGAGTCCGCCGCTCCCGGATGAAACGCGTAGTCCAGCCGCTCGCCGGCAGGATTGCGGATCGCGCCGAAGTCAGTCGAAGCAGAGGACCGAGCGGATGCCATCTTGTTCTTCCATGAGCTCGAAACCTCGATTGACCTCGTCGAGGCTCAGGCGGTGCGAAACGAATTGGTCGAGATCGAGCTCGCCCTTCAAGTAGAGGTCGACGAGCTTCGGCACGTGGGTGCGGCCGCGCGCGCCGCCGAAACTGCCGCCCTGCACCGTGCGGCCGGTGATGAGGAAGCGCGGCACGATCTCGAGCTTCTCGCCGCGGCCGGCGACGCCGAGGATCGTGCACAAGCCCCAGCCCATGCGCGCGGCTTCGACCGCCTGGCCCATCACGGGAGTGAGGCCGGTGGCCTCGAAAGTGTAGTCGGCGCCGAAGCCGTTGGTGCGGTCCAGCACTTGTTGCACCGCGTCTTCGCCGCCCGGGAGCGCTTCGGTCGCGCCGCAGGCAAGCGCGATTTCGCGCCGCTTGGCGGAGGGGTCGATCACCACCACTCGCTCGGCGCCGCACAGCCTGGCGCCGACCACGACGCCCAGCCCGACCATGCCGGCGCCGAAGACCACCACGGTCGAGCCTTTTTCGACCTTGGCTTTCCACAATGCCGCGGCGATCCCGGTGGTCGCGCCGCAGGCCAGCGTGCACACGCTCTCGAGCGGGGCCGCCGGGTCGATCTTGGCGAGCGCGATCTCCGGCATGATGGTCGCCTCGGCGAAGGTGCTGGTGCCCATGAAATGCCGCAGAGGCTCGCCGTCGCGCGACAGCCGGGTGGTGCCGTCGGGCAGGAATCCCTGGCCCTGGGTGGCGCGGATCGCCAGGCACAGATTGGTCTTGCCCGAGCGGCAGTGCAGGCACTCGCCGCACTCGGGCGAGAACAAGGTGATCACGTGGTCGCCCTTCGCGACGCTGGTCACGCCCATCCCGATCGCTTCGACCACGCCGGCGCCTTCGTGGCCGAGGACACAGGGCGCGTAGCCGCTCGGGTCGGCGCCGCTGGCGGTGTAGAGGTCGGTGTGGCACACCCCGCAGGCGCGCAAGCGGACCAGGACCTCGCCAGCTTCGGGCGGCGCGAGGTCGACTTCCTGGATACGGAGCGGTTGCCCGAACTCCTCGAGAACGGCGGCGCGGATCTTCATGGCGGTGGGAACCCCGGACAAGCCCGAATGGCACTGCCCACGCCGCTGGCGGCACGGCGGCGGCGGGGCCGACCAACTTAGCGTCCGCGAGGTCAGGCAAACTCGAACCGCAGGTGTTCGCGGGCGGAGGTGAGGGCGGCGGCCACGTGGTCGCGGTCGGGACCCTCGGCGTAGAGCGAACCGACGTCCTGCCCCGTGCCCAAGCGTTCGGGAATCCTCTGCCCGACGCCGACCTTGAGCGCGATCCGGCGCAGGTTCGGCACGGCGCGCGCTTCGTCGAGCCCGTGAATCGCCGCGACCGTCCCCGAGCCCGGGTGCAGGATCCACACGCCCGCGCAGCACCTGGGTGCCTGCGGGAACGACAGGTCTTCGCCGAGGGACAGCCGCAGCAGCGCCTCCCAGGGATCGAAACCCCACCCGCGGCGCAGGAGGGTCATGATCCGGCCGCCCGGCGGACGGATGGCGAGTTCGCCGAACACCGGACCCGCGGCCGTGCGGAACAGTTCGAGGTGGGTGATGCCGCGTTCGACTCCCGCGGCCGCGAGGGCGCGCGCGTGGAAGGCGCGCAGTTCGCGTTCGGCGCCGGCGTCGAGTTCGGCGGGCACGATGTTCGCGTGCCGCGGTACGAAGTACTCGGTGAAGCTCTGGAAGCGCAGTTCGCCTTGGTGGAGGAAGGCCTCGACGCTCATTTCGATTCCCTCCAGCCAGCGTTCGGCGAGCCAGCCGTAGCCTTCGTCGAAGCCGCCGCCCGCTTGGAGCGCGGCCAACTCGGCTTCGAGCGCGGCTTCCGCGACGAAGCGGCGTTGTCCGCGCCCGCCCGAGTCGCGGCGCGGCTTGAGGACCAGAGGCAGACCCAGCGCGGCCACGAGTTCGCGCGCGCGCGTGTCACGGTGCACTTCCCGCCAGGGACAGACCGGGACACCGGCGGCGTCCATCGCGCGTTTCATTTCGACCTTGTCCGCGCAGCGCAGCGCCACCGGAGGACCGTTGCCGGCCAGGCCGAAACGGTCGCGCAAATGCGCGGCCGCGAGCACGGTGCGCTCCGCAAGGGCGACGACGGCCGCCGGCGCGGCGTCGCCAAGGAGCGCGCGGGCCGCCCCCAGGATCGCCTCGGGCGGGCCGTGGAGGTCGACCTCGCGGCAGCCGACGAGCCCCGGGGCCTCAGGCATGCGAACGCCTTGGGGCACGAGCGCGCACGCGGGCATGCCGAGGCTGTGCAAGGCGCGACGGATACCGCGCTGGTAACCGACGAGCAGGAACGTCCCGGGCGAACTACGCACTTTCCGAAGACTTCACCGGACCGGGCAGCATGGAGCCGCCGGGGCGACCCGCGCCATCATGCCTCCACACGGTCGGTCCTCCCAGCGATCCGCGGAATTCCCCGTCTGCCGAGTGTCCGTGGATGGGGGACATGGCGATAAGGGTTGCGGCGCCAGCGCTGCCAAGCATCGCGACCCCCACGAGCCGGGCGGATTCCGGCAAGGCTCGTGCCGGACGGCCCGTTGTAGTCCGAAGGCCTGCCTGCGAATGCATCAGCCGACGAGGTGGCCTACCATCACCCCGTCGCAGCCCCCCCCCGATCCAGTCGGAACCCGGCAGCCACTCGGCTGCGGAGCGACGCACCGTCCCCGCGGGCGGGTCAGGGGGGCATGCCGACGACCGAGCCTCGGGAGCAGCCAGGTGAGTTGGTTTGGCAAGGAAACCGGGGCGAGGAAGCGTTGGCCGGACAAGAGAAAGGCGGCGTGTTCCTTTGTCGGCACGAGCCGGGACCAGATAGAGAATCACGATGAGCGAAACAACAAGAAAGCTGGCGCTGGACCTTTTGAGCGCCGGCCAGGAAGGCGTGCAGGAGTGGAACAGTTCCAGAGGTGCTGAGGCCGCCGATCAAGAGGACCTGCCCTCGCTCGCCGGTGCCGACCTCAGCAAGGCGGATCTCCGCGGCGTCGACCTCCACGGCATCGACCTGCAGGAGGCGATTCTCAAGGAAGCAAACCTGGATGGCGCGAATCTCCGTGGCGCCAATCTCACCCGGGCGACTCTGGATGGCGCGATTCTGGGCGGTGCGGACCTGAGCGAGGCACGCATGCCGCTCGCATCCTTGCGCGGAGCGAACTTGAATAGCACCAAGCTGCGAAACGCGTGGCTGCTGGGGGCCCAGCTGACGGGCGCCAAGCTCACTCGGGCCGACTTCTCGGGTGCGATGCTCTTGCACGCAAACTTGTCCAATGCCGAAATCAGTTTCGCCACCTTCAATGGCGCGAACGTCGCCGGTATCCGCTACAGCCGGAAGGGACTTTCCAAGAACTGCCGAGCGACCCTCGTGTCGACCAGTCTTGGAAATCCACTTTTCGTGCGCCACGTCGAGGACGAGCTGTTCATCAATGCACTGGCGCGGAGGAGCAACTCGTCCAAGTTCCTCGTCTGGCTCTGGTGGCTGACTTCGGACTGCGGACGAAGTTTTTTTCGCCTCAGTTGCTGGTTCGTCGCCATCGCCCTGGGATTCGGAATCCTATACTCGAATAATCCGGACTGGTTCGAAGTGAAGGAACGGATAGGTGTGGGGAGTCCGTTCCCGACCCAGCTGACTCCGTTCTACTTCTCGGTCGTGACACTCACGACCCTCGGGTTTGGCGATGTGACTCCGATCACGCCGACCTCAGAAGTCGTGGTCGTGCTCGAAGTCC
>DASWJW010000136.1:0-3579 GCA_036396955.1 Planctomycetota bacterium
CGGAGAAGATGTACTGGATCTGGCCGCCGAGCAGGTCCTGGATCGCCAGCACGCCGCCCTTGTACGCCACCTCCACCGCCTGCACCTTGGCGCCGTTCTTCAGCATCTCGCTGGAGAGGTGCGACACGCTGCCGGGACCGCTGGTGCCGTAGTTGAGCTTCCCAGGATTCGTTTTTGCAAAATCAATCACATCCTTCAGGGATTTGAAGGGCGAATCGGTGCGCACCACCAGCACGTTCGGCCCGGTCGAGATCATCGACACCGGCACGAAGTCCTTCTCGATGTTGTACGGCACCTTGGAGAGCAGGGGGTTCACCGCCACCGGCCCCAGGTTGCCGACCACGAAGGTGTAGCCGTCGTTCGCCTGTCTTGCGGCAAAGTCCATGCCGATCGAGCCCGCGGCGCCGGGCTTGGACTCGATGATCACCTGCTGGCCCCAGAGCTCCGCCAGCTTCGCGCCGTATACGCGCGACATGAGATCGGAGCTGCCGCCGGGCGGATACGTGACGATGAGCTTTACGGGCTTGGTGGGCCAGCTTTGCGCGAAAGCCGCGCCGCAGACGAACGTCAGCAGGAAAGCAAGCTTTCTCATCTCAGCTTCCTATCTCGCCGCCGTCGGCCTTCGTGATCGCCAGCACCGAGCCGCGCGGCGGCAGGTCGGCGCGGAAATCCGGCCAGCGGGTCGAGGGCTTGTCGAAGGTCGAGCCGCCGCCCGGGTGCTGCACCGAGAGGAACAGCGTCCTGCCGTCCGGGGTGAATTCCGGGCCGCAGATCTCGCAGCCTTTCGGGCCGGTGAAGAAGCAGCGCGTAGCGCCCCGGCTGGGGCCGCTCGTCGCGGCGGCGTAGAGGCTATCGTTGCAGTCGGCTGCGTCCTCCTGGCCGTCGGTCGAGATCCAGATGCGTCCTTTCGGATCGAAGGCGACGTTGTCGGGCGCCGCCACCCAGCCGTTCGCCGTGACCGGCGCGCCGTAGCGCGCTCCGTGCCCGGGCTTCGCCGGGTCGCCGGCCAGCATGAAGAATCCCCAGTCGCACTCGGTGGCCGTGTGGTCGGGCTTGCCGCCTGCGAGCGGCGGCACGATCTCGACGATGTGGCCGTGCATGTTCGGACCGCGCGGGTTGGCGGCGTTCACCTCCGCGGGCTTGCGCCGGTCGTTGTAGGTCATCACGACGTAGATACGCCCGGTCGCCGGATGCGGCTCGACGTCCTCGGGGCGGTCCATCGGCGTCGCGCCGAGAAGCGTGGCCGCGCGGCGGGCTTCGATCATCACGTCGGCCTGGCCCGCGAAGCCGTTGGCCGCGGTGAGCGGCCCCTGCCCGTGCACCAGCGGCAGCCAGCGCATCTTGCCGTTCGCCTCGAAGCGCGCGACGTAGAGGGTGCCGCGATCGAGCAAATCGCGGCTTGTGCCGACTTTCCCCTCGGTGACGAACTTGTAGACGTACTCCATGCGAGAGTCGTCGCCGGAATAGACCGCTACGCGGCCATCGTGGCTCACCGCGGTGGTGGCGCACTCGTGCGCGGCGCGGCCGAGGGCGGTGCGCTTCACCGGCGTGGACGACGGATCGTAGGGATCGATCTCGACGATCCAGCCGAACCGGTTCGGCTCGTTCGGCTCGCGATCCATGTTGAAGCGGTCGAAATAGCGGCCCCACTCGCTATACGCGCCCTTGCCGCTGATGCCGTAGCGCTTGCGCGCCGCCGCCTCGGGCCCCTTGCCGGGGTCGCCGGCGAAGTAGTTCTGGATGTTCTCTTCCGCGGTGAGGATGGTTCCCCAGGGCGTGGTGCCGCCGGCGCAGTTGTTGAAGGTGCCGAGGGAGCGCGTGCCCGACGCATCGGCGCTGGTGCGCATGCGCGGGCTTCCCGCCGCCGGACCCGAGATGCGCATCGGCGTGTTCGCGTTGATGCGCCGGTTGTGCTGGCTGTCGCGCAGCACGAGCCAGTCGTTGCCTCCCCTGGCGATCTCGGTGATCGAGAAGCCCTGCGCCGCCATCTGCACTTCGCACTGCTGGCGCGTGAGCTGCTTCGGGTTACCCGGGAAGCAGAGCGCGCGGCGATGGTTCTCGTGGTTGACGCCGAGCAGCCCGCGCTCGGAGCTATTCGAGCCCTGCGGCAGCGGCATGAACGCGATGAAGTCCGGGTCGGTGCCGAACTGCTGCTCCTGCTCGGCGCCGGTCTGCGTCGCGGGGTTGTAGTCGGGCGCGCCGGGGCGGATCGGGTCGCCCTGCCGCAGCAGCACCTGCGCGTTGTAGCCGGGCGGGACCTGGTGGTTGTCCCCCGTCGAGCGCGGAACTTCGGTGAAGCCCGGGGCCGCGGCGCTCCCGGAGCCCATGTTCGCCGTGGCGCAGCCGAAAAGGCCGAAAGCGCCCCCGGCGGCCATGCCTTTCAGCAGCGTGCGGCGGGAAATGACCTCGCCGATGGTCGGCTCGGTCGACGGGTTGACGGCCTCGCCGTCCTTTTCTTCGAAGTAATCCATTAGTTGGCCTTTATCCCTGCTTTCTTGATCAGTTGGGCGTTCTCGGCGAGCTCGCGGTCGATCATGTTCTGGAACTCGGCGAGCGACAGGCTGAGCGGGTCGGCGCCGAGCTTCCTGATGCGGTCGTTGATCTCCGGCGACTGCACGAGCGCGTTGATCTCCCTGTGCAGCCGCTCGACGATCGGGCGCGGCGTCCTGGCCGCGACCAGCGCGCCCAGCCAGAAGTTGTAGGCCGAGTTCGCGTATCCGGCCTCTTCGGTGGTCGGCAGGTTCGGCATGAGCGAGCTGCGCTTGGGCCCGCTGACGAGGTGCGCGTCGACCTTGCCCGCATCGCGCATTTTCTGCGCCTGGAAGATGAGCGCGAAGTAGCAGTCGGCGCGCCCGGCCACGACCTCGGTGAGCGCCTCGCCGGCGCCCTTGGTGTGCACGTTGAGCACCTCGAAGCCGGCGGCGAAGCGGAAGCGCTCGAGCGCCATGTGGGTCGCGCTGCCGACGCCGGCCGTGGCGCAATTGAGCTTGCCCGGCTGCGCCTTCGCCGCCGAGACGAAGTCGGTCGGGCTCTTGTATCTCCCCGGCGGCGTGATGAGAACCGTGGGAATCGTGGCGACCGTCGCGAGCGGCGTCAGCTCCTTCGGATCGAGGCCCGGGTTGAGCAGCGTCGAGACGGTGAACGCCGAGGCATACATCATGATGGTGTGGCCGTCGGGCTCCTGCGTGGCGACCCACTTCGCGCCGACCAGACCGCCGGCGCCGAGGCGGTTCTCGACGATCACCGGCTGGCCGAGCGTGGCGGAGAGCTTCTCCGCCAGGATGCGCGCCATGGTGTCGGACGCGCTGCCCGGGGTCACGCCGGAGACGAAGCGCACGGTTTTGGTCGGATAGGTCTGTGCCTGGGTGGCAGTGCCAACCGCCAGCGCCAGGATCGTCAGCAAGACTCTCATTGCATCCTCCTCACACTCTTGGTAGTCCGAACTGCCCCGCCAGCCAGTCCGCGGTGCGGCTGCGGTAGCGGTACGGGCGGTTGTTCGCATTGTGCCCGCCGTCCTCGACGACGAGCAGCTCGACCGGGCCGGACACCGCCTTCGCGAGCTGCTCCGCGTGCGAGGCC
>DASWJW010000137.1:0-21518 GCA_036396955.1 Planctomycetota bacterium
CTTCGAACCCGGGCGCGGCCCCTCGTCCAGCCGGGCCACCGAAGCGGCGAGGGACTTCGACCCGGTGCAGCAGCTCGCGGCTCCCGATCCGCACTCCATCGATTCGATCCTCGGCGAACTGCGCGTCGGCGCGGCCCTCCCCGGGCAGCTCGACCTTGCCGAACTGATCCTGGTCTCGCTCGACCCCCGCGGCTTCCTGCCCGAGGGCACGACGACGCTGGCCGCGGAAGCCGGAGTGGACCACGCGGAGCTGTTGGCCGTCATCGAACAGCTGCGGCAGGTCGCCCACCCGGCGCTCGCAGCCCAGGACTTGCGCGAGTGCTTCCTGCTCCAGCTGCGCGCGCTGCCCGAACGCCGGCCGCTCCCCGAAGCGATCGTCGAGAGCCATTTCGCCGACCTTCTCGCCAACCGGCTGCCGCAGATCGCCAAGGCGCTCGAAGTCCCGCTGGGCGAAATCCGCGTGGCGCTCGAGGTCCTTTCGACGCTCGACTACCGGCCCCTGGCCGAACTCGAGCCCGACGATTCGATGCGCATCCTCCCCGACGTGCTCCTCGAGACCAACGAGGACGGCGGCTACGACGTCAACCTGGCGCGCGACGGCCTGCCCGAACTGTCGTTGACCCGCGGCGCGCGCGAGGCGCTCGAAAAGGCCAAGGGCAACAAGCGCCTCTACGAGCACCTGGTCAAGAAGATCGAACGCGCGCGTTGGTTCCTCGACGCGGTCAACCAGCGCCGTGTGACCTTGAGCCGCATCACGCAGGCCTTGGTGGGCCGCCAGCGCGAATTCCTCGACTACGGACCCGAACGCTTGCGGCCGCTCAAGATGCAGGAGATCGCCGACGAAGTCGGCGTGCACATTTCGACGGTCTCGCGCGCGATCCGCGGCAAGTACGCGCAGACTCCGCAAGGCATCCTCCCGCTCAAAGGCTTCTTCTCGGGCGGCCAGCGCACCGCAAGCGGCGGCGAGCGCTCGCGGGTGTCGATCCAGCAGCGGATCCGCGAAATCGTCGACGCAGAAGACAAGGGTGCGCCGCTCTCCGACGAGGAGGTCGTGCGGATCCTCCGCGACCGCGATGGCGTCAAAGTGGCGCGCCGTACGGTCACCAAGTACCGCCTGGCCATGAACATCCCGTCCTCGAACCTGCGCCGCAGCCACTGACACGGACCAAACGTGCCCGACATCACCCGTCATTTCGCCGGCCGGCTGTTCCTCACCGCCACCAGCCTCGCGCTGCTCGCCGGCTGGCTGACCGCCACGGTCAACCTGTACCTCTCGCAGGGCCCGATCGACGGCGAGCCCGGCCTGTCCCTGCGCGACGTGCGCTACCGGTTCAACGGCAACCGCGACCAGAACCGCTTCACGGCCATGCTCAACGGCACGATGTTCGAGAACCTCGAGGATCCCGCCGACGCGCCGCGCCTCACCGAATGGGCGCTGCGGCCGGGCCGGCCCGAGTTCGACCGCGCGGCGCACGAGCGCGACTTCGAGGAGTGGGTGTTTCCGATTCTCGACATGGACTGCCTGCTGTGCCACGAACCGGGCGGCAAGGCCGGCTTTGCGCCGATGCGCAACTACGCGGAAATGCAGCCGCTGCTCCAAGTCGACCGCGGACCGAGCGTTCTGGCGCTGGCGCGCTTGAGCCATTTCCACTTGATCGGCATGGGGTCGCTGGTCCTCCTCACCGGCGCCCTGGCCTTCGCCTTCCTGCCATTGCAGATGGCCGGTATCCTGGCTTCTCTGGCGGCAGTCGGCCTCCTCCTCGACGTGGGCGGCTGGTGGGCCACCCGCAGCGTCGCCTGGGCGGCTCCGATGGTCGTGCTCGGCAACGTGTCGTTCGCGTTGGGGATCGTGCTCCCCCACCTCGCGCTGCTCGGGCGCTACTGGTCCCGCCGCGACCGCGAGAAGACTTGAGCGATCCCCCAGCTGGACGTCCCATTCCATGACCATCAAGGCAACCGAGATCCGCAAGGGTCAGATCATCATCCTCGAAGGCGAGCTGTTCGTGGTCACCGACCGCGAGTACATCGCCCCCGGCAATTGGCGCGCGATCAACCAGATCAAGTGCCGCCACCTGGTGACCGGCAACACCAAGCAGATGCGCATGGGGTCCTCCGAGACCGTCGAGGTCGCCTACCTCGACCACCGCGCGTGCACCTACCTGTACAAGGAAGGCGATCACTACGTCTTCATGGACTCGGAAAACTACGAGCAGTACCACCTCGGCGAAGAATTGGTCGGCGACGCGATGAAGTACGTGATGGAGAACCAGGGGATCAATGTCAGCTTCTACGAGAGCGTGCCGCTGACCGTGGACCTGCCCGCCGCAGTGGTGCTCAAGGTGACCGAAGCCGAGATGGCGGTCAAGGGCGACAGCGTCACCAGCGACAAGAAGGGCGCGACGCTCGAAACCGGCTTGGAGATCCGCGTGCCGATGTACATCGACGCCGGCGAATACGTGAAGGTCAACACCGCGACCGGCGAGTTCCTCGGCCGCGCCAAGGAAGCCGACGCGCCCGGCTAGGGAGCGGCCATCTCTCCGCCCGGGCGGATCAGTTCTTGTGCTTGCGGCCGATGCGCCGGCTCGCGTGGATGTTGGCGGCTTTCTTCTGCGCCGTGCGGATCGAGCGCCGCCATTCGGGCTGGATCTGCGAGCCCTCCTCGAGCGCGCGCTGGATCACCGTCGCGGCTTCGACCGGATCGTCGGTCAAGTAGAATAAGTCGACGTCGTCGGCCGAGATCGTGCCGCCATCGATCATCGCCTTCTTGATCCAGCGCAGCAGGCCGCCCCAGTATTCGCGCCCCATGAGCACCATGGGGAAGTTCTGCATCTTGCGCGTCTGGATGAGCGTGAGCGCTTCGAAGAACTCGTCCATCGTGCCGAAGCCGCCCGGCAGGATCACGTACCCGACCGCGTACTTGGCGAACATCACCTTGCGCGCGAAGAAGTAGCGGAAGTTGAGCTCGAGGTCCTGGTGCGGATTGGGTTCCTGCTCCATCGGCAGCTCGATGTTGAGACCGATGGAAAGGCCGCCGCCGAGCTTGGCGCCCTTGTTGGCGGCTTCCATCAAGCCGGGGCCGCCACCCGTGATCACGCCGTAGCCGCGGCGGGCGATCTGCTCGGCGGTGCGCACGGCCATCTCGTACCACTCGTGGCCTGGTTCGGTGCGCGCGGAACCGAAAATGGAAATCGCCGGACCGACGTCGCGCAAGGTGTCGAAGCCCTCCACGAATTCGCCCATGATCTTGAAGACCATCCAGGGGTCGCCACTGTCCTTGGACTGCAGTTCCTGGGCGGCGTGGTGATGCTTGCGGTGGCGAACCATCGGTTCGGCAAGGATAGCCCGCGCGCAGCTAGACTTCGCGTGTGAGCGGCCAGCCGACCGTGTTCCTGGATCGCGACGGCACGATCCTGCGCGAGGTGCCCTACCTCGACTCCCCGCGGAGGGCCCAGTTGCTTCCAGGGGTCGCCGAGGCGCTGTCCACGCTGCATCGCGAAGGCGCGTTGCTGATCGTGGTTTCCAACCAGTCGGGAGTGGCCCGCGGGCTGCTCGACGAAGGCGACCTGCTGGCGATCCAGCGCCGCATCGACGAGCAGCTCGCCGAAGTCGGGGCGCGCGTCGACGCTTATTACCACTGCCCGCACTTGAACAGCGTGGGCGTGCCCCCGCAGCGCCGCCGCTGCCGCTGCCGCAAACCGCGCCCCGGGCTTCTGGAGCGCGCCATGGAAGACTTCGAAGTCGATCTGGCACGCAGCGCCGGAGTCGGCGACGATGTCCGCGACCTGCAGGCCTTCGCCGCCGTGGGGATTCCGGCGGTCCTGGTCGGTTCCGGGAAAGGCCGCGACGCGCGCCAGCGTCTGGCGGAAGCCGGTCAGGACCCCGACCTCTACTGCGCCCACCTCGGCGAGGCGGTGCCCTGGCTGCTCCGGCGGACGGTCCACCTGGCGCCGGCCGGTCCGCACTAGGGATTTCAAAGTTCCAAAGCCGGCCCGCTCTAGGGCCGGGGACGGCCTTGTTAGGATCACGCAAGTACAGCGGCCCGCGGATTGCGAGGACCGCGCGAACCCCCCGTGTTCCAGGATCCCGACCGCCCCAGCGTGCTGCTGCTCGACGACGGCCGCGAGGCCGACTTCGCGCGCATGCTGGCGCTGCTCGCGCCCGGGCTCGCGGTGGCGTCTTGCGGCAGCCGCCTGACGGACTGGCTGAATCGGGTGGCCGCAGCCGATCTCGGTGGACTGGTGGCGTCGGCCGCAGTGCTGGGCCGCACCGAACTCGCGGCGCTCGAAACCGTGTTGGTCATGCACCCGCACCTGGAGATCCTGCTCCTCGTCGGCGACCGGGGACTTGCAGGAGCCGAGCACCTACTGGGGACGCCCGGCTTGAGCTTGTTGCCGGAGCCTTGGACTCCCGCCGGCTTGCGCCGCGTCTTGAGCGCGCCGGCTTCCGGATCGGCACCGCCGGCACCGCAGACGCCGCCGGGCGCGGACCCGGTTCCTAGCGCCGAGCGACCCTTTCCAGCAGCGTTCGTCGCCGGCGCCGTCGAAGGACTCCGCGACCCGCTCGCCAGCCTTTCGGGATACTTGCAGCTCCTCGAGGGCCGGCGCGAGGCTGGAGATCTCGCGCTCCTGCACTCGGCCCAGTCGGCGGCGCACGAGATCGAGCACATCCTCGAAGCCGTGCAGCTCGCCAGCGGGGCGCGCGCCCCCAGGCCGCGGCCGGTCAAGCTGCGGCGCGTGGTCGAAGAAGCCTTGCGGGCCCTGGCACGGCAGGCGCCGCTGCCGGACTTCACGATGCAGGGCGAGCGCGAGGCCGATATCGATCCGCGCTTTCTAGCCGCAGCGCTCTACACCGGCCGCCTGCTCCTCGAGCGCTTCGGCCCGAGCGGCCGTCCGCGCCTCGACTGCCACGCGCAGGCGGGCGAGCTGCGCCTCGTCTGGAGCGTGCCGGCGCCGAGCGCGCCGCCGATCGGCGCCCTTTCTCCCCCGCCGCCTTTCTTGTCCGAGATCCTCGAACGTCTCGCGCAGGGCCTTGGCGCGCGCGCGCGCATCGAGACCGTGGGCGGCGCGGTCCCGCTGTCCGCGGGCCTGGTCTGGCCGGCCTAGGCCGGCCGGCGGCGACGCTTCAGCGCGACCCCGGGTCGCGCCGATGGGACTGGAGTCGCCGAATCGCGACTCTATGTCCGCAAGCCAGCCCATCTTGATCGTCGAGGAAGACCGCCGCGAGGCGGCGCGCATGGTCCGCGTCTTGCGCGACTCCGGGCACGATGTCCGTTCGACGGCGACCGCCGCGAGTTCGTTGCGGCGATTGGAAACCGGCCGGCTTGCGCTGGTGCTGGCAAGCCTCCAGGTCCCCGACCTGGACGCGCAGCGCTTTCTCGCCCGCTGCCGCGCGCTGGACGATCCGCCCGATGTCGTGCTCGCCACGGCATTCGGCTCCGTGCGCGAATCGGTCGCCGCCAAGAACGCCGGCGCGTTCGACTACGTGAACAAGCCGCTCACCGGCGGCGAGCTGCTGCAAGTCGCGGAGCGCGCGCTTCGGGAACGCTCGCTGCGCAACGAGAATCGGGACCTTCGCGCGCAGCTCGGCCGCGAGTCCTCGCTGGAAGGGATGGTCTGCCGCGACCCGCACATGCGCCAGATCTTCGGATTGGCGCGCACCGTGGCGCCGACCCGTGCGACCGTGCTGCTGTCGGGCGAGAGCGGTACCGGCAAGAGCCTGATGGCGCGCGCGATCCACCGGCTGTCCGACCGCGCCAGCCGGCCCTTCGTGACGGTCTCCTGCGGCGCGCTCCCCGAGGCCTTGCTTGAGAGTGAGCTCTTCGGCCACGCCAAGGGTTCGTTCACCGGCGCGCACCGCGCCAAGAGCGGCCGCTTCGAGGATGCCGACAACGGCACTCTGTTCCTCGACGAAGTCGCCCTGGCGTCGCCGGCGCTGCAAGTGAAGCTGCTGCGGTTCCTCCAGGACCGCAGCTTCGAGCGCGTCGGGGAATCGAGCACGCGCATGGCCGACGTGCGTCTGATCCTGGCGACCAACGAAGATCTGGAAGCAGCCGTGCGGAGCGGCCGCTTCCGGGAGGACCTCTACTACCGGATCCACGTGATCCACTTGCAGCTGCGGCCGCTGCGCGAACGGCCCGCCGACGTCCCGCCGCTGGCGCGGCGCCTCCTGGAGCGCCTGGCACGCGTCCACGGCCGCAGCCAGCCGCGCGTCGAACGCGCCGCCGCCAGACGCTTGCTCGAGTACCCGTGGCCGGGCAACGTGCGCGAGCTCGAGAACGCCCTCGAGCGCGCGCTTCTGCTGTCCGAGAACGGCAGACTCGATGCCGAACACCTGCCGGCGCGCGGCGCAGCCCAAGCCGCCGGTGCGCAGTCCGCCCTGGCGGTGCCGCGGCTCGATCCAAAAGGGAGCTACTCGCTCAAGCAGTTGCTCGAAGAACCCGAGCGGCGCATCATCCTCGCCGCGCTCGAAGCCTGCTCGGGCAACCGCGAGCGCACGGCGCAACTGCTCGGCATCAACCGCGCGACCTTGTTCGCAAAGCTCAAGCGCCTGGGCCTGCAGGGCGCGCAGCGCCGCGGCCACGGCGCCTAGTACCGCCGCTATTCGAGCGGCGAGAAGAAGAACAGGTACATGTGGTACGCCAGCAGCAGCTGGTAGAAGACCATCACCAGGAACACGCCGAGACGCGCGTTGGGGAAGTTCTTGAGGATGCAGAACAACACCGCGCCGACGCCCACGCCGATGGCCTTGACGAGGATGAACACGCTGGGGCCCCATTCCAGGAGCATCACCGCCACGGGGTTCGCTTCCTCGCCGCCCCGTTGCAAGTAGAGCAGCGTGAAGTGCGCGTCGAGCAGGTTCAGCAGCAAGAACAGGCTGAGCACGACCCACGCGCGGAAGCTGTAGATGTCCACGAACACGCTGTCGGCTTCCCCGCCGCGGCGTCCGCTCTGCCGGCGGCCGCCGAAGAAGGAATAGCGCGACAGGAACGGCGTCGGCTGTTGCCTGCGGTCGGGCCCGCGGTAGGGCCTGGCGGCCCCGTCGGGGGCGGGATCGGGTGCGGCAGCGGCTTCGGGCTCGCTCAAGCGGTGCTCCGGATGCGCAGCAGGGTCATCGCAGTCATGAAGAGGATCACCATGTCCAGGAAGATCGACTGGTTCTCGATGTAGTAGAAGTCGTAGTCCAGGTTCTCGTGGATCGGATGCCGGCGGGCCTCGGACACCTGCCAGAGCCCCGTGATTCCGGGCTTGGCGTCGAGCCGGAGCCTGTCCAGCGCCTTGTAGGTGTCGACGATGAAGGGCATTTCGGGGCGCGGTCCGACCAGGCTCATGTCGCCGCGCAGGACGCACCAGAATTGAGGCAATTCGTCCATCGAAGTGCGGCGCAAGAAGCGGCCGACGCGCGTGATCCGCGGGTCGTCCTGGCTCTGCGGAGTGATGTCGTCCCCGCACATCTCGACGTACATCGTCCGGAACTTGAGCATTCTGAAGGTCCGGCCCTTCGCGCCCACCCGCACCTGGCTGAACAGCACCGGCCCGGACGACTCGCGCTTGATGAGGATCGCGATCGCCGCCATCAGCGGGCTGGTCACCACCAGCACGGTCAGGCTCACCAGCAGATCGATGCCACGCTTCACCACCTTGTAGACCGGTTGGTGACTGCGGTCGCCGACCGAGAGCATGGGGATGGAATCGAGGAAGTCGACGGTGAAGCGCTGCGAGAAGAAGTGATGGAGGCGCGGCACCACCTGGTAGTCGATCCCGAGGTCGTCGCAGATGCGGCATAGCTCGGCGAGGCCGTATTCGTCCAAGCCGTCGTCCGCGACGATGATCCGTTTGACACCGTGGGCCTCGCGCAAGCGGTCGAGCTCGTGCCGCCCCCCGAGAACTTCGTGGCCGCGGATGCGGCGGCCGCGCAGCGCTTCGTCGTCGTCGACGAAACCCACGAAGTTGAATCCAAGGGTCGGGAACAAGCGTAGCTTCTGCTGCACGCGCATCGCGAGCTCGCCGGTGCCGTAGACGGCCACGTTGGTGTTGCCGAAGCCGCGCGCGTGCAAGCGTGACGCTACGTGGAACATGATCGCCCGCTGCACCACGGTCAGCACGAAGATGCAGACGAAAACGAACACGAACAGGACCCGGCTGGCCATTTCTACCGCCGGATCGAGGCGCAGCAGGTCGTGCACCGGCAGCAGCACCTTGTACAGCCAGATGACTTCGCCCTCGAATTTGATGAGCTGGTCGGGCGCGACCGCGCGCAGCAGGAAGATGCAGCTCGCGGAAGTCAGGAACGAGAGCAGCGTCGCCTTGAAGGCGCCGCGGTACTCCTCCACGTTGAGGATCGACTTGCGCCAGCGGTACAAATCGGAGATCCAGAAACAGACCAGCGTGACCGCCACGATCACCAGCACCAATTCGCGGTAGAAGGCCAGCGAGGTCGCGCCCGGGGCGATCCGTTCGTAGAGGCCATAGCCGAGGAAGAAGCTGGCGAAGATCGCCAAGCCGTCGACCCACACCTGCAACACGATGAAGCAGGTGTCGAAGTTCCTACGCAGCCATTGCAGCACGAAAAGGGGGCCCGGCAGGGTTTCGCGTTCCAGGGGCTTGCCGGAGCCGTACGAGCACCCAAAACTACCCCAACCGGGAGGTCGCGGCCAGGAACCGGTCGTTTGCTCTTGAACCGAAGCGTCCAAGTCCTGACTGCAGCTTGCCTGACCCTTGCGGGCCTATCGGCCGCTCTACGTCCACTGGCCGAGCCCGACGAGGGCCGCTACGGCGAAGCGGCGCGCGAAATGGTCGCCACGGGGGACTGGGTGCTCCCCAAGCAATCCGGCGTCACGTATCCGGACAAACCAGTGGGCGGGTACTGGCTGATGGCCGGGTCGATGACCGTGCTCGGCGCAGTCCCCTTGGCGGTCCGCTTGCCGGCCCTCGCGGCGTTCGCAGCCCTCTTGCTGCTCATCTTCCGCCAAGCCCGGCGCGGCCCTCCCGGGCATGCGGAGACTGCGTTGCTCGTGGCGGCCACCTGCCCCTTGTTGCTCGCGCTCGGCCAGCTCGCCACTCTCGACATGATCCTCTCGACCTGCGTCGCCGCCGCCATCCTGGCCGGGCGCAAGTGGACCGGATCGCGCAACCGCCGTGCCGGACTGCTCGCTGGTGCAGCACTGGGAGCCGCTTTCCTGGTGAAGGGACCCGTCGGTCCGCTCCTGGCAATCTCGATCCAGGCGACGACGCTCGTCTGGGAAGGCCGCGCGCGCCTCGCGCTGCGCTTGCTGCATCCGCTGCACTTGCTGCCGATGCTCGCGGTCGGCCTGCCCTGGTACGCGCTCGCGGCGGCACGGGATCCCGACCTGGTCGACTTCTGGCTATTCCGCGAAACCCTCGGGCGCGTCGCCTCGGACGTCCACGGCCGTGGCCGGCCCGGTTACTACTTTCCCGCGCTCACCGTCGCCGCTCTGCTCCCATGGCTCGTCGGCGCCGCGTTCGCGCGGGTTCGCGGCCGCGCTCCGGACGCCGGCGATCGGCACCCCGACCACCGCCTGCACCGGGTATGGGCGCTGCTGCCGGTCGTGTTCTTCTCGATCCCCGCAGGCAAGCAGCCCGCCTACCTGGCGCCGGCGATGGCGGGTTTCGCCCTCTGGCTCGCTGATTGGTGGCGGCCCGGCTCTGCCGTTGCGCCCGGCGCGGCCGGCCGGCCGTTCGCCACCGCGGCCGGTGGAATCGCCGCGCTCCTGTTGTTCGCCGGCGGAGTGGCCGCCGTGCTCTTCGCCCGCGATCCCGAATATGCACGCAGCGACGATCGCTTCGCCGCCACCCTGCAGGCCGAGAACGCCGACGCATGGCCCGGCGCGCAACTCTACGGCTGGTCTTACGGCCTGACCTTCCGTCTGCAACGCACCGATCTGGTCGCCTGCGGACCGATTCCTCCGGCGTGGCGCTACGCGCGCCAGACCGGTGCACTGCGGATGCCTTCCACCCGCGAAGAACGCTTCGCGGCCGCGCTCGAAGTGCTCGACCGCGGCGAACCGGTGTTCGTCCTCCTGCACCAGCTCGAGGAAGATCCCGAGAACCTCGTGCTCTTTCCCGCGGCGGCGCGCGCGGCGGGGATCGAACTCTGGTTGTGGCTGCGCTCCGACGACGCCGCTCTGCTCGCCAACCAGCCGCCCGCGGCCGGTGGCGCGCCGCTGCGCTGAGACCGCCGCGCTACTTGCGCAGCGCACCGCCGAGTTCTTCGGCGAGCTGTTCGGCGCGCTGCAGGAACTTGCGTTCGTCCTTGTCGGTGAGCGTGCGGTCCGCAGCGCGCAGGACGGCATGAAACGCCAGGCTGCGCACGCCGGCGCCGAGCGCGCCGCCCTGGAAGCGGTCGAAAAGGTCGAGGCTCTCGAGGATCTTGCCGCCGGCCGCGCGCAGTCCCGCCTCGACTCGTGCGTACGGAACGGCGACCGGCAGCGCCAGGGCGACGTCGACCTTGATCGCCGGCAAGCGCGCCGGCGACCGGAACGCCGAGCGGGCGCCGCCGCCGATTTCGGCGAGCACGGCAAGGTCCAGCAGCACCACGCCGATCTCGGTGCGCGGCGCGTCGAGGGCCTCGACCAGCCGCGGGTCCACCGCGCCCGAGAAACCGATCGGCCGTCCTTGCGCCGACCAGGTGGCGGCACGCGCGGGGTGCGCCCAGGGCGCCTGGGAGTGTTCGGCTCCGCTGGCGGCGGTCGCCTCGAACGCGCACGCGCGCGCAATGTCCTCGACCAGGACGCGGCACGCTCCGAACACGCTGTCGGCGCCGTCGGCCGGTCCGCCGGTACGGCGCCAGAGCGCCGCGGCCAGCCAGATGCGCTCCTCGGGGAGTGCGACCGCGCCGGGCTCGTAGCCCTTGCCCAGTTCGAAAAGCATGCCGCGCTCGTGCTCCCGCACGTTGCCCGCCGCCTGCTCCAGCAAGCTCGGCACGGGGTCCCGCCGCACGCAGTCGACGCCGTCCTGGACGGGATTGTCGATGCGCGCGAAAGCGGACTCGGGAAGCCCCAGACGGGCGATCCACCTCGAATCGAGGAAGGTGTAGCCCTGCGTCTCGTGTCCTCCGTGCGCGAACGCGAGCCGGTCGACAAGTCGCCGGCCGAGTTCCCGTACCGGGTTCCGCCAAGGCGCCACCACGGGCGCCACGAACGGCCGCGCTTGGATGCGGTCGTAGCCGTGCATGCGGCCGACTTCCTCCACCAGGTCGATCTCGGTGGTCACGTCCTTGGTGGCGCGCCAACTCGGCACTTCGACCTGCAGGGCGCTGCCGCCGTCGTCATCGACGCCGAAGCCGAGCGCGCGCAACGGCGCCACCACCTGGCCCCGATCGAGCGGCAAGCCGAGGATCGCCGCAGCGCGGGCGGGCTCGAGAGCGAGCCGGATGTGCGGCGTTCGCGCGGCTCCCGCGCTGGCCGGCGCTCCGCAAATGCGTGCCTGCGGACGCACGGCCGCGAGCAAGTAGGCGAAGCGGCGCAGCGCGGTTTCGGCGAGCGCCGGGTCGAGCGACTTCTCGAAGCGCGCCGAGGCCTCGGAGCGCAGTCCAAGGCGCGTCGAACTGCGGCGTACCCGCGCGGCCGCGAACGCCGCCGACTCGAGGAATAGCGAGCCGGTGCCGGCGCCGACCTCGCTCTCGGCGCCGCCCATGATTCCCGCCAGCGCGACCGGGCCACCGGCGTCGGCGATCACGAGATCGCGCGGATCCAGGCGGCGTTCGACGTCGTCGAGAGTCCGCAGCGGTTCCTGCTCCGCCGCCGAACGCACCACGATCCGGGGGCCGCGCAGCTTGTCGAAATCGAAAGCGTGCGTCGGCTGCCCGAGTTCGTGCAGCACGTAGTTGGTGAGGTCGACGACGTCGTTGACCGGCCGCTGACCGACCGCCAGCAAACGCCGGCGGATGCTCTGCGGCGATGCCGCGGGCGCGCCGCCGAGGTCCACCCGCAGCCCCAGGTAGAGCGGGCAGTCGGGGTCTTCGAGATCGACCGGCACTCCGGCTTCACCCGGCGGCCAGGCCTCCAGCACGAGCAGCGGCCGCAATTCGCGGCCCAGGATCGCCGCGAGTTCGCGCGCGAATCCGTAGTGCCCCCAGAGGTCGGGCCGGTGCGTCAGCGACTTGTTGTCGATCTCGAGCACGCTGTCGCGAAGCTGCAGGAAATCGACCACCAGCGCCCCGATCGGAGCCGCCGGATCGAGCTCGAGAATGCCCTTGTGCTCGTCGGACAGCTCGAGCTCGCGTTCCGAACAGATCATCCCCGCGGATACCTGGCCGCGAAGCTTGGCCTTCTTGAGCTTGAGCCCGCCGGGCAGAGTCGTGCCCACCGGAGCGAAGGCGATCTTCTGCCCTCGCGCGACGTTGGGCGCGCCGCAGACGACCTGCACGGGCTCGGCGCCGCCGTAGTCGACCCAGGTCACCGACAGTTTCTCGGCGTCCGGATGCCGCCCGCACTCGACGACGTGTCCGACCAGAACGCCGGCGATGCCCTCGCCGAACGCATCGACGCTTTCGACTTCTGCCGTGTGCAGCGACAGCAGTTCGGCGATCCGCTCGGAAGTCTCGCCCGTGAGGTCGACGAATTCCGCGATCCAGTTCAGCGACAGCTTCATGCGTGGAACTGGCCGAGGAAGCGCAGGTCGCCGGACAGCATCCAGCGGATGTCGGCGATGCCGTAGCGCAGCATCACGATCCGCGACAGGCCGAGGCCGAACGCAAAACCGCTGTACTCGTCCGGATCGACCGCGCACGCGCGCAGCACGTTGGGGTGCACCATGCCGCCGGGCATCAATTCGATCCAGCGGCTGCCCTTGCAGACCCGGCAGCCGGCGGTGCAGAACGGACAGCGCGCGTCGAGCTCGAATCCCGGCTCGACGAAAGGGAAGAAGCCGGGGCGCAGCCGGGTCTCGAGTTCCCGGCCGAACACCAATTCGAGCAGCGAGTGCATCGCGTGCAGCATGTGCGGGACGCCGATGCCGCGGTCGACCACCAGGCCTTCCATCTGGTGGAAAGTGTGCTCGTGGGTCGCGTCCTGGGTCTCGTTGCGGAACACCCGCCCCGGCACCACGCAGCGCAGCGGCACTCCGAAGCGGCGCAGCGCGCGAATCTGCATGGGCGAGGTGTGCGTGCGCAAGCAGACGCCAAGCCCCGGGTCGACGCCGTCGCCGGGCGGCGTGACCCAGATGGTGTCTTGCGCATCCCGGGCGGGATGATCGTCGGGAATGTTCAGCGCATCGAAGTTGTTCGCTTCCCATTCGACTTCCGGGCCGTCCGGAATCAAAAAGCCCATCGCGCTGAAATGATCTTCCAGCTCGCGCTGTAGCCGCGTGACCGGATGCAGGGTTCCGCGCGGCAGCGGCGGACCAGGAAGGGTCGCGTCGAATCCCGCGCCGGAAAACTCCTGTTCGAGCGCGGCGCCGCGGAGCGCCTGGCGGCGTTCTTCGAGCGCGGCCGCCAACTCTTTCTTGACTTCGTTCGCGGTCTTGCCGGCCGCCGGCCGCTCTTCGGCCGACATCGCGCCCAGGCCGCGCAGCACGGCGGTCAGTTCGCCGTTACGGCCGAGCAGCCGCACTTCCAGCGCGCGCAGTGCGGCCTCGTCCCCGGCCGTTGCGAGCGCTGCGAGGCCCTGGCGGCGCAGCTCCTCGAGGCGCTCGCGCATCGGGCGCGAAGCCTAGGCCGCGAGGGCTTGGCGGGCCTTCTCGACGACCGCGCCGAAGGCCTCGGGATCTTGGAAGGCGAGTTCCGAGAGGGCCTTGCGGTCGATGTCGATTCCGGCCTTGCGCAGGCCGAACGAAAAACGGCTGTACGTCAGGCCGTGGCTGCGCGCGGCCGCGTTGATGCGCTGGATCCACAGGCGGCGGAACGACCGCTTGCGGTTGCGGCGGTCGCGGTAGGCATAGTTGCCGGCGCGCCAGAGCGATTCCTTGACCGTCCGGATCAGCCGGTGGCGGGCACCCCAGTAGCCCTTGGCGCGCTTCATCAAGCGGCGGCGGCGCTGGAGACGGGGGACGACGTTGCGCGTACGAGTCATGGCGGTCCTACTGGAAGGCTAGCCGCAGAGGAGACGGCGCATGTTCTTCTCGAACTTGCCCACCACGGTCGTCGAGCGGCGCAGGTTGCGGCGGCGCTTGGCGGACTTTGCGGACAACAAGTGGCCACTGCCCATCTTCCGACGAAGAACACGACCGTTCTTCGTCAGCTTCATGCGCTTTGCGACCGCCTTTTTGGTCTTCTGCTTACCCACGGTACGAGGGCCTCCAGACCCAGAATCGAGCCGGACAGGATAACGTCCGCCCCCCTCGGGTCAAGTGCGGAGCCGCCGGAAGGGCACTCGGGGCCCGCCGGCGGGCCCGCGCGCTCAACGCTTGGACAGGAGCAGCGTCATGCGCCGGCCTTCGAGACGCGGCTCGCGCTCGGTCCTGGCCAGCTCTTCGAGAGCCGCGACGACCTTCAACATCACGTTGCGGCCGATTTCCTGGTACATCATCTCGCGGCCGCGGAACAGGCAGGTGACCTGCACCTTGTGGCCTTCTTCCAGGAAGCTGCGGGCGCGGTTGATCTTGATCTGGAGGTCGTGGGTGTCGATCTTCGGACGCACCCGGACTTCCTTGAGCACGGTCGAAGCAGCCCTGGCCTTGTGCTGCTTCTTCTTCTGCTCGTACTTGAACTTGCCGTAGTCCAGCACGCGGCAGACCGGCGGGTTCGAGTTGGGAGCGACTTCCACCAGGTCTAGGTCGGCTTCCTGCGCGACGCGCCGGGCTTCCGTGGTCGGCACGGCGCCGACCTGGGTTCCGTCGGGTCCGATCAGAAAGACCTCGCGGACCCGGATCTTGTCGTTGATTCGATAGCGCTCCTTCTCGGGCGGAGCGTAGCGACTGAAGCGTCTTTTCGGCGGAATGGTGCGGTACCTTTCGGGGTTTGGGTCGGAGGAGCGGATGGTGCCGGCCGCCAAGTGCGTCCGGAATCCAGCTCCTGCATTCTAGACAGGGTTCTTGGATTCCTCCAGAGGGGCGCCCTGTGCGATCAGGCCTAGTTCCTGCAGCTGACCGAGGTCGACCGGGGTCGGTGCCCCCGTCAGCGGGCAGGAGCCCGACGACGTCTTGGGGAAGGCGATGACTTCCCGGATCGACGCGGCTCCGAACAGGAGCGCGTACAGCCGGTCGAGGCCGATCGCGAAGCCGCCGTGCGGCGGCGGACCGTACTGGAAGGCCTCGAGCAGGAACGAGAACCGCCGGCGCGCTTCCGCGGGCGCAAGGCCGATCGCGGCGAACACCGCCTCCTGGACGTCCGGGCGGTGGATCCGGATCGATCCGGATCCCAACTCGACGCCATTGAGGACCAGGTCGTACGCCCGGGAGCGGACGCCGTCCTTCTCGCCCGCCAGCAGCCGCGGCAGGTCGGCCGCGACGGGGGAAGTGAAAGGATGGTGCGCGGGCGCCCAGCCACCGTCCTCGGTGGCTTCGAAAAGCGGGAATTCGGTGATCCAGACCAGGCGGTCTGCACCGAGGTCGAGTTCGAGCAGATCCGCCGCGCGCCTGCGCATCGCGTCCAGCGCGCCGAGCGCGCGGCGCGGCCGGTCCGCGGCGGTGACCAGCAGGTCGCCGGGCTGCATGCCCGCGGCGGCCAGGAACGCCGCGCCGCTCGGTTCCTTGAGGAAGCGCGCGAGCGGGCCGGTCGGCAGCCCGTCGTCGCCGACCTTGCACCACGCGGCGCCGCCGGCACCCGAGTCCTTGGCGGTGCGCTCGAGTTCTTCGATCTGCTTGCGGGCGAGGCGGCCTCCGCCGGGAATGCGGATGCCGCGCACCAGCCCCCCGCCGGCCAGCGCGGAGTCGAAGACGCCGAAGCCCAGGGCCGCTGCCGTTTCCGCAAGGTCGACGACCTCGAGCGGATTTCGCAAGTCTGGTTTGTCGCAGGCGAAGCGGAGCATGGCCTCGGCGTAGGGCATGCGCTCGAACGGCGCAGGGAGCTCGACGCCCTTGGTCTCGCGGTACAGCGCGCAGACGACGTGCTCGACCATCGCCCAGATGTCTTCCTCGCCGACGAAGGACATTTCCAGGTCGAGCTGGGTGAACTCGGGCTGGCGGTCGGCGCGCAGGTCTTCGTCGCGCAAGCAGCGCGCGATCTGGAAGTAGCGGTCCAGCCCCGCAACCATGCACAGCTGCTTGAAAATCTGCGGCGACTGCGGGAGCGCGTACCAGGATCCCGGCCGCACGCGGCTGGGCACCAGGTAGTCGCGCGCGCCCTCGGGGGTCGAGCGCGTGAGCATGGGCGTCTCGATCTCGACGAACTCGAGCTCCTGCAAGGCGGAGCGCAGCGCGTGGTTGGCGCGCGAACGCATCACCATCAGGCGCTTCATCGGCTCGCGGCGCAGATCGAGGTAGCGGTAGCGCATGCGCAGCTCTTCGGGCGCGTCGAGGGTGTCGCTCACTTCCAGCGGAAGCCGCGCTGCCGGACCGAGCATCTCGATCTCAAGCGCCAGCACCTCGACGTCGCCCGTCGGGCGCTTGCTGTTGCGGTGCTCCGCGTCGCGCATCCGCACCGTGCCGCGGATCCGCAAGCACTCCTCGGGGTGCAGCGCCTGGATCGCCGCGAGCGTCACGCTCGGACTGTCGTCGTCGGCGACCACCTGCAGCGTGCCGAAGCGGTCGCGCAGGTCGATGAAACTCACGCCGCCGTGGTCGCGGCGCGCGTCGACCCAGCCGCAGAGAACGACTTCAGCGCCGGCGTCGGTACCGCGCAAATCGCCGCAACCGTGCGTTCGCAGGGTGGTCGAACGACTCATCGCCGTGCAAAGCGCTCGCGCGCCAGCGCACGCCGCAGGGCCGCCACGGCCCGCGCGTTGTCGATGTCGGCGCGCGTCACGCGCAGGCGCTCGCGGGCCCGTCTAGCGGCTTCCCGAGCGCGCTCGGCATCGATCTTCTGCGGATCCTCGGCTGCGCGCGTGAGCACGGTCACCACGTCGTCGCGCACTTCGGCGAAGCCGTCGTGGACGACCCAGGCGGTCTCGCTGCCGTCGGTCGTGCGAGCGCTCAACATGCCGCTTTCGGTGAGTGCGACCATCGGCGCGTGCCGCGGGAGCACGCCGATCGAACCGTCGGCGCCGGGAAGGCGCACGGAGCGCACCGTGCTCTCCACCACGACGTCCTCGGGGGTGACGATCTTAAGGGTCAGGGTTCGCTCGCTCACGTTCGATTCGGCCCGGTGGCCGCCAGCCTAGAGATTTGCGGCCTGCTCCACGGCCTCTTCGATGCTTCCGACCATGTAGAACGCGGCCTCGGGCAGCTCGTCGTGCTTGCCGGCCAGGATCTCCTCGAAGGAACGCACCGAATCTTCCTTGGCCACGAAGCGCCCCGGCCGGCCGGTGAACTGCTCCGCCACGAAGAAGGGCTGCGACAAGAACCGCTGGATCCGCCGCGCGCGGTGGACGGTCAGCTTGTCCTCGTCGGAGAGTTCCTCCATGCCGAGGATCGCGATGATGTCCTTGAGGTCCGCATAGCGTTGCAGCACCCGCTGCACTTCCGTGGCCACGCGGTAGTGGCGTTCTCCCACGACTTGCGGGTCGAGCATCCGCGAGGTCGACTTGAGCGGGTGGACCGCCGGGTAGATGCCCAGCTCCGAGATCGCGCGGTCGAGGAGGATGGTCGAGTCGAGGTGCGCGAACGACGCCACCGGCGCGGGGTCGGTGAAGTCGTCGGCCGGGACGTACACGGCCTGCATGGAAGTCACCGAGCCCTTCTTGGTCGAGGTGATCCGCTCCTGCAGCGCTCCCATCTCGGAACCCAGGGTCGGCTGGTAGCCCACCGCGCTCGGAATCCGGCCGAGCAGCGCCGACACCTCGGAACCGGCCTGCACGAACCGGAAGATGTTGTCGACGAAGAGGAGCACGTCCTTGCCCTGCTCGTCGCGGAAGTACTCCGCCATGGTCAGGCCCGACAGCGCGATCCGCAGGCGTGCGCCCGGCGGCTCGTTCATCTGGCCGAAGACGAGCACCGCGTTGTCGATCACCGCGGCTTGCTTGCCTTCGGGAGTCGTGTACTGAGACTCGTTCATCTCTAGCCAGAGGTCGTTCCCCTCGCGGGTGCGCTCCCCCACGCCGCAGAACACCGAGAAGCCGCCCTTCTCCACCGCGGTGATGCGGATCAGCTCCTGGATGAGCACGGTCTTGCCGACCCCCGCGCCGCCGAACAGGCCAATCTTGCCGCCGCGCGCGAACGGGCACAGCAGGTCGACGACCTTGAGGCCGGTCTCGAACACCTCGGAAACGGCTTCCTGTTCCACGTAGGTCGGCGCCGGCCGGTGGATCGGCCAGAATTCCGTGGCATGGACGGGGCCCTTGATCAATTCGTCGAGCGGCTTGCCGAGCAGGTTGAACACGCGGCCGGTCGTGACATTGCCTACCGGCACCATGATCGGCGCTCCTGTGTTGATGCAGGCCACGCCGCGCTTGAGGCCATCGGTGCTGGCCATCGCCACGCACCGTGCGACGTCGTCGCCGAGGTGCTGGGAAACTTCCAGGACCAGCGGGTCTGCGCCTTCGCGGGGGACGTGGACGGCGTAGTTGATGCCGGGCAATTCCGAATCCGGAAAGGCCACGTCCACCACCGGACCGAAGATCTGTTTGATGACTCCTTGGGCGCTCATGACTGGTGCGTAGGGCTGGCTCAGAGGGCTTCTGCGCCGGCGACGATCTCGAGGATCTCGCTGGTGATCTTCTGCTGCCGCGCCTTGTTGTAGGAGCGGGTGATTTCGTGTTTCATGTCGGAAGCCGCATCGGTGGCGTTCTTCATGGCGAAGCGCCGGGAAGCGTATTCCGAAGTGATCGACTCGAGGAGCGCGTGGAAGACCGCGGTCTCGAGATAGCGGGGAATCAGCCGGCCGAGCACCTCGCGGGCGTCCGGCTCGAGGATCACGTCCTCGGACTGGCCGCCGGCCGCGGGGGGCGCGATCGGCAGGAAGTCATCGACGTTGGGCACGTAGCGCGCCATCGAAAGGAAGCGCGTGAAACAGAGGCGTACGGACGAGACCTCGCCCGTGCGCTGCGCGTGCACCAGATCGGCGGTGACGGCCGCCGCGTCGGCGAAGCCGACCTTCTCAAGAGGCCGGTCTTCGTACCAGGCGGCGAGCGGATACTTCATCCGCGTCGCGTGCCGGGCGGCCTTCCGGCCGAACACGAACAATAAGACCTCGCCGCCCCCCGCCCGCACTTTCGCCACTTCCGCATCGAGCGCGCGCTGGACGTTCGAGTTGTAGGCGCCGCACAAGCCGCGGTCGGAACCGATGAACAGCAGGCCCACCGGCGCGTCGGGATTGGCGGACTGGAACAACGCAGCCGAATCGCCGGCCAGGGCGGGATCCGCCGCGATCGCGCCCGACAAGCGGCGCACCAATTCCTCGATTCCGCCGGCGTAAGGCTTGGCCGCCACCGCGCGGCCCTGGAAACGGCGCAACTTGGTCGTTGCGACCATCTCCATCGCGGCGGTGATCTTCTGGATGTTGCCGACGCTGGTGATGCGCTGGCGAAGGTCGCGGAGGTTGGCCATGGTCTAGGCGGTGGGCATCGGGTGGGTGTTCCCGACCGCCCTCACTCGGCGGCGGCCGCCGCGAACTGGGCCTTGAACTCGGTGAGGCCGGCCTTGACCTGGTCGCGGATCTCGTCGGTCCATTTGCACTTGGCGCCGTTGAGTTCTTCCATGACGACGGCACGGGTGTCCATCAGGAATTCGACGAAGCCCTTCTCGAACTCGGCGATCTTGTCGAGCGGCACGTCGTCGAGCGCTCCGGAAGTACCAGCGAAAATCGCGACCACCTGGGCGGCATTGGCGAGCGGCCGGTACTGGCCCTGCTTGAGGAGCTCGACCAGGCGCGCGCCGCGGGTCAGCGCCTCTTGCGTGCTCTTGTCGAGGTCGGAACCGAACTGCGCGAAGGCTTCGAGCTCGCGGTACTGCGCCAGGTTGATCCGCAGGCCGCCGGCGACCTTCTTCATGGCCGGCGTCTGCGCAGCGCCGCCCACGCGGCTCACCGAGATGCCGACGTTCACGGCCGGGCGCACGCCCGAGTAGAACAGGTCGCCTTCCAGGAAGATCTGGCCGTCCGTGATCGAGATCACGTTGGTCGGGATGTACGCCGACACGTCGCCTTCCTGCGTTTCGACCACGGGCAGCGCGGTCAGGCTTCCGCCGCCCTTCTTGTAGCGTGGATTGAGCTTGGGGGCGCCGTCCGAGACCTTGGCCGAACGCTCCAGCAACCGGCTGTGCAGGTTGAAGATGTCGCCCGGGAAAGCTTCACGGCCCGGCGGGCGGCGCAGCAGCAGCATCACCTGGCGGTAGGCGTTGGCCTGTTTGGTGAGGTCGTCGTACGCGATCAGCAAGTGGCGGCCTTCGTCGCGCAGCCGCTCGGCCATGGTCGTGCCCGTGTACGGTGCGATGAACTGCATCGACGCTTCTTCCGAGGCGCTGGCGTTCACGACGATCGTGTACGGCATCGCGCCGCCTTCTTCGAGGCGCCGTGCGAAGTCCACCACGGTCGACTGCTTCTGGCCGATGGCGACGTAGATGCAGATGACCTGGTCGGGGTGGTTCGGGTCGCCGCCGCCGGTGCGCTTCTGATTGAGGATCGAGTCGAGGATGAGCGCGGTCTTGCCGGTCTGCCGGTCGCCGATGATCAGTTCGCGCTGGCCACGGCCGATCGGGATCATCGAGTCGATCGCCTTGATGCCGGTCTGCATCGGTTCCGACACCGGCTGGCGCTCGATCACGTTCGGCGCCGCCTGCTCGATCGGCAAGTAGTCCGACTCGGCGGCCTGGATGGCGCCCTTGCCGTCCACGGGCCGGCCCAGCGCGTCGACCACGCGGCCGACCATCTGCATTCCGGTGGGGACCGAGATGACGCGGCCAGTCGTCTTGACGACGTCGCCCTCCTTCACCTTGGACGCGTCGCCGAGCAGCACGGCTCCGACGTTGTCGTCCTCGAGGTTGAGGGCCATGCCCATCACGCCGCCGGAAAACTCCAGCAGCTCGGACATCATGCAGTCGTCGAGGCCGTAGACGCGCGCGACGCCGTCGCCGACCTGGAGGACCTGGCCGACGGACTCGGTCGAGGCCGTCGTCTCGAGACCCTCGATCTCCTTCTTGAGGATCGAGGTGACTTCGGAGGGTTGCAGTTGCATGGGTCGTCGGTTGCTGGGCTCGCGGCTGCGATGGGTCGGGACTAGGAGCCGAGGTCTGCGGTCTGAAGCCGCTTGCGGGCGGAATCGAGGCGGCCTCGCAGGCTGCCGTCGTAGCGGATGCCGTCGAGAGTGACGCGCACTCCGCCGAGCAGTTCGGGATTGGTGCGCACTTCGAGAGCGACCTGTTTGCCGGTGCGCGCGGCCAGCGCGCGCTCCAGAGTTTCGCGCTCGAGGTCGGAGAGATCGTGCGCGCTCTCCGCGGTGCCGCGCAAACGCCCTTGGTGTTCGTCGAGGAGCAGGCGGAAAGCCTGGGGCACGGCGGGGAGCGCGCCGTGTCGCTTGCGACCGCCCACGACGC
>DASWJW010000138.1:0-12199 GCA_036396955.1 Planctomycetota bacterium
ACCTGTACGTGGCGCAGCAAGGCGGCCTGCCCAACCGCCTCTTCCTGCACCAGGCGGACGGCAGCGTCCGCGAAGCCGGCCGCGAGGCCGGCCTCGCGTTCCTGGAGAACACGCGCGGCGTGCTGTTTCTCGACCTGGACGGCGACGGCGACCAGGACCTGCTCGCGGGGATCGGTCCGAACGTGCTGGTGTGCTGGAACGACGGCGCCGGCAACTTCGGCGAGTACACGCCGCTTGAAGGGCCGCGAGGCGCCGAGGTCCACTCGATCGCCGCCGCCGATGCCGACGGCGACGGCGACCTCGACCTGTACGCGGTCCGTTACAACCGCACCGAGGGCGAGGGCTACTTCGCGACCCTGCCGGTTCCGTACCACGATGCGCACAACGGCGGCTCCAACCTCTATTGGCGCAACGACGGCGCGCGCCGCTTCACGCTGGCGACCGCGGCGGTCGGACTCGACGCCGGCAACGACCGCTTCAGCCTCGCCGCTGTGTGGGAAGACCTGGACGAAGACGGCGATCCCGATCTCTTCGTCGCCAACGACTTCGGCCTCAACAATTTCTACCGCAACGAAGGCGGGCAATTCCACGAGTCCGCCGCCGAAGCCGGCTTGACCGAGCTCGCCGCGAGCATGGGTGTGAGCGTGGGCGACTTCGACCGCGACGGGCGCGCCGACCTCTACGTGAGCAACATGTTCTCCTCGGCGGGGCTGCGGATCGCCAGCCAGGCCGACCGCTTCCGCGCCGGCGACGCGGAACACAACTCCCGTTACTTGAGCCACGCGCGCGGCAACTCGCTGTTCCGCAACCTCGGCGGGGGGCGTTTCGAGCAGGTCGCCGAACTGGCCGAGGTCGAGCTGGGGCGCTGGGCGTGGGGCGCCGAATTCGTCGACTGGAACAACGACGGGTGGGAGGACCTGTACGTCCCCAACGGCTTCGTCACCGGTCCCGACACCGACGACTTGTGAAGTTTCTTCTGGCGGCGCGTGACGTCGCAGAGTCCGGATGGAGAAACGCAGGAGACTTCCGCGTACGAGCAGGCCTGGGCGGCAATGAGCCACCTGGTGATGAACGAAGGCGGCTCGTGGAGCGGACGCGAGAAGAACTGCGTCTACCTCAACCTCGGCGACGGCAGCTTCGCCAACGTCTCGGCGAACAGCGCCGCCGATTTCGCCGACGACGCGCGCGCCATGGCGCGCTGCGACTGGGACGACGACGGCCGCGTCGACATCTTCCTCAAGAACCGCTCGGCTCCGCGGCTGCGCTTCCTGCACAACCAGGAAGCGGCCGCCGGCGGCTTCTTGAGCCTCGAACTGGTCGGCAAGGGCGCCAACCGCGACGCGATCGGCGCGCGCGTGCGCGTGGAGGCCGGCGACGCGATCCAGCACCGCACCTTGCGTGCCGGCGAAGGCTATTTGAGCCAGTCGTCCAAGCGGCTCCACTTCGGCCTCGGCGCCGCGCAGTCGGTGCAGAGCGTGACCGTGCGCTGGCCCGACGGCAGCGAAACGGCATACGCCGGCTTGCGCCCCGACTCGCGCTACCAGCTGGTACAGGGCGACGCCGCTGCGCGGCCGGTCGCGCCCCGCACGCACGCCGCCATGGCCGCCATGCCCGCAGCCGCGCTCGCGCCCGACCCCGGCTTGGGGCACCGCATCATCCTGCTTTCCAAGCTGCCGCTCGCGCCGTTGCCGCTGCCCGGCTTCGAGGCGCCCGACCGCAAGGTGTCGGACCTCGCCAGCGGGCCGGTGCTCGTCAATTTGTGGGCGAGCTGGTGCGTCAACTGCCTCAAGGAGTTCGACGCATGGAGCGCGCACGCCGGAGAATTCCGCGCCGCAGGTCTGCGCATCGTCACCATGACGACCGACGAAGCGGGCGCTTTCCCGGTCGCGCGCAAGAAGTTGGCGGAGTTCGGGCTGAGCGCCGACGCGGGCGTCGCGGACGCGGGCTTCCTCGCCAACCTCGAGGTGGTGTTCGCCGAGATCTTCGGCCCGCGCGCTTCCAGCGTGCTGCCGACCAGCTTGCTGCTCGACCGTTCGGGCCAGCTGGTTGCGGTGTACCGCGGTCCGGTCGACCCGGCCGTCCTGCTCGCCGACGCGAAGGTCTTGGCGGCCATGGAGCCGGAGAATCCCTTCGGCGCCCGCCTGGCAGGCGGGCTGCCGACGCTGCAGTACCGGCGCGACTACCGCGGCATGGCCGAGGCCTTCCTCGGGCTCGGCGAGCGCGAATTGGCGCTGTTCTTCCAGCAGCTGGCCGCTCGCGGCGGCCTCCAGCAGCGCTAGGGAAGCAGCCGGCCGCCGGAAACCGCGGCCGGCTCCAGCACCTTGGCCCGCAAGGTCTCGAAGGCCTGGCGCTGGGCGAGCAGCGCGGCTTCTCGTTCGTCCCGCGGCGGCACCGGCGGATGCGCTTCGAGCAGCACCCAGCCTTGCCAATCGGCCGCCACCAGGCGCGTGAACAATTCGGGATAGGGGTAGGGCTCGGCGGTGAAGTCGCGGGCGTGCAGCGTGTCTCCCAGGCGTGCGCGCACGAGCTCGAAGTTGTGCGCAAGGCCGGCGCCGGCCAGGTCCTGCGCATTGCTGTTCCAGCAGACGACCACACTGGGGTGGTCGGCGACCTGCAGGATCGCGTGGATGGTCGGCAGTTCGGCGCACTGGCCGTGCACCTCGAGCCGCACCTGCTGCCCCAGATCGTCGGCGCGCCGGCCGAGCTTGTTCAAGCTGCGGCCGATCTGCTCGATGGTCCGCTCGCGCGGAACTCCGGCGTGGAAGGAGTCGGGCTTGACCTTCACGCCCGAACCGCCGACGTCGTGGGAGAGCTGCAGGAACGCCAAGCTCGCTTGAATCGCGGCCTCGAGCTTGGCGGGGTCGGGATCGTCGAAGCGCTCGTCGCTGCCGATCCCGACCAGTTCGACCGGAGCTGCGGCAAACCGCGCCTTCACTTGCGCGCGTGCCGCGGCGCCGAGATCGCGCTCCACGCCGTGGAGCTGCGTGGTGCGCAATTCGAGGCCCTTGATCCCGGTCCGCTCGCAGACCTGCAGCAAGTCCGGCAAGGCGTAGTCGGCGCCCCACATCCAGGTGACCAGGCCGAAGCGCATGGCCGCGCCGCGCGGCGGGAGCCGCCGCGCGGCGGCCAAGATGCCCGGACTCGTGCAAGACAAGGCCAGGGCCTGGACGAGCGCCTCGCGCCGGGTCGGCGCAGGGCGGAGCGGCGGCGGTGCGGGCGCGGGCACGCCGCCAGCCTAGCGCGGCAATTGGAGTTCGACTTCGCCGAAACCGACCGCGAGCAGGCTCTCGCGGCCGCCTGCGATCTCCCGCACGCGCAGCTCGAGCTTGCGCAGCATCCGCGCCCGGCCCAGGTCGACCACAGTCTTGCGCAAGGGGTTGGGGTCCATCGTGACCAGGATGCCTTCCTTGGCGCCGTTCACGAACACCTCGACCACGCGCACGCGCGCTTGAAGGTGCGGCGGCTGGTGCTCGGGATGGCTGAGCAGCAGGCGGCTCGCTTTGACGCCGCGCCGGCCGATCTCGATTTCGAGCCACGGGGCAACGTCCTCGTTGGCCGACAGCCACGCGCGCGCGCGGCAATTCTCCACCGCGAACTCGGGCCGCCAGCTGCCTTCGTCGAACATGCTGCTCGCCCGCGCGGTGACGGCACGGCCCGCGAGGAGGTTGCGCGCCGGATCCCGCGCGTACTCCAGCAAGTACGGCTCGCTTGCGTAGTGGATCGGGATCTCGAGCGGCCGCGCGGTGACGACTTCGAGCGAAGATTCCTCGCCGAGCGAGCCGTCGGGAAGCAGCACCGTGACGTCGGCCCGCACCTGCCAGCGCCCGGGCCGCAAGAAGCGGTGCTGCAAAGCGAACCGCTGCTTGCCCGCCGGCCGCGACGGGTCGCCGGCGACCGTGCCGATCCGTTCCGCATCGCCGAGCGGAGTTCCTTCCGCCGCCGCAAAGTAGTCGACGCGCACCACCCGCGGCCCCGCGCCGGCTTCGCCGTCCCATTCGACTTCTTCGAGAAGCCTGGGGCCGAAGGACGAGATCCACACCGCGGTGGGCGCGTCGCCGGCGGCGCGCACGGAGACGTCGGCGCCGCTGTCGTCGAAGCCCCAGGCCTTGCTCGCCGCTCCTGCGCGCGTGCCGGTCGCCGCCCGGCTCGTCGCGCGGGAAAGGAAGAGCAGCGCGAAACAGGTGTTGGCCTGGTTGCTGAGCCAGAGCCCGGTGCCGTCCTGGCGGCCCACCAGCTCGGTGGCGCCGCGCTCGTACCAGTCGTGTTCGCCGATGCGTTCGAGATCGAGCAGCCCGGCCACCCGTTCGATGCCGTAGAGGAAGTAGAGCGTGTGCGCGTCTTCGCCATGCCACACGCCAGGCACTTTGCTCACCGGGTTGGGGTTGTGGTCGACGGCGAAATGTTCGCCAAGCCACGCCAGGCCTTGCACGCGCGCGGCTTCGTGTTCGCGCGGCAGACGGCCGAGCTGCTCGGCACAGATCGACAGCACCCCGACCGCCGCCGCGGTCATGCTGCCGGTCGGATCCCGGTTCGGCGCATAGCCGAAGCCCGCGGCGCTCGGAACCCCGGTGCGCGCCGTTGCGCCGGCCAGGTCGCGGCGGTGGGCGAGCACCACGCCGGCGAGTTCGAGCCAGACTTCCTTCGGGACGCGCACGTGCCCGCTCTTGACTGCCTCGCGCAGCGCCAGCGCGGCGTACTGCGTGTTGGAGAGGTCGACCGCGCCGTCCGGATACGCCCATCCGCCTCCGGAATCCTGCGTGTCGAGCAGGCGCGCGCAAAGTTCCTCGATCCGGCCGCCGTCGCCTTCCGCTCCGTACTGGCAGTAGGCGATCAAGTTCGTGGCGACGGAGTAGGTCTTCTCCGGCGGCACGGCGCGCAGGTATTCCATCGCGCGCACCAGGCTCGGATGCGCCGGCGGCACGCCGCACTTGAGAAGGGTCTGCACCGCGAGTCCCGTGCTGCCGCTGGAGAAGCCGGGCTGGTTCTCGCGCCAGGAGCCGTCGAGCTGCTGCGTGCGCAGCAGGCTGTCGGTACCGCGGTCGATCGCGCGGTGGATGCGCGCTTCGAGACCGGGCTCCGCCGCCGCTTGATCCTGGGCGGGCGCCGTGGGCAGCAGGCACAGCAGCGCTGCGAGCGGACGGAAGATGGTGCGGACCCGCACCCGGCCATCGTAGCCCTCCGCCGCCAGGCTCTCGGCAAGCGCTCCCGGTCCGCCGCGGAGTCGGTCCGCGGCCGCTAGAACGCGGCGATGACGTCCGCGGTGACTTCCGTCACCGGATAGCCACGGATGCCGCCTTGCTCGACGAGCAGCACGTAGCCGTTGTCCTTGGCGACCTTGGTCAGCGCGGCGCGGTACGCGCGGGTCGCCTGCTTCATCAACTGCGCGTAGCGCGCGGAGTCGGGTGGAATCTTCTCGGACTTGACGGTCTGGTAAGCGGGGATCGCCTCGTAGACCTCGGTCGAAAGAAGCACGCCGACTTTGTGTTTCTGGTCCGGATCGAAATCGCCGGCGGTGCCATACCGGATCGCGCCGTTGTCGATCTCGACTTCGCCGTCGTGCTGCACGAATCCCGCCGCGGGCGGCGGAGCCTCGTCGATGCCAGGGCCGCCGAAGCCGGCGACTGCGAAAAGGATGTTTGCGAACAGGAACATGGGACGGGCCCCCTGACCACCAAGCGAATTAGTAACCCAATGAGGACGCTCCGAACATGATGCTCTTGGCCCCATTTTTCGGAGTTTTCGGGGATCGAGCGATTCGGGGAGCCAGCGTGGACCGGGCCACTCTCCCAGCGGGTGTTATCCAGGAACCCCGCCAGCGTAACCCAGGAGACGGCCGATCGGGGTACGGATCCGAGCATTAGAATGCCGCCGCCGTGGTGCCACGGCGTCAGGGCTTTCCCCGGCTACCCCCGAGAATCCATGAAACACCGCGTTCAAGCCGTCCTCGTGCTCGCATCGGGTGCCTTGCTCCTGCAAGACCCCATCGGCTATTCCGACACCCCCAAGCTGCCGAATTCGGCCTGGCGGGTTCACGACGGCACGCGCCCGCAACCGCGCGAAATCGCACCCGGCCCCGCGAGGCCGGACTACGGACTGGTCGCGCCCCCGGCGGATGCGGTCGTCCTCTTCGACGGCCGCGACCTCTCGGCGTGGACCGGCGGCGGCGGCGAGCCGCGCTGGAAGCTGGTCGACGGCGCGATGGAGGTCAACGGCACCGGCTCGCTCCGCACCCGCCAGGAGTTCGGCGACATCCAGCTGCACGTGGAATTTGCGACTCCGGCCGAGGTGAAGGGCGATTCCCAAGGCCGCGGCAACAGCGGCGTGTTCCTGATGGGGCGCTACGAGGTGCAGATCCTCGACTCCTTCGAGAATCCCACCTATCCCGACGGCCAAGCCGCGGCTCTCTACGGCCAGACGCCGCCGCTCGTCAACGCGAGCCGCCCGCCGGGCCAGTGGCAGAGCTACGACATCATGTTCCAGGCGCCGCGTTTCGCCGACGACGGCACGGTGCGCCAGCCGGCGCGCGTGACGATCTTCCACAACAGCGTGCTGGTCCATCATGATCGCGCGTATCTCGGCGCTACGGGTCACCGCGTGGTGGGGAAGTACACCAAGCACCCCGAACGCGGACCGATCGAGCTCCAAGACCACGGCAACCCGGTCCGCTACCGCAACATCTGGCTCCGCGAATTGCGTGGCTACGACGAGTAGTCCGCGCCGCACCGTTTCGATCCTGGCGGTCCTGGGCCTGGCCGCCGGGGCTTGCGGCGGCAGCGGGCAGGAACCGTCGGGGGCCGATTCCTCAAGCGCCAGCGTGAAGCGCTCCTGGATGGAACCGTCGGGAGCCGCGCCCCGCCAGCCGGCCGCCGCGGGGCCGGCGACGCTGCATCCGGCGGACGCCGGCGCTCGCGCGCTCGTCGCCGCGCTGGCCGCCGACCTGGCGGCGCTCGGCTTCGAGCTCGATCTCTCTCGCGTCCGGATCGAATCCGGCGACCGGGCGGCGGGCGCCGCGGACCTCGACCGCCAGCAGGACCTGTTCTTTCCGCCCAGCTATTTCGAAGGCATCCACCCGGTGTTCCGCGCGTTCGGCGCGGTTTCGACCCCCGACTCGGCGCGCATGCGCGCGGAGATGCTCCAAGGCCTGGCCGCGTCGTTCCTCGCCTACTACCAGTGGGACCGCGATGCCCTGGTGTTCTTCGACGACGCGCAGGTACCTGGCGCCGACCCCACCTTCCTGGTCGCCCACGAACTCGCGCATGCCTGGCGCGACCAGGTGCACGGTTTCGAGTCCCTGTTCGGCGGCCGGCCGCGGACGCTCGAGAACGTGCGCATCGTCCAGTGCCTCGTCGAGGGCGAGGCGCAGCTCGTGGCGCAAGCGCGGCAGGCGCGCCAGGACGGCGTCGAAGTCGCCGATCTCGAAGCCGCCGACGTGGACGGAGACCTCGCGCGCCTGCTCGCCGGCGAGCACGTCTCGATGGTCTACACCTATGGGCAGCGGCTCTTGCTCGAGCGGCTGCGCGCCGGCGGCTGGCCGGCGGTCCAGCAAGCCTTCGCCGAGCTGCCGGCGTCGACCGAGCAGATCCTGCACGCGGAGAAGCGCGGCCGCGACGAGCCCACCGCCGTCACGCTCCCCGCGTGGCCGGAGGCCGCGGGAGCCGCGCAGCTGGTGCACGAAGACGTCGGCGGCGAGATGGCGCTGTACGCGTTCCTGCTCGTGACCGGCACCGCGCGCGAAGCCGCGTGGTTCGCCGCTTGCGGCTGGGACGGCGACAAGCTCGCCGTCTACCGGCTGCAGAACGGCGACGCGGCGTTCTTGTGGCGTACGGTGTGGGACCGGCCCGAAGACGCGCAACAGTTCGCCGACACGCTCGCTTTCAAGGGCCTCGACGGCGCGGTCCGGCGCGGGCGTGCGGTCGACTGGGTGCAGGTCGTGCCGGTCCGCGGCCGCCCGCAGCCGGGCCCGCTGGCGGAGATCCTGGACCGCGCCATGGCGGCGACGGCGTTCGACGCCCCGGTGGTCGCAGCCGACGCCGCGTCGACCGCGGCGCTCGAAGAGGACCGGCGCGGGCGTGCGGTGCTCGCACCGAGGCTCGCCGCCGGCGACTGGGTGCATCCGCTCCACGGCCTGCGGATTCCCGCGCCCGCCGGCTGGACCGCCCAGGAGCGCGGCGGCATGCCGCTGCTCGCCCGCGCGTCGGAACTGACGGCGTTCGCCAACAATTTCAACGTGGTCGGCGCGCCGACTTTCGGCAAGGACCTCGACGCGCTCGAGGCCGAGAACCGTCGGCAGTTCGCCGCGCTTCCGGGGATCGAACTCGAGTGGATGAAGCGCGAGCAGGTCGGCGAGCACGAGGTGCTGCGCTATCAATTCCACGGCAGCGTTCCCGGCGCTCCCGAAGACCTGCAATTCCACGGCATGATCTTCCTGCAGCAAGGCGTGCAGGTGGTGGTGACGGCGTCCATCCTCCGCCGCGAGTGGGCCGCGCTGCGCCAGGTCGTGCTGGCGAGTTTCGACGGGATCCGCATCGAAGTCCCGCCCGCTTTCTGAAGCTGCGGGCCCCCGCGCCGGGCTATTTGTGCGCTTCGATCCGCGCGGCGAGCGTGGCGAGCGCCGCCGCGACCGCGGGATCGCCGTCCTGGTGGCCGAAGCGGCGCCGGTAGAGGTCCTCGGCGAATTCCGGCAGCGCGGCGAGCGGCAGCGCCGGATGGGCGGCGAGCGCGCTTGCATATTCGCGCGGCGTGGCGCTGCGCGACTTGGGAAGACCTAGCTTTGCGAGCGCGCGCAGCAGCCGGTGCCAGGCGTCGAACTCCAGACGCGCGGCGGGGGCGGCGTCCGCGGCGGACCGCGGATCGTGTCCTTCGGCGGCCGGTCCGCCGCTGCGCGCAAAGCGCGCCAGCAGCAACGCGGCCAGCGCCGCGAGCGCTGCGATGCCGAGCAGCGTGCCGTCCTGTTTCCAGAGCGGCTGTGCGGCGCCGCCGGATTCCAAGGCGGCTGCGCCGGACTGCGTAGGGGCTGCGGCCGGAGCCTCGCCGGTGCTTGCCACGGAGTCCGCACCGGATGCGGCCTCGGCCGCGGCGATCGCCGACTCGAGGCGCCGCCCCGGGGTGACTTCCAAGGCCTCCCAGCTGCCGTCCGGCAGCAGCAGCTCGACCCAGGCATGCGCGTTGGCCGCGGTGGCGAACCACGCGTTCTCGGCCTCGCTCCAACGGCTTACCCGGTAGCCGATCGCCACGCGGCAGGGCACGCCGCCGCTGCGCAGGAACCAGGTGGCTGCGGCGGCGAAGTAGCTGCAGTAACCCGAACGCGCGTCGAGAAAGTCCGCCAGCCCCTCGATGCCGGGCGTCGGCGGCACGTTGAGCGAGTACTCGTACGCCGCGAAGTGGCGTACGACCGCGCGGACCAGATCCTGCGGGCTGGCGGCTTGCGCGCGCACCCGGGCCGCGGCCGCGGCGAGCCGGGCCGCATGCGGTGCGCGGACGGGGAGCTGCAGCCAGCGCGGGTCGGTCCCGGGATCGGCTACCGCCGTGGCCGCCCGGTCGGCGCGGGCGGGGCGCGTGACCACGCGGTAGCTCAAGCTCTCGGCCGGCACGGATTCGCGGGCGAAGCCGCCGCCGGGCCGCAGCAGCAGCTGTTCGGCTTGCACCGCCAGCACGGGTTCGGGAAGGAACAAGGCAACCGTTTCGCTGTCCGGCAAGCGCAGCGCGAGCTGGCGGATCCGCAGGTCGACCAGGTCTTCGTCCGCGCGGGGACGGTCGCGCACGATCCAGCCGTCGTCGCGTCCGTCGTCGGCGTCCCGCAGCAGTTGCGCGGCGCGGCCGGTCGCGGCCATGCCGTCCACCTGGAAGCGGTCGAGCGTGCCGGCCTTGAGATGGAGCGGCCGGTCCGGTCCGAACCGCGGCGGCGCGCTCTTGGGATCGGCGTACACGGTGATCACCCGGTCGGATCGCGGCGTCTGCAGGCTGCGCCCGAAGCGCAGCTGGGTGGGGAAGACGCGCGGGGGGCCATCCGCCGTGCCATCGTCGTCCGGGCCGGCCGCCTCGGGGGCTGCGGCGGCGCCGTCGGCGACCAGGGCTTCGAGCGACGCAGAATCGAGCCGCGCCTTGCGCGGCGGCACGAGCTTGCGCTGGGCCCAGGTGCCGAAGAGGGCGCTGGAGAGCAGCAGTGTCGCGCAGACCAAAGCGAGCACGGCGCGCCGCATTCCGAACCGGCCGGGAACGCAGACCAGGCTGCGGCGGACGATCCGGTCGCGGCTGGCCCGGGCTTCGACCCAGATCAGCGCCACCAGGCCGGCCGCCAGCGTGGCGGCGAGCATCAGCCACTCGAGCGGTCCGCCGCCGACGCTCGTCGCGAAGGCTCCTTGGAGGAGAGCGGCGAGCACGATCATGCGCCCGGACTGCGCTTCCCTGGTGCGCGCGAGCAGGAGGCCCTGGGCGAGCAGGGTGCAGGCCAGGACGACCCAGAAGAAGCCGCCGGACGCGACGGTCAAGAAGCCGGCGGCGATCAGCAGCGCGAACATCCGGTCGATCTGCAGCCGGTGTTCGGGGGGCCGCCGGCTGCCGGACATGCGGCGCGCGTACCCGGCGGGTCCGGCGAGCAGGAGAAGCGCGGCGGAGATCCAGAGCGTGGTCCGGCTCTGCGCGCGCGCCGCCGCGACCATGGCGGGCAAGGCCGTGAGAGCCGCGGCGGCGGTCGTGGCGGCCAGCGCCGCGACGATCCTCCGATCAAGGGCGTGCTCGCCGAGCCGCTGCCAGGCCCCGGGCCGCGTCATGCCGCGCTCCAGCCGATGCCGCCGCCCGCGAGCCGTCCGGCACGGCCGTCGGGGTCGAAGCGCGTGCGGATCGAAGGATGATCGACGTCGAGCACCAGCGGCACGTCGAGAACGCGTCCGCCCGCTCCGCGCGCGCGGACCTTGCCGCCCGTGCGCACCAGGATCGCGGGCCCGAGGGAGGCTGCGGCGCGCGCGGCCGCGTCGGCATCGCCGACCAGCAGCGGAAGTTCGGCGAGCGCGCTCAGCGCGCGGTACAGGCCTTGCCGGCCTTGCAGCCCGTCGAGATGCAGGTCCGCGCGCCCGGCCACGTGCAGGGTGGTGCGGAAACGGAGCCGCAAGAAGTGCTCCGCGAGCGTGGCGAGCAGGCTGACGGCGCGCTCGAAGGACCGGCGGTGGGCGCCGTCCTCCGCAGCCGCGGCCGCGCCGAGCGCGAGGACGATCTCGGGCCGCTGCCCGCCGTGCATTTCGGAAACGACCAGCCGCCGCTGGTGCGCCGACGCGCGCCAGTGGATGCGGCGGCGGCTCATGCCTTCGCGCCACAGCCGCAAGGAATGGAATTCCTCCTCCAAGCTGCGCCGGCGGGCGCCGCTGTCGAGGCCGGCGGTGACCGCCTTGGCGTCCACGTCGCGCACCGCTCCCAGCCGCGGCAGCGCCAGCAGGTCGGCGGGCAGCTCGTATCCGGCGCGCCACTCCCACAAGCCGAACGGAAACGTCGACAGCAGGGTCAGCTCGTGGCTGCGGTGGCGGCCGCGCCGCGGCAGACGGAAGCGCACTTCGACGCGCTCCACAGCATCCGCTTCGAGCGTGGCGAGGTGGCCGCACAGGCGCAGCGCGCGCCCGGCAGGCCGGCCGTGGGCGAGCAGGAGGTCGCGGACCGGTCCGCCGCCGCCGCGGTGCGCGAGCTCGACCGGCAAGCGGAAGGACTCCCAAGCGAAGGCCGTGCAGGCTTGCGGCAAGTGCGGTCGCACCGCCGTCAGGTTGCGCCGGCCCAGCCACAGCGCGATGACCAGGACGCCGAAAGGCGCCGCGGCCAAGGCGGCGGGCAGGCCGGCGAGGGTGCCGAGCGCCAGTGCCGGCAGCAGCGCGAACAGCGTCAGCCCCGAAGCCGTCGGGCGCACGTGCAAGGAGCGGGCGGGCGCGCCGGTCTCCACGCCGCGTTCACTCGGGGACCGGCGTGCGGTCGAGGATCTCGGCGAGCAGTTCTTCGCCGTCCCGGTCGCTGCGCCCCGGACCGGCGATGATGCGGTGGCCGATCACGGGCACGAAGAGCGCTTTGAAATCGTCGGGCACGCAGAACGCGCGGCCTTCGACCAGAGCGTGCGCGCGTGCGGCGCGAACCAGCCCCAGGCTCGCGCGCGGGCTGGCGCCGAGCAACAGCTGCCCGTGCTCGCGCGTGGCGGCCACGAGCGAGAGCGTGTATTCGATCAGAG
>DASWJW010000139.1:0-4251 GCA_036396955.1 Planctomycetota bacterium
TGGGCTCCCAGACGGTCCAGGAGGAGCGTTCCGGGGACACCAGCCCGTATCCGGGCTGCGCAAGGACGTTGCGGAAGTTCTGCGCTTGCGACTCCCAGAACCAGTTCTCCTCGGCGCGCAGCCCGGCGCGCTGCAGGATCACGTCGTTGTAATACGAAGTCACGCCTTCGAGCCACCACAAGTCCTTGGTGCGGACGTCCGTCGAATAGTCGAAAGGCCCGAGCTGGCTGGGGCGGATGCGCTTGACGTTCCAGAGATGGAAGAACTCGTGCGCCGTCACGCTTTCCAGGCCGACGGTCTGGCCCGCCTTGATCATGCGGTGGTTCCAGGCGATGGTCGTAGAATTCAGGTGCTCCAAGCCGTAGCCGCCGCCGATGTCGTTGAACAGGAACAGGTAGACGTAGCGGTCGAAGGGGAAGTCGCCCACGACGTCGTAGGCGGCCTCGCTGATCGTCCGCACCGTCTCGATCCAGTCCGCGCGGGGGAATTGCGCCTCGGTGGGCAGCTTGCCGAGCAGGACGATTTCGAAGGGCCTGCCGTGCGCGACGAAACCGTGCCGTTCGAGCGCGCCGAGGGCGATGGGGCAGTCCACGAACACGTCGTAATTCGGCGCCCGCCGGACCTTGGGCTCCGCGGGGTCGACGCGGTGCCCGGACGCAATGTCCCAATCGCGTGGCAGATCGACGCGCAGACTGTGCGGCAGCTCGCGTGCGTCCTCCAAGTAGAGAAAGGTCATCGGCCCGTTCAGGTGGACCGCCGGGGCCGCGCCGTCCTCGGCATCGTTCTCGACGGCGAGCTGGTAGCTCACGGTGAGCGCCGTGACGCCGCTGGTCTCGATTTCCCAGGTGCGTGGATCGAGGGCGAGGATCGCGCGGTCCTGGCCGTCCTGGTCGATCGCGCGGAGTCCGGAAATACGGTCCTGGAAGGCGTCATAGCGGTACGAACCGGGGCGCCAGAGCGGGATCCTCAACACCATGCGCTCGCGCGCCTGAAGCGGCGCGAGCTGCATCTTCATCGCGATCGCGTCGCCGCCCGGGTCCGGCGCAATGGTCCACGCGACTTCGCGGAGGTCGAAGCGGGACTGTCCCTGCAGCAGGGGTGTGAACAGCGCGCCTGCGACCAGAAGCCGGGCGAGGAGGATTGCGGATCGACTCATGCTGGTACGGGTGGTCGCGCGGAGCCGAACTCCGCTGGCCGGCGGCCCGGAGTGCGGGCCTAGCTTCCGCGCTGGGCTTGTTCGAGCTCGTCGCGGACTAGCTTCATGTCGGCGACGTATTGGCGCACGGCCTGCGCAGCATCGTCGTCCAGCCCAGTGAAGATGGCCCGAACGCGCACGCCCTTGCCGACGACGTTCAGCGACTCGACCCGGGCTCGGCTCACGTAGTAGGTCGCCTTGCTGTAGAGCGGCAGCCGGAATTTGACTTCGACCTCGGCGCCGTTGGAGAACAGCTTCTTGAGATCGGCTTCGGAGAGCCGCGACTTGCGGCTTTCCCAGGCGAAGGTGATCCCGTCGAGATCGAGCAGCGAAATCTCGCCGGCGCCGACGCCGGTGCCGCCGAGAAGGTCCGCCTTTTCCTGCGCGTAGAAGCGGAAGAACAGCGCGGCCTCGTCTCCGCCCGGCGTGGCCGCGACTTGGCGCTTGCCGGCGTCTTCCAAGAGCGCCGCCGCAGCCTCGTCTTCTTCTTCGAACTGCGGCAGCACTGGGTCGAGGCCGAGCTTGCTGAAGACATCGCGGACGAACGCCGACGAACGCGCGAGCGCGACGCCGCCGCCGGCCGCCGAAAGCTCCTTGCGGGCCCGCAAGATCGCCCCGATCGCGGTCGAGTTCACGAACTTGACCCGGCGCATGTTCAGCACCAGCAGGCTGTGGCCCTGGTCGCGCACGGATTGCACGCCGTCCAGGAAGTCCCTGACGGCATAGGTTTCGAAATCACCGACCAGTCGCAGCACTGCGTGGTCGTCGGCAAGATGGGTCTCAAGCTTCATGGAATCTCAGCGGGCGAGGGTCGGCTCCCATGGTCGGAAAATCGCTGCGGGGCCGGCCGCGAAGGCGCGCGTTGTGGGACGGAACGGTCCACTCGGCTACCCTCGGTCGTAGTGTAGCCCTGTCCCCCTGGGGGCCCAGCATGTTCCGAAACAACCGCAAGGACGCGCGCCTTCCCGACGATCCCCCTGCCAAGGCCGGGCGGGATTCCGATCCGGGGTCCGGCCGGGGCGTGGACCGCATCCTCCTCGAGGCGCTGGCCGATCTGTCCTCGACGCTCGAGCTGGACGAAGTGCTGGTCCGGATCCTGGCTCGCAGCCTGGAGCTTTCCAAGGCCGAGCGCGCCCTGCTCCTTCTCGACGACGGCGACGGCCTGCAGGCACGGATCGCGCGCCTGGCCGACGGCAGCGCCATCGCGGCCGAGGAAGTGGCCTTCTCCACGACGGTCGTCCAGCGCGCCCTCCGGGAATGCCGGACGGTCACCCAGGAGACCGCCGGCGACGACAAACTGCTCGACGCCAGCCAGTCGATCTTCGAATTGCGGCTCCAGTCGGTCTTGTGCGCGCCCTTGCGGATGCGCGATCAGACCCTCGGCGTGATCTACCTCGACTCGCGTGTGCAGCGCAAGACTTTCAGCGAAGCCGACGGCGAACTGCTCGAGGCGCTCGCGCGGCAGGCGGCGATCGCCGTGCACAACGCGCACCTGCTCGCCGAGGCGCGGGAGCGGGCGCGCATGGGCCGCGAACTGGAGTTGGCAGCGGAAATCCAGCGCGACCTCCTGCCGCGCCGCGCGCCGCGCATCCCCGGCCTCGACGTCGCAGGCCGTTGTGTGCCTTGTGAGGAGATGTCCGGCGACTTCTACGACTTCATCCTGCTCGCCGACGGTCGGCTCGGCCTCTGCGTCGCCGACGTCAGCGGCCATGGCGTGGGGCCGGCGCTGCTGGCGGCCGAAGCGCGCGGCGAGGTCCGGGCCCTGCTGCCGCTGGTGCCCGACCCCGGCGAACTGCTCACGCGCGTGCACGCCAATCTGCGCGAGACCATCGACCCCGGTCGTTTCCTCACCATGTTCCTGGCGGTCGTGGACGCGGACGCCGGCAGCATCGCGTACGCGAGCGCCGGCCATTCCGAGGCGCTGTTGCGGCGCGGCGGAAACGATCAGTACTTCGGCGCGACCGGGCCGCCGCTCGGCATCGACGTCGACGTCGCGCATGTTTCCCAGCAGGTCGATGGGCTCCGCAGCGGCGACGGATTGCTGGTGTACAGCGACGGCCTGGTGGAAGCGCGCGACGAAGAGGGCACCGTGTTCGGTCGCGAACGCCTGGCGAGCGCGGCCGCGGGGACGGATAGCGGCGCCGAGGCGCTGATCGAACGCGTCTTCGCCGAAGTCGGCCGCTTCCAGGCAGGCGCACGCGACGACGACCGGACGGCCGTGGTGGTGCTCTGGAAATGAGCCGCGGTGCGACCGGCCCCGCGACCCCCTTGCCGCGGCTGTTCCGCGGCGGCCGCTTGTTCGACGGACGAAGTTTCCTTGCCGCGCAGGACCTGCGCACCGATCGGCAAGGCCGCGTCGCCGAAATCGGCAGCGGGCTCGAAGCCGCGGGCGAGGAAATCGTCGATCTCGACGGCCGTTGGCTGCTCCCGGGCCTGGTCGATTGCCACGTGCATTTCCGCGAGCCCGGGCTGGAACGCAAGGAAGGCTACCCCACGGGCACGGCGGGTGCCTTGCACGGCGGAGTCACCACCGTGCTCGAGATCCAGAACAACCCGCCGCTCGTCACGAGCCGTGCCCTCCTCGAAGCCAAGCTCGCCGGCCGCGAGGGCCGCTCGCACGCCGACTACGGCTGCTACGCTAGCCTGGTCGAGGAGTCTTTGCTGGAGCTCGCGGCGATGGCGCCCCGCACGCCGGCGTTCAAGTGCTTTCTGGGCTGCAGCACGGGCGCTGCCGGAGTCGAGGACGAAGCCACGCTGCGCCGCTGGTTCGGCGCCGCGGCAGCGGCGGGGGTCAAGGTCGTCGCTCACTGCGAGGACAACGCCGTGATGGAGCGGGTCGCCGCGACTCTCACGCCCTCCGAACAGGACCGGCACGATTTGCGCCGCCCGGTCGAGGCCGAAGTCGCGAGCATCCGCGACGCCGTTCGCGTCGCCGCCGAAGTCGGACTGGCGTTGCACGTATTCCACGTGTCGAGCGTGGAAGGCGCGCGCCTTGTCGCCGCCGCCGCGGCCTCCGGACAGCCGGTCACCGCCACCACCGCGCCGCACTACTTGCT
>DASWJW010000140.1:0-16251 GCA_036396955.1 Planctomycetota bacterium
ATACGTGGCGAGCCACAGGTCCTGTTGGGCGGCATACTCCACGATCGCGAACGGCAACCCATCGGCATGACGGGCCACCGGGCGGCCGTCAGCCTCGACAAGCGGGCCGTTGTGCTTGACCAGCCCCTCCAGCGTCTCCCACGTCAGATTGAGCCCGTCGAACGCCGGGTAGCGACGCTCCAGCAGGGTAACGACGCGCAGGCTCTGGGCGTTGTGGTCGAAGCCGCCGTGCGCGGCCATGACGGCGTCGAGGGCGCGCTCGCCGGCGTGGCCGAACGGCGGGTGGCCGAGGTCGTGCGCGAGCGCGATCGCCTCGACCAGCGGCGCGTTGAAGTCGAGGCAGTGCGCCAGGGAGCGCGCGACCTGCATGACTTCCAGCGAGTGGGTGAGGCGCGTGCGGTGGTGGTCGCCGACGTGGTTGACGAAGACCTGCGTCTTGTACTCCAGGCGCCGGAATGCCGTCGAATGGATGATCCGGTCGCGGTCGCGTTCGAAGGCAGTGCGCCAGAGGTCCGGCTCTTCGGCGTGCTTGCGCCCGCGCGACTCGCGAGCCTTGCACGCGGCCGGGTGGAGGCGCCGGTACTCCTGTTCCTCCTTCTCCAGGCGGTCCATGGGCTGGGGGCGGCGCGGGGGAGGGAATGGGAAACAGGACGGGAGCCGGCTCCCGAGCCGCGCCCGGATCACCCACCGCGCGAGCGGGGCCGAGCATAGCCGCGCTCCAGGACGGCCTGGGCGGTGCCCGCAGGAGTGGTACATTTCCCGGCTCGGCCGGCGCCGGTCTCCCTTCGGAGGCGGAGTTCGCGACCGGAACCGCGGACATGCAGCGCACCCCCGTCATCGCCGGCAACTGGAAGATGCACCTCGACAAGGCCGGGGCGGACGTCCTCGCACGCGAGGTCGCCACGGCCCACGGCGGGGCGGCGGGCCGCCGCTGCGTCGTGTTCCCCACCTACGTGCACCTGGAGACCGTCCGCGCCGCCCTGATGGGCAGCGGGGTGGTCCTCGGCGCGCAGAACTGCCACGAGGCCGAGCAGGGCGCCTTCACCGGCGAGGTCGCAGCGGCCATGCTCGAGGACCTGGGCGTCGGCATGGTGCTGGTGGGGCATTCCGAGCGCCGCCACGTCTTCGGCGAGAGCGACGACCGGATCGCGGCCAAGGTCGCCGCGGTCTTGCGCACGCGCATGGAGGTCATGATCTGCCTGGGCGAGACCCTGGCGGAAAGGGAGGCCGACCGCACTTTCGAGGTCCTGGGCCGCCAGGTCCAAGCGGCGCTCGGGGCGGTGGCCGCGAGCGATGCCGGACGGCTGTCGCTCGCCTACGAGCCGGTCTGGGCGATCGGAACCGGCCGCACGGCGACCGCGGCGACGGCCCAGGAGGCCCACGCCGAAGTCCGCCGCATCGTCGGCGGTATCCTGGGCGCCGAAGTCGCGGCCAAGCTCCCCGTTCTCTACGGGGGGAGCGTCAAAGCCGAGAACGCCGCCGAGCTGCTCGCCCAGCCCGACGTCGACGGCGCGCTGGTCGGCGGCGCATCCCTCAAGATCGATTCGTTCGGACCCATTCTGGCTGCGGCCTCCGCCGGCCAGGGATCGGGAATCCCGGCATGATCCAGTTCCTGCTCTACACCGTCTTCTCCCTGTCCGCGTTGGTCCTCACGCTGATCATCCTGCTCCAAGAGGGCAAGGGTGGCGGCTTGACCGACGCATTCGGCTCCGGCGGCACCGAGACCTTCGGCGTTCGCGCCGGCGGCATCAACCGCTTCACCTTCGGCGTGTTCGCGGCCTTCGTCCTTTCGGCGATGGCGGCGCACTGGACCGCCAAGGACGCCGACTCGGGCTCGCTCATGCAGAATCAGCCCGGCGGAATCGGCGCGCCGATCAATCCGGGCAGTGGTGCGGGCGAAGGTGGCGGCGGAAACTGAGTTGGTGAGCGCCGCCGCGGAGCGCACGCTCGCGGCGCTGCGCAAGAGCGCCGCACTGCTCGACGGGCACTTCCTGCTTTCCTCGGGACGTCACGCCGGCCGCTACGTGCAGTGCGCACGCATGCTCCAGCACCCGCAGATCGCCGCGAGCGTTTGCGAGGACCTCGCCACCGTGGTGCGCGAAGCGGCCGGCGAAGCGCGGCCTTGCGAAGTCGTGCTCGGTCCGGCGATGGGGGCCGTCACGCTCGCCTACGAGCTGGCGCGCGCGCTCGGCGTGCGGGGTATTTTCGCCGAGCGCGTTCCCGAAGGCGGCTTCGCGCTGCGCCGGGGCTTCGAGATCTCGCCCGGCGAGCGGGTGCTGGTCGCCGAGGACGTGGTGACCACCGGCAAGAGCGCGGGCGAAGTGCTCGCGCTGCTGCGCGACCAGGGAGTCGAGGCCGTCGGCGTCGCCTCGCTGGTAAACCGCAGCGGCGGCCCCAGCCCGTTCGGCGCGCTGCCCTATTTCCGGCTCGCCGACCTCGAAGTTCCGTCGTGGGCGCCGGCCGATTGCCCGCTGTGCCGCGCGGGCGCCGCGCCCGCGGTCAAGCCCGGCAGCCGGCCCGGACCCGGCTGATTCCATGGCGAGCTCGCCGGAGTCCAGGAGCCAGCCCTTGCGCAGCATGACCGGCTACGGGCGGGGCCGCGCCGAAAACAAGGTCGCCGCCGTCGACGTCGAACTTCGCAGCGTCAACGGCAAAGGCCTCAACTTCAAGCTGCGCTTGCCCGGCGACCGGCTCGAGAACGAGACCGCGCTCGAAGCCGCGCTGCGCCGGCGCCTCAGCCGCGGCAGCGTGCAGGGCAACGTCCGCGTGCGCTTGCTCGAGGCGCGCACCGCGGTGCCGGACGCCGGCGCCCTGCGCCGCTACTTGCGCGAGTGGCGGGCCGCCGAAAAGGAACTCGGCCTCGAAGTGCGCGACCCTTCGCTCGGCGAACTGCTTGCGCTGCCCGGTGCGTTCGAGACCCCCGACGAAGACGAGAAGGTCGGCCGTTCCGTCGCGCGGTGCATGGAGCAAGGACTCGACCAGGCGCTCGACGCCTTGATCGAATCGCGCGAGAAGGAGGGTGTCCGGCTCGCCAAGGAGCTGCTCGCGCTGATCGCCAGAATGGAGCGCGAGCTGGCGCGCATCCGCAAGGAGCTTCCCAAGGTCCTGGCGGCGCTCAAGAAGCGTCTTCTCGAACGCGCGCAAGAGGCCTTGCGCGACGCCGGCGTCGAGGTCGTTCCCGAACTCGGCGGCGAACTTGCCGGGCTCGCCGAACGCGGCGACGTGCGCGAGGAAGTCGCGCGCCTGGAAATCCACTTCGAGCGCTTGCGCAAGTTGCTCGACCAAGGCGGCGTATGCGGACGGGAAGTCGATTTCCTGGCGCAGGAATGCCACCGCGAAGTCACCACCCTCGGCAACAAGGTGACTGCGCCGCGGATCGGCCAAGGTGTCATCGCGATGAAGGTCCTGATCCAGCAGTTCAAGGAGCAAACGGCGAATGTCGAGTGAGGGCACGGGAGCCGCGCGCCAGGGCCGGCTCGTGGTGCTCTCGGGTCCGTCCGGTTCCGGGAAGTCGAGCTTGTGGCGGCGCCTGGTGACGCACCCCCAGATCCGTTTCTCGGTGTCGGCGACCACGCGGCCGGCGCGGCCCGGCGAGCGCGACGGCAAGGACTACCGGTTCCTGGACGCCGCGGAGTTCGAACGCCGGCGTGCGGCCGGCGAGTTCCTGGAATGCGCCCAGGTGCACGGCCGCTGGTACGGCACCCTCCGCGCCGACGTCGAGGCCGACCTTGCCGCCGGCAAGGACGTCCTGCTCGAAATCGACGTCCAGGGCGCCGCGCAGGTGCGCGACTCCCGCTTGCCGAGCGTGTCGATCTTCGTGATGCCGCCTTCGCGCGAGGAACTCGAGAGGCGCTTGCGCGGCCGCCGATCGGAGAGCGAAGACGAAATCGCGCGCCGGCTGTCGATCGCCGCTGCGGAAATGGCCCACGCCGGCGAGTACGATCGGGTGGTGGTGAACGAAGATCTGGACACCGCCACTGCGGAGATCGAGGCCTTTCTGGGCCTGGGAAAGCGCGCGTGAGCGAGTTCCTCCTCGGCGTCGGCGCTTCGGCCGCCTGCTACAAGGCCGTGGCGCTCGCGTCAGGCCTGGTGCGGCGTGGCCACGGCGTGACCGCGGTTCTCACGCCGGCGGCCACGCGCCTTGTCGCCCCGCTGCAATTCGCCGCCGTGACCGGACGCCGCGCGCTGCACGACGAGTGGTCGCCGGCGGACCCGGCGGGCATGGACCACATCGCGCTGGCGCGGCGCGCCGATGCCTTGCTGATCGTCCCCGCGACCGCCGACTTGATCGGCCAGCTCGCGCAGGGCCTCGCTCCCAACCTCCTCCTGTCGCTCGCGCTTGCGCTCGACGCGGGCAAACCGTGCCTGTTCGCTCCGGCCATGAACCCGCAGATGTGGGCGCATCCGGCCGTTCGGCGCAACGTCGCCCAGCTCGAGGACGACGGCTGGATCCGCGTCGGGCCGGTGAGCGGACCCACGGCTTGCGGCGAAGACGGCGAAGGCCGGATGTGCGAGCCCGACGCGATCGTGGCGGCCGCGGTGGAAGCGGTCGCTTCCGCCTAGCGCCCCAAGCCGATGAAAGTGCTGGTCACGGCCGGTCCGACGCGCGAGCCGATCGACCCCGTGCGGTTCTTGAGCAATCGCAGCAGCGGCCGCATGGGGTTTTCGATCGTGCGCGGGCTGGTCGCCGCCGGCCACGAAGTGATGCTGGTCAGCGGCCCGGTCGCGCTGCGGGCCCCGAAGCTGGCGGCGCACGCCCGGATCGAGACCGCCGAGGAGATGCTGATGGCCTGCCGGCGCCTCTGGCCGCACTGCGACGCCGTGATCGCCGCGGCGGCGGTGGCCGACTGGCGGCCCGCGCACGCTTCCGCCGATAAGCTCAAGCGGACGGCAGATGCCGCGCCGGTCCTCGAACTTGTGCCCAATCCGGACATTCTCGCCGAATTGGCCACAACCAAAGGCGACCGGATCGCGATCGGCTTCGCTCTCGAAACCGGCGACGGCCGCGTCGAAGCCTTGCGCAAGCTGCGCGTGAAGGGGCTCGACTTCATCGCCCTCAACGGCCCCGAGGCGCAAGGGGCCGAGCGCGCCACCCTGAGGCTCTTCGATGCCGCCGGGCGCGAGCGGGTGCTGGGTCCTTCTCGCAAGGATGCGCTCGCCCGAGCGCTCATCCGGCACACCCTCGGGCCGGCTTGATCTCGGGCGGTTGGCCGCCCATCGCGCGGTCCGGCTAGAAATGTGCCCCTGCCCGCGCCTACGATGCGCGGCGAAGCCGTGGGCGGGAACCGCAGAAAAAAGAAACGCGCCTCGGGTGGATTCCTCGCCGAGCAGATGGGCTTCCTGGCGGAAGGCCTTGGCACCGTGCTGGGCTGGGTCGGAACGCTTTTCGCCTCCATCGCCGCGCTGTTCGCGTGGATCGCGCGCCGTACCTGGGAAGGCGTGAGCGGCGACCAGGGCCGCCAGGCGATCGGCATGGTCCTGGCGGCGGTGATGGTCTTCGTCTTCGTGGCGATGCTCGACTACGAAGCCGGCGCGCCGGAACGCAACGTCTGCGGCCAGTTCGGCCACGGAATCGCCGACCTCGCGCTGACGCGGCTGGGAATCGCGGCGTTCATCTTGCCCTTCTTCGCCTGCTTCTGGGGCTTGGCCGCGGCGTTTCGAAACGGCGTGAGCGGCGTGCCCGTCAAGGCGGCCGGCGTGGTGGCGCTCACGCTTGTCGTGTCGATCGCGGCCTACGGTGTGGCGCCCGCCGCCGACGGCACGCCCGGACTGCCGACCGGCCGCGGCGGCACTTTCGGCCCCGCGGCGTTCGGCCCGCTGCAGGACTCGCTCGGCCCCTTCGGCCTGGCGGTGCTGCTCACTCTGGTCGGCGCGCTCGCGCTGCTGCTCGCCAGCGAGTGGGCCTTCGTGCCGCTCGTGCGCGACATGCTGGCGCGCGCCGGCAAGGGCCTGCGGCAGCCGGAATTGCCGCTCAAGGCGCGCAAGCGCGGGCTGAAGGAAGAGCGCGAAAGCGCGACCCGCGGCGCCAGCCGGCTCTGGCAGTCCTTGCTCGGCCTGGTGAGCCCGTTCCGTCCCGCCGAAGAACGCGCCGAAGACGCAGCTGCGGCCGCGCGCGGCGCCAAGTCCAAGCCGGCAAGGCGCAAGGCCGCACCGGTGGTCGAGGACGATGAGGAATACGACGAGTACGAAGAGGAGCCGGACGAGGACGCAGAAGAGGACGACGAGGAGTACGACGAGGAGTACGACGAGGACGAGGAGTACGAAGAAGACGAAGAGGAGGACGAGGACGACGCGGAATACGACGAAGACGAGGAGTGGGAAGAAGAGGAGGACGAAGAGCCCGCGCGGCTCGTCAGCCTGCCGCGGATCGCCAGCGAAGAGCCGCCGCTCAGGCCCAAGAAACAACGGCAGCCGACGCTCGGTTCCCTGCCGCCTCCGACGATCCTCAAGCCGGGCGAGCGCCGCGACCGCGCCGCAGTGCAATCGGAGATCGACAGCCTCGGCCGCCGTCTGCAGGCGGTTTTCGACGCTTTCGGGCTGGACGCCCGCGTGGTCGGCGCCGAACGCGGCCCCACGCTCACGCTCTTCGAAGTGCAGCTCGCGCAGGGCGTCTCGGTCAAGAAGCTCAAGAACCAGCGCGACGACCTGGAAGTCGCGCTCGGCTCGCACGGCGTGCGGATCGTCTACCCGCTGCCGGGCCGCTCGACGGTCGGCGTGGAAGTGCCCAATCTCAAGCGCGAGATGGTGCGCATGAAAGACGTCTTCGAGGAAGTCGACGTCGCGTGGGAGACCAACAAGCTGCCGATGATCCTGGGCCGCGACACGCTGGGCAAGCCGGCGTTCGAGGACCTATCCGTCATGCCGCACATGCTGGTGGCCGGCACCACCGGCTCGGGCAAGTCGGTGTGCCTGAACGGCATCCTCTGCTCATGGCTGCTCACCCGCACGCCCGACCAGCTGCGGCTGGTGCTGATCGATCCCAAGCAGGTGGAGCTGCAGCTCTACCGCGACATTCCGCACTTGCTTTGCCCGGTGGTCACCGACATGAAACGCGCGCCGTTCACCCTCGAGTGGGCGACCCGCCAGATGGAGGACCGCCTGCACCTGTTCAAGCTCGCGGGGGTGCGCAACATCACCGATTACAACGCGCTCGGCGAAAAGGAGCTCAAGGAGCGTCTCGCCGAGAACTGGGATCCCGACGAGTACCAGGTCAACCTTCCGTTCATCGTGCTCGTGATCGACGAGCTGGCCGACTTGATGCTCGTGTCGGCCAAGGAGGTCGAGGTCGCGATTTCGCGCCTCGCCGCCAAGGCGCGCGCGGCGGGCATCCACTTGCTGGTCGCCACGCAGCGGCCCAGCACCGACGTGGTCACCGGCCTCATCAAGATGAATTTGCCGGTGCGGCTGGCTTTCAAGGTCACCAGCGCGGTCGACAGCCGGGTGATCCTCGACGAGAGCGGTGCCGACGACCTGCTCGGCAACGGCGACTTCCTGTACCGCCCGCCTGGCGCTGCAGGCATGATCCGCGGCCAAGGGGCATTCGTCAGCGAGCGGGAAGTGCGCGAGATCTGCGACCACCTGCGCAAGCACGGCAAGCCCGAATTCCTCGAGGACCTCGTGCAGATGAAGGGTCCGGCCAGCGACGGCGGCGCGATCGACGACCCGCTCTTCGACGACGCCGTGCGGATCATCCTGCAGAGCGGCCGGGGCTCCGCCTCCTTGCTGCAGCGGGCGCTCTCGATCGGCTACACGCGCGCCAGCCGCTTGATCGACATCATGACGGAACAAGGCATCCTGGGGCCGTTCACCGGCTCCAAGGCGCGCGACGTCCTCATGACGCTCGAGGACTGGGACGCTCACTCGAAGCAGCCCCAGTAGTGCGCAGCGGCGTGTCCTCGAGCAGCAGGAAGAGTTCCTGTGAGTCGACGGGCTTGCTCAAGTAGTTGTCCATTCCGGCGCGCAGGCAGCGATCGCGGTAACCCTTGAGGGCGTGCGCGGTCATCGCCACGATCGGCGTCCGCCGCTGCGGATCCTCGCGCCGGCGGATCTGCTCGGTGGCCTGGAAACCGTCCAGCACCGGCATCTGCACGTCCATCAGCACGATGTCGTAGTCGGCGGCCGCGAGCATGTCGAGGGAGATCTGGCCGTTGTCGGCGATGTCGACGTGGTGTCCCCAGGACTCCATCATCTTGGACGCGACCTTCTGGTTGACGCGATTGTCTTCGACGAGCAGCACGCGGAGCGCATGCGCGGCCTTGCGATTCGAACGCTGCGTGACCTGCGGATCGACCCTGCCGCCCTCGAACACGCGGCGCACCGCCGTGCGGAGCTCGCGTTCGGTCGTCGGCTTGCGCAACCAGCCGCCGAGGCGCAGCTTCTCGCAGCGCAGGATGCTCTCGCTGGCCGCGGTGGAGCGGAGCAGCATCACCAGCCGGCCGCGCAGCTCGGGGCCGGCGCTGGCGGCGAAGTCGTAACCGTCGGCGCCCTCGAGGTCGGCGTCGACGAAGCAGATTTCGAAATCGTGGCCTTGGGCACGGGCTTCGTCGCGGAGCCGGAGCGCATCGGCGGCATCCTGGGCCTGGGAAGGAACCACTCCCAGCCGGCAAAGCCGCTCGGCGAGGCTCTGGCGCAGCAATGGGTCGCCGACGGCGACCAGCGCGCGGCGGCCCTTCCATTCGGGCGGCGGCGTGGCACCGGGATCCTCGACACCGAGTTCGAAGGGCAGCGTAAAGCGGAATTCGCTCCCCTGGTCGAGTTCGCTCTTGAGTTCGATGCGCCCGCCCATCGCCTCGACCAGCCCCGAAGAGATGCTGAGCCCGAGTCCGGTGCCGCCGAAACGGCGGGTGGTCGACTCGTCGAGCTGCGTGAACGGCGCGAACACCGAAGCTTGCCGTTCGGCGGGAATTCCCGGTCCGGTGTCGCGTACGCGGAACTGCACGCATTCGGCGGTGCCGTCGCCGCCGGCGCCGTCGACTTCGACGACCACGTGGCCGGACTCGGTGAACTTGATCCCGTTGCCCACCAGGTTGAGCAGGATCTGGCGCAGCCGTGCGGGATCGCCGATCAGCCGGTCGGGCACGCTCGGGCGCACGCGAGGAACCAGCTCGAGGCCCTTTTCGTGCGCACGGACCGCGAGAATGCGAAGAGTTTCGTCGATGGCTTCGCGCAGCGAGAACTCCACGGCTTCGAGATGCAGCTTGCCCGCTTCGATCTTGGAGAAGTCCAGGATCTCGTTGACCACCGTAAGGAGGTTGTCGGCGGCGTGCCGCGCGGTCTCCAGGTAATCGCGCTGTTCCGGATCGAGCTCGGTCTCGAGCGCGAGTTCGGTCATGCCCAGGATCCCGTTCAGCGGCGTCCGCACTTCATGGCTCATGTTCGCCAGGAACGCGCTCTTGATCCGGTTCGACGCTTCGGCGCGCTCTTGTTCGATGCGTGCGACTTCGGCTTCGCTGCGGATCCGCTCGAGCTTGTCACGGCCTTCGCGCAGGCGTCCGGCGAGCCGTTCGGCCTGGCGCTGGGTGCCTTCGTGGCGGCGTTTCATCCGGAGTCGAGCCCGCGCCGCCAAGGCCAGGTAGTGGTTCGCGGAGAAGACGCAGAGCATCTTCACGCCTTCCGGGGCCCAGTCGATCCGGTGGCCGTCGACCCGCTGTGCGATGAAGAGCATCGCCGCGTAGCCGGCGACGGACACGAAATTGAACGCCACCAGCCGTCGGAAGCTCGTGTTCGACTGGTCGGCCACCCGCAGCATCAGCAGGAAGAACAGCCAGCTGTGCTCTGCGCCGGTGAAGTAGATCGCCGACAGCCAGACCGGAATGTCCAGCGTCAGGAAGACGAGTCCCAGGTCGAAGCGTCGTCCTGGCGACCAGCCGAGGCGCAGGACTCCCCACGAGATTGCGGCGTAGGCCGCGTAGGCGCCGAACAGAGTGGTCAGGACCGACCAGTCGGCACGGCCCTCCATGTGCTTCTGGTGCAGGGCGACCAGGACGGCCAGGAATACGAGCCCCACCATCCGGAGCGCGGGGATCCGGCCGGTCTGGAGCTGCTGGAACGAGGGCTCCCGTGGAGTCGGTGGGTAGAATCCGCGACCCCCTGCTGCGAGGCTTTGCGCGTCGCTCGAGGAGGGGTTCTCAGTTGATGCCATCAAATGCCCGCCCAAGACGTCACCGTCGCCCTCGTCCACCTGGGGTGCGCCCGCAACTTGATCGATTCGGAATCGATCCTGGGCCGCCTTGGCGCCGAGGGTTTCACGCTCTCCGCGTCCGTGGAGGGCGCAGACGTCGCCGTCCTGAACACTTGCTCCTTTATCGGCCCGGCCCGGGCCGAATCTGAGGCGTGGATCGGCGATCTTTTGGCCCAAAAAGCGGCCGGAAACCTCCGCGGAGTGGTCGTCGTGGGCTGCTTGCCGGAGAAATTCCGGGAGGACATCGAGGCCCGGTTCCCCGCCGTGGACGCCTTCTTGGGCCTTTCCGACTACTCCAACATCGCCAGGGTGGTCGAGACCGTCCTCAAGGGCCGCAAGGTTCGGCCTGGCGACGGGGGCCGGCCCGTCCGGACCCAGGCCGAAGGCCCGCGCTTGCTCCAGACGCCGCGATCCTTCGCCTACCTGAGGCCCAGCAACGGCTGCGACCACAATTGTGCTTTCTGCATCATTCCGGCGATCCGCGGCCGCCAGCGCAGCAAGTCCCTCGACACCGCCGCCGCCGAAGCCGCCGAGCTGGTGGGCGCCGGGGTGCGGGAGATCGTCCTGGTGGCCGAGGACTCCACCGGCTACGGCACCGACCTGGGCGCCGACGGGCCGCGCCTTCCCGAACTCGTGGAACGGCTCGCCGACACCGACGGGCTGCGCTGGTTGCGGGTGATGTACGCCTATCCCAACGCCTTCCCCTGGCGGCTGACCGATCTGCTCCGCGAGCACCCGAGAGTGGTGCCGTACCTGGACATCCCTATCCAGCACGTCTCCACGCCGGTCCTCAAGCGGATGCGCCGCGGCGGCAATCGCGAGAGCGTGATCCGCATTCTCGAGCGGCTGCGCGAGGAAGTCCCCGGGATCGCGCTTCGCACGACGGTGCTGGTGGGTCACCCGGGCGAAGGCCACGATGAATTCGTGGAGCTGCTCGAGTTCCTGGACGAGTTCCGTTTCGAGCGACTCGGCGCGTTCGCGTTCTCGCCCGAACCCGGCGCTCCCGCGGCGGACGACCCCGAGCGCTGCGCCGAAGACGAGGCGCAAGAACGCCTTGCCGCGCTGATGGAGCAGCAGGCCGAAATCCACGCCGGGCTGCAGGCGTCCCGCGTGGGCGAGTCGATCGAGGTGCTGGTCGACGCTCGCGAAGGCGACTGGGCGGTGGCCCGGTCGGCCGCCGACGCGCCCGAAGTGGACGGCCTCGTGCGCGTGCACGACCCCGAAGCGGCGCTCGCCTGCGGCGACATGACCGTCGTCCAAGCGACCGAGGCGCAGGGCTACGATCTCCTGGCGCGTCCGCTGGTTGCGGGCGCTCCGGCCGGCTCGTGAGGCAGCTTCCGAACCTGATCACCTTCAGCCGCCTCTTCCTAGCGGTTGCGGCGTTCTGGTTCCTCGACCGGCTTCTCAACGTCGCCGAGCCGGGACCCGTGCACATCCGCGCGGCGGCGTACGCCTTCTGGTTCTATCTCGCCGCCAGTCTGACCGACACCCTCGACGGCTGGGTCGCGCGGCGCTGGGGCTGGGTGACCGCGCTCGGCCGCGTCGCCGATCCGGTGGTCGACAAGGTGCTCACGCTCGGCGCCTTCGCGTACTTGTCCGGGATCCAGTGGCTGACCCTGACCGACGACCACGACTACATCGAGCAAGTCGTCCCGATCTGGGCGGTGGTGCTGCTGCTGGCACGCGAGTTCCTGGTGACCGCCGTTCGCGGGGTGGTCGAGAGCCACGGCCTGCAGTTTCCCGCCGACCGGCTCGGCAAGGCCAAGATGACTCTGCAGACGATCTACATCTGCGTGCTCATCGGCGCCGCCGGCAAGGTCCCCGACGCTCTCGGACTGCCGTTCCTCTACTGGCTCCGCGAACCCCTGCTGATCGCCGTGCTGTTCTGGGTCGTCGTCGGCATGACGGCCTTCTCGGGCCTGAACTACTGCGTGCGTGCGACGCGGATGCTGCGGGGAACCTGAGTGGACGACCCCCTCGACTCCGTGCACGAACTGCTGGCTCAGCTCGACCGCCTGCCGATCGCCGAACGGCGGCGCGCCGCGGAGGCGCTGGGTCTGTGGCTCGAGTCGCTCCCTGCCGTGGTGGTGCCCTCGGCGAAGGGGCTGCCGTCCAAATTCGGCATGATCGGCGCGTCGCCGGTGATGGAAGAAGTCTTCTCGGTGCTCGCGCGCATCGTGCGCACGGACGTCCCGGTGCTCGTGCTCGGCGAGAGCGGCACGGGCAAGGAGCTCGTCGCGCAAGCGCTGCACTCCCACGGCCCGCGGCGCAAGCGGCCGCTGGTCGCGGTCAACTGCGCGGCGATCCCGGCGACGCTCCTGGAAAGCGAGCTGTTCGGCCACGTGCGGGGGTCCTTCACGGGCGCCCACCGCGACCGCAAGGGCTATGCCGAGACCGCCGACGGCGGCACGCTCTTCCTCGACGAGATCGGCGACATGCCTCCCGAACTCCAGGCCAAGCTGCTGCGCTTCCTTCAGGACGGCGAAGTCCGGCCGGTCGGCGGCAACGTCGCCCGCAAGGTCGACGTGCGCGTGGTCGCCGCGACCAACCGCAACCTGCACGACCGGGTGCGCGAGAAGGCGTTCCGCGAAGACCTCTACTACCGGCTCGCGGTCATCACGCTGCAGCTGCCGCCGCTGCGCGAGCGCGAAGGCGACGTCGCGCACTTGTGCACCTACTTGATCAGCCGGCACCACGAACAGGGCCTGCCGGCGGCGAATCTCGACCCGGACGCCTTGGCTGCGCTCTCGACCTACTCGTGGCCCGGCAACGTGCGGCAGCTCGAGAACGAACTCACTCGCGCGGCCGCGTTCGCCCGCGACGGCCGCATCCGGCGCGAGGACCTGTCGCCCGAAATCCTCGCCGAAGCCGGCTAGCCGCCCGCTAGCGTTGCGCGCCGCTCTCGAGCGAATTCGGCTCGGGAGCGAAGACCTTCACGACGCGGCTGCCGACCGCGACCAGGCCGAAGCAGAACACGACGACCACGGCAAGGTCGAACATGAAGCGCCGGTCCCACTTGCGGCGCAGCGAATACAGTTCGAAGATCTCGGCTTGCGAGCGGAATTCGCCCTTCCAGGGAAACCTGCCTTCCGCCGCCTGGGCCTCGGCTTCGGCGCCGAGTTCGGCGTGGATCTCGCGGCGTTTCTGCTCGCGGTAGGCCTCGAGCAACTCGGACTTGCGGAGCGATTCCTGGCGGAGCGTAGGCATCAGACCACGAACGAGTAGGTCCGCAGCACGTAAAGCGCCAGGATCACGGCGGCCGTGCCGATCACTGCGCCGGATCCAAGCAGGAAGAACACGCGCAGCACTTTGCCCGGCATGCGATCGAAATGGGTCACCGGAGGCGCTTCGATCGCGCCGCGCTCGACGGCTTCGAGGTGCAGGAGGTCCATGATCTCGCGTTCGACTTCGAGATCGATGCGCGCGCGCACGTGCGGCGGAATATCGGAGAATGCGCCGAGGCGTTCGGACTCGGCCGCGTCGTCTTCGAAGACCCAGAGGATTTCCTGGGGCTTCACCACGGCGCGATCTCCCGGTATGCGCGCACGCGGTCGATCAGCACCACGATCGTCAAGCCGAGCACGAGCCCGAGCAGCGCGGCTGCGCCGAGGTTCACGCCCAGGTTCGGCAGGCTGGGCCGGTTGGGGATCGCCGGCGACTCGATGTCCTGGATGTAGTTGGGCTCCAGCGCCTGGAAGAGCCGCGTTTCGTTGACCCGTGAACGCGCGTCGGCGAGGCGGGTCTGGATCTCGAGCACGCGGCGATCGAGCAGCTCTTCCTGCGCCTTGTACTCGGGCAAGCGGTGGAACTCGGTGATCGCTTCGTCGAGCTGGGCCTGCACGTAGGCGCGCTGTTCCAGGACGCGGCTGCGCTCGAGCTCGAGCTGGATGATCTGGCCCTCGAGGTCGATGCGGATCGGGTCGGGCGTGAGCCCGACCGTGCCGAGCACGAACGGCTCCTTGGCGGCTTCGGCGTAGCGTTCCCTGACGTCGTTGCGGCTCTGGATGAGCGGCACGACGTCCGGATGCTCCTCGGTGAGGCCTTCGCTGATCATCTTCTCCAGGATTTTCGCGTCGAGGCTTTCGATCTCGCTGCGGTACTGGTTGATCAGCGGGTTCTGGACACGCGACCGTGAGGTCTCCTGGAATTCGTCGGGGCGGGCGAGGAGCTGCGCCCTGCGCCCGGCGATCGCACCGTCGAAAGTCTCCAGGTTGACGTCGTTCTCGTCGCGCAGGCCGCGCAGCCGTTCAATCCGGCTGGCGGTCATTTCAAGCTCGGCCGTGTAGTCGACGCGGCCTGCGGCCATCTTGAACGCGACGAGCTCGGTCTCCGCGGCCTGGAGCTCCGCGGCGGACTTGGTGACTTCGTTCTCGAAGAGCAAGCGCTTGCGCGCAACGCTCTCCTTGGTCACGGTGCGCAAATGGTCGCGCAAGACCTCCATGTAGATCTGCGCGGTCTCCTTGGCGCGCAGCGGCTCCTTGTCCCACGCCGTGATCACCACGAAGTTGAACTTGTCGACTTCGAAATCGACGTTCTTGCGCAAGTAGAGCGTGCCGCGGTCGACGCCCGTGTCGGCCAGCTTCTGCGAGACGCGGCCGCGGAGGTCGGTGGACTTGAGGATCCCGATCAGCGAATCCTGGACTTCGGTGCTCGCGACCGGGAGCTGCGGCCCGCTCGGCAGGTTCGGCGCCTCGGAGGTGAGGCTCAAGCCTTCTTGCGCCGTCGGCAGGAAGCCCTTCGCGCGGCTCTTGTAGACCGGATCCATGCCCGCCGAAACGAGCCACGCCGCCGCGACCGAGGCCAAAGTGACCAAGGCAACGACGTAGACATGCTCGTATAGGAGCTGGAGCGGGCCTTTTTGGTTGCGGCTCACGTGCCGGAAAGGGCGGGTTCGGTCATCCGGGCCGGGGCAGACTCATTGTGCCCGCGCCTGGCGCGGGTCGCCAGGACCGGCGACGGCGACTCCGGCCGCCCGCTGGACCAGCCGCTCCGCGGCTTCGCGCATGCGCCGGCGGAACACCGCGGCGGCGAAGCCTCCGGCGTGCTCGCGCACCGCTTCGGCCGGGTAGGCGGCGGGGTCGAAATCCTGCAGCGCCGCGGCCAGCGAGTCGGCGGTCTGCGCGGCGAAGTGCGCGCCGGAGACGCCGGGCCGTACGGTCTCGAGGCAGCCGCCGGCGGCGAAGGCGAGCACCGGCCGTCCGGCGGCCATGGCCTCGACGGGCGCGATCCCGAAATCCTCCTCGGCGGCGAACAGGAACGCCCGGCAGCCCGCGTAGAGCGCCGGCAGTTCGCCGTCGGCGACGAAGCCGAGGAACTCCACGGTGGGTCCGGCCGCGCGGCGCAGTTCGTCGAGCAGGGGGCCACGCCCGGCGACCTTGAGCGGCAGGCCGAGCCGTGTGCACGCCTCGACGATCAAGTCGACGCGCTTGTAGGACTCGAGGCGCGCGACGGTCAGGAAGTAGTCGCCCGGTTCCCGTGCGCGGCCCGCGGCTTCGAAGGCTTCGGTGTCGACGGGCGGATAAACCACTTCCGAGTCGCGGCCGTAGAGCTTGCGGACCAGGCCCGCGCAGTAGTCGGACAAGGCGACGAAGTGGTCGGGGCGGTGCGCCGTCCGCTGGTCCCACTTGCGGACCCTGCCGATCAGCGCGCGCAGCAGCGGCCGCAGCGGCGCGGGATAGCGCGACAGGAAATCGGCCTGCCGTTCGTACGCGAACATCATCGGCCGGCAGATGTAGCAGAGGTGCGGCACTCCCGGCGGCGCTTGCAGGCTCTTGAACCACGACACCGAGACCGAGACCAGCAGGTCGATGTCGTCTGGGAAGCGCATGCGGTCGACGATTCCCGGATAGAGAGGGAACGGCACGCGGTACATCGAGTCGGGGAGCAGCTTCTGCAGCCAGCTCGTGCGGATGTCCCAGGCGGCGTACTGCTCGTTCGGCTCGGCCAGGAGCGTGTACACCGTCGCGTCCGGCCAGAGGGCGTGCAGTTCCTCGAGCACCTTCTCCGCGCCGCCGTGGCGGATGAAATCCTGGGCGAGGGCGACTTTCACCGCGCCACCGTTCCGCGCGCCG
>DASWJW010000141.1:0-1719 GCA_036396955.1 Planctomycetota bacterium
GATCGGCCGGAGCGGCGCCTTCGAGTCGCTGCGAGAGATTCGCCTGGAACAGTTCTCCCGCGCCGATCCACTCCCGCAATCGGGCCACTCCGGCGCGATACTCGGCCGCGGGCCGCACCGCCTCCAGCCGCCCTCCCGACCAGCCTCCGGAAGCCGGTGCGATCCGGCCCGCTCCCGCGATCGCCAGCCGGAACTCGGCTTCGATCCTGCGGCGCTCGAGCCTCGCTCCGGGATCCCCCACCAGTTCGGCCCAAAGCAGGCGCGCGGCGCCGTCCGGACTCCAGGCGATCGCCCGCCGATAGCGCGCGAAGTGCCAGTCGGGCAGACCGCTTGGATCAGGCGGCGTCCAGGGAAAGGGCTCCCAGCCATGCGCGCACTCGAAACCCAGCCAGCCGATCCAGCCGCCGGCGAGCGGCGGCTCGGGATCGTCACGCAACCAGTCCTCTCCGGCGCAGGCCGCTGCGAGTTCGGCGGCGGGATCGCGGTCGGCGAGCGGCCACCGACCACCCGGTCCGCTGCCGCTCCGCGCCGGCTGCGCGGCGGGGCGCAACCTTCCGCTGCAGTTCCGGTCCGGGGACCAGGCCAGCAGGCTCCACGAACTGCCGTCGCTGGAGTCGAGCAGCACCGGCTCGCAGCCCCGCGGAAGTGCGCGGAGAACGTGTTCCGGCGGCGGCGCCGCCAGCGGCGTCGTGAGCGTGCGGATTCGCAGCTGGACCATCCTTCCGCGTAGTATCCGCATTCCGTGGCTTGGAGTCTCGCCGATGCGCGCAAGGAATGGCTCGCCCACCTCCGCGAGGTGCGCCAGGTGAGCCCGCACACCCTGCGGGCCTACGAACGCGACCTGAAGCGGCTCTTTGATTTCCTGGCCGGAGGCCGAGAGACCGGCAAGCCCCTGGCGCCGGACCAGGTCCGCACCGCGAAGCTGCGTCTGCACCTCGGCCGCCTCGCCGAGGAAGGCCTGGGCCCGCCCAGCCTCGCGCGGCACCTCTCGAGCCTGCGCTCGTTCTTCGGCTGGCTGGAGGAAGGCGGCCGGCTCGAAACCAATCCCGCAGCAGGACTGCGCGGACCACGCAAACGCCGCCGCTTGCCGCGCTACTTGGAGGAAGAGGAGGTCGAAGCCCTCCTGGCGGCGCCCCGCGACGACGACCGTTTCGGCTTGCGCGACCGTGCGCTGCTCGAGTTGCTCTACTCGACCGGCTGCCGCGCCTCCGAGCTGGTCGCGCTGGACGAGGCGGACCTCGATCTGCGCGGCGGCGTGGTGAGGCTGCGCGGCAAGGGCCGCAAGGAACGCCTGGGCATGCTGGGCGCACCGGCAGCCGATGCCGTGCGCGCGTACCAACGCGAGAAGTCAGTGTTCGCCCAGGACCGCGGCCCGCTGTACCTCAATCACCGCGGCGGGCGCTTGAGCGACCGTTCCCTGCGGCGGATCCTCGAACGCTGCCTGCAGCGCGCGGGAGTCGAGCGCACTTGCAGTCCGCACACCTTGCGGCATTCGTTCGCGACCCATCTGCTCCAGGACGGCTACGACATTCGGACGGTTCAGGAGTTGCTGGGACACCGGGACGTGACGACGACGATGATCTATACGCACGTGTTGAATCGGGGTGGGTTTGGGGTGCGGAGCCCGATCGTTGGTTTGTGACCCACGATAGCCGCGAAAACTCCGCAGCCATCGCGCATACAACCATGGAGTTAGCTTGTGAAAACACTTTGATGGCA
>DASWJW010000142.1:0-17432 GCA_036396955.1 Planctomycetota bacterium
CCCCGGCGAGCTGCCGGACGGAGCCCAGTACCAGGAGATCCGCGAGCCGGTGGTGACCTTGAGCGTGCTCGTGCCCACCGAATCGATCGGCTCGATCATGAAGCTCTGCTCGGAGCGGCGCGGCCGCTTCCTGCGCCAGGAGCACTTGTCGCCCACCACCGTGATGCTGGTGTGGGACATGCCGCTGGCCGAGATCATCTTCGACTTCTACGACAAGCTGAAGTCGGGAACGCGCGGTTACGGGACCATGAACTACGAGAAGCCGCACTTCACCGCGGCCAACCTGGTCAAGCTGCGGATCCTGGTGTCCGGCATGGAAGCCGACGCGCTGTCGGTGATCTGCCACCGCGACGCCGCCGAGCGGCGCGGGCGCGCGGTCCTGAAGAAACTCCTCAAAGAGATCCCGCGCCACCAGTTCGAAGTCGCGCTGCAAGCCGCGATCGGCGGCAAGATCGTCGCGCGGGAGAGCATTCGCGCGCTCTCCAAGAACGTCACGGCCAAGTGCTACGGCGGCGACATCACGCGCAAGCGCAAGCTCCTCGAAAAGCAGAAGCAGGGAAAGAAGCGCATGAAGTCGCTCGGCCGTGTGGAAGTGCCGCAGAAGGCGTTCATGGCCGTGTTGTCGACCGGCGACTGAAGCTGGCCTCCTTCGGTGGGTGGAGGTTCTTGGAAATCGCGTAACGAGCGCCGTCTAATGCGTCGTCGAATCGTGACCGTGTTCCAGGTAGCCGGTCGCGTTCGCCAATGCGATTCCATCCGCCCTGCTGCCCTCACGAATCTTGCCCCAGCCGCCTCGAATCCCGTCCGCAGCGCTGGCGTCGTCATGGTTACTACCTGCGGCGTTGCGACGCCAGACGAGTGCCGCGCTTTCGTTGCCTGGATTGCGGCCGCAGTTTCAGCTCGCAGACCTTTCGCGTCGACTACGGTCTGCGCAAACCGTGGCTCGACGCACCGGCCGCGCGCTTGCTCTGTGCCAAGGTCAGTCTTCGTCGGGGCGCGGAATTCCTTGGTGTCCGACGGCCCACCCTCGAGCGGCGGCTCGAGCGATTCGGCCGCCACGGAAGATTGCTGCACGAGGCATTCCTGGCCCGGCACAAGGCTCTCCGCGGCGGTCTCGCCGGGACCTTCCAACTCGACGAGCTCGAGACCTTCGAAACCGATCGCCGATTACAGCCCGTCACCGTGCCGGTGCTCATCGAGCGCGGCAGCTACTTCCTCGTGCATGTCGAGGCCGCGCCGTTGGGGGCACGTGGCGGCCTTTCCGCCCGAGATGAAGCTCGAAAGCAGAAATGGCGGGGTCTCCACGGCAAGAGGGCGGGGAAGTCGCGGGATGCCGTCCGACGCACCCTTGAGGCGTGGCGGCGGTGGCACCACCCGGTGGCACTTCCCCAACTGCAATCCGACAAGAAGCAGAGCTACCGGACCCAGCTTCGGGCGGTCTTCGGCTCCCGCGGGCACAGCCACCAGGTCGGCTCATCCAAAGCGATCCGCGACCACCGCAACCTGCTTTTCCCGATCAATCACACCAACGCGATGCTGCGCGACCACGTGAGCCGATTGGTACGCAGGAGTTGGGCGCACAGCAAGAAACGCTCGCGGCTGTCGCGGCACCTCTGGGTGTTCGCCATGTTTCGCAACTACGTGCGGGGAATCACTCGGAAGGCGCCGGAAGTGACTTCGGCCATGGCGCTGGGCGTCGCGCAAAGACAGTACGGATGGAGCGAAGTCCTGCGATGGCGAGCCGAACACTTCTTCCGATTCGGCACCCACTAAGAGGGGCCAGATTCCCCGGGACCCCGCTCGCGACCAGCGTGAAACCGCTGCCGCCGTTGGTGGAGGCCTGGATGCGGCCGTCGTTGGTGGCGGCGTAGACCACGTTCGGGTTCGACGGCGCCATCGCCAGCGCGCGGATCGCCCCGCCGGCGGTGAGATCGGGGCTGAGCGCCGACCAGTTCGCGCCGCCGTCGAGCGTGCGCCACACGCGCTCGGTGCCGTACAGCATCCGGTTCGCGTTGGTCGGATCGATCAGGAACGGCGGCAAGAAGCAGTTGCGGCCGCTGATGCCGTTGCCGCGGAAATTGAAGCTGCCGCCGCCGTTGGTCGAGCGGTACAGGTTGGCCGTCCCCTGGTACTCGACCCAGACCTGGCTCGCATCGGCCTGGTTCCACTGCGTCCAGCCGCCGTCGCCGCCATAGACCTGGTTCCAGCCGAGGCCGGCGGAAGTCCGCATGTTGCTGCCGTTGTCCTGGGCGCCGCCGAGCACGCGCTCGTCGTCGGTCGGGTGCGTCGACAACCCCGCGTAGAACTGCACCGTGCCGAGCCCGGCGTTGAGCGAGGTCCACGAGCTGCCGAGGTTCGCGGAGCGGTGCACGCCGCCGTCGTCGCCGACCAGGAGCCGGCCGCCGGCGTCCCAGGCGATGGCGTGCAAGTCGACATGCGGCGGCGTGATCGTGCTGTAGCTGCCGCCTGAATTGGTGGTGCGGCGCAGCGAGAATCCGCCGAAGATCGCGGTGGAGGAGTCGGTCGGCTGCACCGAGACCACGCTCAAGTACCAGCCGTAGCTCTGCTGCATGCTGCCGGGATCGATCGCGGTCCAGCTGCTGCCGCCGTTGTCCGAACGCCAGGCGCCGCGCGTCGAGGCGCCGCCGCCGGCCGGATCGGAAGGCTCGACGATCAGCGCGTAGATCCGCGCGGTCTGCGAGGGCGCGACCGCCAGGTTGACGCGTCCCAGCGTTCCGGTCGGCAGCCCGAGGCCGAGCTTGGCCCAGCTCGCGCCGCCGTCGGTGGACTTGTAGACGCCGTTCTGCGCCGACCCGAAGATCCGCCCGATGCCCGCATAGAGCACGTTCGGGCTGGCCGGATCGATCGCGAGGTCGGTGGCCGAGAGATTCGGCAGCCCGTTCTGCAAGTGCGTCCAGCTGGCGCCGCCGTCCAGGGAACGGAACACCCCGAGCGCGCCCGTGGCGCCGGGATGGCCCTTGGCCGCAGCCAGTTCGGGGAAACCGCCGGCGCGCGTGACCGCGGCAAAGACCCGTTGCGGATCGCTCGGATGCACCACCAGCCTGGCGATGCAGCGGCCGGCGAAAGTCGCCGCGCCGAGGTGCCTCCAGCTGTCGCCGCCATCCACGCTCTTGAAGATCCCCAGACCGTAACGGCTGTGGTTGGCGAAGTTGGCCTCTCCGGTGCCGGCGTAGATCACATTCTCGTCGCTCGGATCCAGCGCGAGCGCGCCCATCGCCGTGGTGGGCATGGCGTCGGTGAGCGGCTGCCAGGTCTGGCCGCCGTCGGTCGTGCGCCAGACGCCACCATCGGCGCCGGCGGCGAAGTAGCGGTCCGGATCGGTCGGACTGCAGGCCAGGGCGGAAACACGGCCGGCGTAGAGCGCGCCCGAGATCGGTGCCGGCCCGAGTTCCGACCAGCGCGCATGGATCTGCGGGCCGGCTTGCTGCTGGGCGGCGAGGCCGGTGGAGAGCAGCGGCGCCAGGCCGAGCGTCGCGGCGAACAACGCGGAGCGGAACGGGTTCATCGCACCACCTCGAAAGTCAGCGTGGCCGACGCGATCTCCCAGTCGGCATCGGGGTCCGCCGGGAGCCGGCGCGCGGCGTGCGCCTCGAGGATCCAGACGCCCTTGGCATCGATCCGCACCCGCGCCGCGCCGTCGGGGCCGGGCCGCACGAGAGCTGCGAGTGCGCGGGACGCCGGCCACGCCAGCAGCGTCGCCCGGCCCGCCCCGGACAGATGGACTTCGACGGGCAGATCGCTGCCGGCGCGCAGCGCGGTCGGATCGATCCACGTGCGGATCTCGCCGGCCTGGCCGCTCTTGCTCGTGGCGACCGAGGACGGCATCAGCTCGCCGGCGGCCCCGAACACGCGAACCAGCGTCTTCGCCGAGCTGCGCACGCGCACCAGCGACTGCGGATCGAGTGCGCGCAACGCGGCATCGGCGCGCTCGCCCGTGCGGCCGGCAAGGAAGGCCCGCAAACCGTCCGCGCGCACCGCAACGATGCGGGGCCGCGCGTCGTAGCCGAGCATCGCCACGCCCGACGCAGCGAGCGGCACGGCGACGGTCTGCCCTCCCGGCGCACGCGGCAGCAAGGTGTCGCGATTCTCCTGCAGCCCGCCCACGCGCCAGAACAGCCACTCGAGGCGCTCGCCGGGCCAGGGCGCCGCAAGCCCCGCCGGCGACTCCACCCGCAGTTCGAGGCTTCCGCCGACGCTTGCGGTGAAGCAGTCGGGCAGCAAGAGCTCGGCTTCCTGCGCGCGCAACGCGCCGGCTGCGCACAGACCGGCGAGCATGCAGACCAGGAGACGAAGAGGCATCCGGAAGGAAATCGGCATGGTCGAAATCGACCGCGGCCGGCCTCGCTCCATCATAGGCGAAGGTGTTCACGCGGCCCGCCCGCTAGAATCCGCGCGTGATGGCAGCCGAGAACTCCGTGGCTCCCGTGCGTGAGTTCCTGGGCCGGTTGCAGGACACGATCTGCGCGGCGCTCCAAGCCGAAGACGGCACGGCCACGTTCGCCGGCAGCGAGCGCGAGACCGGCAACGGCGGCTGCGCGCGGCCGCGGGCGCTGCAAGGCGGCGCGGTGATCGAGAAGGCCGCCGTGCAATTCACGCACAGCGTGGGGCGCGGCCTGCCCGCGGCCGCGACCGCCCGCCGGCCCGAACTCGCCGGCCGCGACTACCAGGCGGTGTCGCTGTCGCTGATCGTGCATCCGCGCAATCCGTATGCACCGACCTGCCACGCGAACTTCCGCTACTTCGAAGCCGGCGCGGCGGGCGCCGAAGCTCGAGCAGGTGGCACCACTCCGGCCTGGTGGTTCGGCGGCGGCTTCGACCTCACCCCCCACTACGGCTTCGCCACCGACTGCCGGCACTGGCACGCCACCGCGGCGGCGGCGTGCGCGCCCTTCGGCGCGGACGTCCACGCGCGCCTCAAGCAGGCCTGCGACGCGTACTTCCACCTGGACCACCGCAACGAAGCGCGAGGGATCGGCGGCGTGTTCTTCGACGATTGGACGGAAGGCGGCTTCGACCGCGCTTTCGGACTCACGCGTGCGCTGGCCGAGGCCTTCCTCCCCGCGTACCTCCCGATCCTCGCCAAGCGCAAGGCCGCGCCGTACGGCGAGCGCGAGCGCGCGTTCCAGCTCTGGCGGCGGGGCCGCTACGCCGAGTTCAACTTGCTCCAGGACCGCGGCACGCGTTTCGGTCTCCAAGCGGGCGGGCCGGTCGAGTCGATCCTCGCGTCGCTGCCGCCGCTGGTGGCTTGGGAGTTCGAGCGCCCGCTGGAGCCCGGCAGCCCCGAGTCGCGGCTGCTCGAGGACTTCCTGCGGCCGCGCGACTGGCTGCAGGAAGCCTGACGGAGCCCGGTGCGGCCCGTAGAATCGCCTTCAATGAGCGCGCAGAAAGCCGAGAAGGGCAAGAAGAAGGCCAAGCCGCACGGAGCTCCGTTCCGCGACAACATCGAGGTGATCGTGTTCGCCATCATCATGGCGCTGGGCCTCAAGGTGTTCGCGCTCGAGGCCTATCAGATCCCCACCGGCTCCATGCAGCCCAACTTGATGGGCACCTACCTGCTCGACGAGTCCGGCCACGGCCGCAAGGGCGGCATCTACGACCGCGTGCTGGTCGACAAGCTCTCGTTCCTGTTGCGCGATCCCGAGCGCTGGGAAGTCGTGGTCTTCCGCTACCCGCTCGTTGCGCACAACAACTACGTCAAGCGCCTGGTGGGACTGTCCGGCGAGCAGCTGCTGGTCGAGTACGGCGACGTGCGCACCCGGCCGCTCGGCGACAGCGAGGCCGAGTTCAAGATCGCGCGCAAGCCGGACGGGGTGCAGGACAGCCTCTGGCGGCCGGTGTGGCCGAGTCCGATCGACGACCTGGAAGCGTGGAGCGCGTGGGCGCTGACCGGCTCCTTCAGCCGCGACGGACAAGCCCGGACCCTGCGCGGGCGCGGCGGTTTCGAGCTCGGCGGGCGGGTGCGCGCCGACTACGTGCACGGCTACGCCGCGGCGATCTACGACCGCGTGCCCGCCAACGTGCCCGGAGCATCGCGGCGCGACGAAGTCGGCGACCTGCGCCTCCAGGCGGAAGTCCAGCCGGGCGCCGACGCCGCACCGCTCGAAATCGGCCTGCGTCGCAACCGCGACTACCAGGTGCGCTTGCAGCTCGATCCGGCGGCCGGCAAGGCCAGCCTGGAGCTGCCCGACGGCACTTCCTGGGAAAGCCCCCTGGCCATGCCCGCCGGTACGACCGTCGAGATCGATCTCGCGCACTGGGACGAACACGTGCGGTTGCGCCTGACGGCCGGTGGCACCAGGCTCGTCCACGAAGCCGACCTCGACGTCTCCCGCCGCGAGATTCTCAACAACGGCGTCTGGTTCGAGTCCGAGGGCGGCGAGTGGAATTTCCCCACCCAGCCGCGGGTCGCGCGCGACATCCACTACCTGCCGGCCCTCAACCACGGCCCTACCATCTACGACGTGCCCGAGGGCTTCTATTTCATGATGGGCGACAACACCCAGAACTCGCTGGACAGCCGCGACTGGGAAGCCCGGGAGCTCGACCTCGACCCGCCGGTCGACGGCCACAGCAAGCTCCGCGGCGACCAGCTGCGCAACGGCTCGGACCCCTTCTTCGACAACCCGCGCTGGAACGCCGCCGGCGACCAGATGACCTTTCGGGACGAATTCGGCGAACTGCACATCGTGGACCCCGAATCGATCCAGGACGACCAGCGGGTGCCCGCCCCGCTGGTCCCGCGCTCCCACATCCTGGGCAAGGCGCTGGCGGTTTTCCTGCCCGTTCCCCCCTTTTCCCCGGTCGTTCGCATCAAGACGGTGCGGTGAAGAGCGCGCGCTTCTCCACAGCGAGGGATTTGCGCCGGTCTTGGCTGGATCCGGCCCATTCCGAAGATTGCGCTGTTGAGACTGACTCTGGACGGGCCCTGCAAAGACTTCCCTTGAAACCGCTTACGGCAACATGGTTGGATTGCAACTTGCTTGAGCCTTAGTCGGCTCCCCGCTTTTCCTAGGCTTTTCCCGGGTTCCAAGCGGCCTTTCCACCAGTTTTCCACATGGTCCCCGACGTCCTCTTGTCCACCGAAGGCCTCGTCAAGGCCTACCGAGGCCGCCGCGTGGTCGACGAAGTCGCGTTGCGGGTCGGCCGGGGCGAAATCGTCGGTCTGCTGGGCCCCAATGGAGCGGGCAAGACCACGACTTTCCGCATGTGCATGGGGATGGTGCGCCCGGACGCCGGCCGCATCGTCTTCCGCGGCCGCGAGATCACCAACGAGCCCATCCACAGGCGCGCGCGCCTGGGTCTCGGCTACCTGTCCCAGGAACCTTCGGTCTTCCGCAAGCTCTCCGTCGAGGACAACTTGCGGGCGATTCTCGAGATTTCCAAGGTCCCCAACGGCCAGCGAGCCGCGCGCATGGAAGAGCTGCTCGAGGAATTTGGGCTCGGCCCCGTGCGCAAGAGCCCGGGCGAAGTGCTGTCGGGCGGCGAGCGGAGGCGGCTCGAAATCGCCCGGGCGCTCGCCACCGAGCCGAGCCTGATCCTGCTCGACGAGCCTTTCAGCGGCGTCGACCCGATCGCGGTCGAGGAAATCCAGGAGATCCTCGCCGGACTGCGCGAGCGCAAGATCGCGATCCTGCTCACCGACCACAACGTCCGCGAGACGCTCTCGATCACCGACCGCGCCTACATCCTGGCCTTGGGCAAGGTGCTCGCCGAAGGCACCGCGAAAGATCTGGTGAGCGATCCGGAAGTCCGCAAGGTCTACCTGGGCAAGCGCTTCGAACTAGCCTAACAACAGGGCGCGAAGGCGCTTGCGGGGCCGCTCTGCGCCTCCGGAGCCTCGGCGGCGGCCGCTAGACTGTGCGGCTCGACTCCTTGATCGAACTCCATCGGAGCCAACATTGGACATCCTCGTCTGCGTCAAGCGCGTCCCCAGCACCACCGCCCGGGTCGTCATTCAAGAGGGCAAGCGGCTCGACCCCAGCGGCGTCGAGTTCGTCCTCAATCCCTATGACGAATACGCCGTCGAAGAGGCGCTTCAGCAACGCGACGCCTCTGGCGGCGGCACGGTCACGGTGATCTGTTTCGGCCCCGCCGAGGCCCAGAAGGAGCTGCGCACCGTGCTCGCCATGGGCGCGGACGCCGCGGTCCTGCTGCAGAACGACCACGCCAACGAGTGCGACGGCGCCACCACGGCGCGGATCCTGGCCGCGGCGATCCAGGGACGGCCCTGCGACCTGCTGCTGTTCGGCAAACAGGCGGTCGACCGCGACCAGCACGGCGTCGGCCCGGCTGTCGCCACCAGGCTGGGGCTCCCGTGCGTCGCCGAGGTCGTCAAGCTCGCCATTGCCGACGGAAAGGTGCAGGCCGAGCGCGAGGTCGAAGGCGGCCACGAACTCGTCGAGGCGCCCCTGCCCTGCGCGATCACTGCCCAGAAAGGCCTGAACGAACCGCGCTACGCCAACCTCAAAGGCATCATGGCGGCCAAGAAGAAGCCGCTCGAAATCGTCCCGGTCGAAATCGGCGCGCCGCTGGTCGAAGTGATGGCCATGACGCCGCCGCCCGAACGCCCCGCCGGCCGCATCGTCGGGGAAGGACCCGACGCAGTCGCCGAACTCGTCCGCTTGCTCAAGGAAGAGGCCAAAGTCCTCTAGGGGCCGGGAACCACTGCGATGACCGACATCCTCGTCGTCCTCGAAGCCCGCGGCGGCAAGCTGCGCGCTTCTTCTTTCGAAGCGATCGGCGGCGCCCGCGCGGCGGCCGACGTCGCGGGCGGCGGCACCGTGACCGCGCTCGCCACCGAGACCGGCGACTACGACGCCGCGGCGGTCGGCGCCGCCGGAGCCGACAAGCTGCTGGTCGCGCAGACCGCGGACCACAGCTCGGACGGCGCCGCGGCCACCGCGGTGCGCGTTGCGCGCGAACTCGGCGCCAGCGCGGTCTTCCTGTCCGCGTCGGTCCGTGGCCGCGACCTCTGTGGCCGCATCGCCGCCGGCCTCGACACCGGATTCGCCGCCGACTGCGTGGCCGTCGAGGCCGAAGGCGGCGGACTGGTGTTCACCCGCCCGGTGTTCGGCGGCAAGGCGCGCTTGCGGATCCGGGTGACCGGGAGCGTGGCGGTCGCGTCGTTGCGGCCCAACTTCTTCCGGCCGGCGGGCCGCACGGCCGCGGCCGAAGTCGTCGAGACGCCGGCCGAAGCCGGCAAGGCGCGCGTCACCGGCATGTCCGGCGAGAAACACGGCCGTCCCGACGTCGCCGAGGCCACCAAGGTGATCAGCGGCGGTCGCGGCATGGGCGGCCCCGAGAACTGGAACCTGCTCGAAGCCGTCGCCGACGCGGTCCCCGGCATGGCGCTCGGCGCCTCGCGCGCCGTGGTCGACGCCGGCTGGCGCCCGCACGACGAGCAGGTCGGCCAGACCGGCAAGACCGTCTCGCCCGAGCTGTACATCGCCGCCGGCATCAGCGGCGCGGTCCAGCACCTGGCCGGCATGAGCACCAGCAAGGTGATCGTGGCGATCAACAAGGACACCGAGGCGCCGATCTTCCAGCACGCGACCTACGGCATCGTCGGCGACGTCCTGCAGGTGCTGCCGCGCCTCGCGGAAGAGCTCGAAAAGATCCGGGGCTGACGTTTTTTTTGGCGCAGAATGAGCGGTCTGGCGCCTAGGCTCCAGACCGCATTCCTCATGAGCGGCGCCTCTCATCGCCGCCGCGTGGCGAGAATCCGGCGAGTCGGCATCTCGCCGTTCCATCTCTCGCTCCTGAAGATCGTCGTCTGTGCCGTCGCCGCCGGAGTGATCGTGGTCATGCTCTATTACGTGCTCGCGGCGTTTCCCAGCGCTGCCGATCGTGCGCGCTTCGAGGGTCGCATCGATCTGGTCTTCGACCGCGCCACCGGGACCTGGGGAATCGACCAGGACGCGCGTGCCGAAGGCCTCCGCGCCATGCGCGAAGTACGCCACCCTGCGACCGACCTGACGTCGCCAATCGTCGCGACGACCTCTTTCCTGGCCGGGCTCCTGATCGTCGCCGCGGTCCAGACGGTGCGGATGTTCCGGCGCGGCTAGCCCGCCGCGGCGCCGAAACGCGCGCACTCGCGGCGCAGCCAAGGTTCGATGCGCCGGTGCAGCTCGCGCGGGATCTGCGCTTCGAGCGCGCGCGGATCGTCCTCCGCGGCGAATGCGCCGTGCGCCGCGAGCAGCGCCGCCCACGCGCCGGGCGGCAGCGCGGCCGCGAGCGGCGCTCCGAACAGCAGCAGGTCGGCGGCGGCGCGGCCCGGCTCCAGCGGGGCTGGCAGCCACGCCGACTTGGCGGGATCGATCAAATGTCCGCGCGGGCTCGGGGCGGTGGCGTCGGCGGGTTCGTCGAGCAGCACGTTGCGCGCGGCCAGGTTGCGGTACCAGCAGCCCGCCGCATGCACCTTGCCGAGCGCGGCTCCCAGCCGGTCCCACCAATCGGCGGGCAGCGTTTCGCCGGCGAGCAGAGCCTGTTCGAGCGTGCGCGCGCCCTCGAGCCAGGGCAGCGCGAGCCAGCCGTCGTGCACGATGCCGACGCCGCGCGTCAGGACTCCCCACGCGACCGGTTCGAGCGCCGGCGCGCCGGCGGCGCCGAGGCGCAGCAGGTTGCGGGCTTCGCGCGCCGGCTTGGCGAGACCGAGCCAGGTGTGACGGTGCAGCGCGCGCACGCGCTGTCCGAGGCGCGGAAAGAAGTAGCGCTTGACCACCAGGTCGCCGCCCGCCGCGGCGACGCGCTGCACGGTGACGGTCGGCCGTTCGACCAGGACCGCGAGCACGGCGCCGGCCGGAAAGCCCCGCTCGAGCGGCGGCAGCTCGCGGCCCGGTGCGGCGTGGTGGCTCCAGCCCATCGGGCCCGATGCTACGCCCCGCCGCGCAAGGGCGCCTTTTCCAGCAGCACGACCACTTGCTCGCGGATGCCGCGGGCCAGCGGCCGGTGCGCCACCACGCGCAACCCGGCGCTGGCGGCGAGCGCCTCGAATGCCGCGCGGGCGAGCGGATGGCGCACGCGCATCTTGCGGCGCAGCCGGTGGCGCCAGGCTTCCAGGGTGGCGGCGTCGAAGTAGCTCATCAAGACGAAGCGACGGCTGGTGCGCGCGAGTTCGGCGAGCAGCTGGCTGCGTTCCGCATTGGTGCCCAAGTGGTGGAACAAGCGGAAACAGAACGACAGGTCGGCGACGCCGGCCTGCAGCGGCAAGGCCAGCGCATCGGCCACCGCCGCGCGCCCGCGCGCCGCGCCGCCTTCGACCAGCATGGCGAGGCTGGCGTCGCACTCGATCACGCACTCGCTCCTCGTCACGAGCAGATCGCGGAAACGGCCCGCCCCGCACGGCACGTCCACCACGCACGCGAGCGCGCCGCACCGCTCCAGCAAGTCCGCAACGATCGCACGCTCCCGCGCGTCGGTGCGCCGCGCGTGGCGGCTGCCGCTCCAGCGCTGGTCGCGGTAGTGACGCGCGACTCCGGGCTCGCGATAGGCCCCGCGGTCGCGGACCCGCTCTCCCGCCTGGTCCATAGGACGCCCCGCCTACAGGAAAGCGTCGCCGAATTCCGGCAAGCGTTCCAGCGCGGCCTCGAGATCGGCGCCGCCCTGCAGCAGCTCCTCGAGGTAGTGGTTCACCGGGTTGTAGAGGCAAGTGACTTCGCGGCACTCGTGGCTGGCGTCGAAGTCCTCGAGCAGCCTGGTGGTGCCGGCGACGGCCTCGCCACCGCCGTGCGCCCACGCGCCGGCGCCGCCGATCTTCGCCTTGGCCACGCCGCGGTGCGCCGGGCAGTTGAAGGTCCCGAGCGGGCTCACCACCTGGCGCAGCGCCTGCATGTGGCATTCGCGCGGCTGGCTGGTGTAGTCGCGCCAGTTCCCTTCCAGCAGCACGCGCAGGTTGGTGCTCACGATCACCCGAAAGCGGTCGGCGGCGAGCAGGCGCGCTTGCTCGAGCTGCGCGCGCAGCACGCCGAGCACTTGCTCGTGGCGCGCGTCGGACTGCGAAGGGTCGAGCACCTCGGCGCCCTCGGGCGCGCGCAACAAGAACGGCTTGTACGAGATGTAGTCGAAGCCGGCGTCCTTGGCGCGCTGCGCCGCGGCGGCCATTTCGCCAAGGTTCTCGACCAGGCCGACGTCGTCGCGCTGCGCGCCTTGCCAGGTGATGACGAAGGAAAAGCCGAGCGTGACCGCAGGATTGGCGCGCTTGATCTCCGCGGCGCTGCTACAGATGGTGTCGAGGTCGATGCCCTTGCCCTTGGGCTTGTGCATCGCCTGGAACACCGCGTCGCTGCCGGAATCGAGCGACAGCCGCACCCAGTCGCCCGCGGTGAACACCGGCGCCACCGCGGCGATACGCTCGTTGTGGCTGCCGTTGCTCACCACCGCGACTTGCAGGCCGAGCTCCTTGAGAAAGCGCACCATGGCCTCGAAGCCGGGGTGCACCGTCGGTTCGCCGCCGCCGATCAGGATCACCGAACGCATGCCGCGACCGGCGAGTTCGCGCATCGACTCGCGCAGTTCCTCGTCCTGGTGGCGCACCGGGCTGTTGAGCGAGTCCCAGTCGATGCAGTGGTCGCAAGCGAAGTTGCAGGCCGTGGTCAGGTCGAGATTGATCGACAAGGGCCCGATCGCCGGCATCGCCGGCGCCGTTGCGCCGGCCGCCTTGGCCGCGCGGACGGCGCGCTGCCATTGCAGGTAGTCGAGGACCACCGGCCGCAGCCCGGGCTGCAGCAGCTTGGCGGCAAAGTCGTGGTAGGCCTCGAGCGCGACGTCGGTGGCCATCTACGCGCCGGCTCCCGATCCGGCCGCGGCGAGGAGCAGATCGCCGAGCATGCGTTGGCGCGCGACCAGGCCGCGATCGGCGCCGCCCTCCTTGCGCACCACGCGCGTGAGAAAAGCGCGTACGCCGGCTTCCATGGGATCTTCGGCGGCCACTGCCGGGCCGGCGTCGGATTCGAAGTGGATGCGGTAGCCGGGCATTGCGACGCGCCGGCGGCACGGGCGCCCGTCGAAGGCGAAAGCGGCGGGTCGCGGCCGCGTGTCGGTGGCGAGCAAGTGTAGCTCGGCGGCCACCGGCGGCCGTTGCGGAGCGCCGCCGGAACGGTACTGGAAACGGCAGATCGCGGCGCCGGATGACGGCGCGGTGACGAAGTCCACCGCAAGGATGCCGTCGGCGTCGTTGCAGGCGTCTCCCGCCGCGGCTTGCAGCAAGCTCATGGGGTGGCTCGCGGTCTCGCTCCAACGCCGCATGCCCGCATGCGCGCTGCCGGGCGCAAGCTCCATCCGGAACCGCGTCGCCGCGCCCGGGTCGAAGTCCGGATGCAGCGCGCGGAACGCCGCGAGCGTGTGCGGCCACTGGCAGTTCTCGCTCAAGGTCAGGCCGGCCGCGGCAAAGCGCGCCGCCAGCTGCGCGACGCGGTCGCCGTGCGCGCGCAGCATCGCAGGGGGATCGGAGTCGGCGGCGAGCAGGGGCTTCTCGCACAACACGTGCAAGCCGTGCGCGAGCGCGGCTTCGACGTGCGCGCCGTGCGTGCCCGCGGGACTGGCGATCACCACGGCGTCGAGTCCGTGCCCGGCGGCTTCGGCGACCGACGTGCAGGCATGCGGCGCGGCGCCGGCAAAGGCCGCACAGTCCTCGGCGGCCGCGCGCGCGCTCGCGGTGCTGGTGCCGACGACCGCCACCAGGCGTGCACCGGCCGCAACGCACTGGCGCGCGAGGAAGGGTCCGGTGCCTTCGCGCAAGCGGCGCGCGCCGACGACGGCCACCCGCGGTGCTGGCCGGCTGACGTCCATGCCGGCAGAGTCTAGGCCCCTTCGGCCAGCCGGTCGCGCAAGCGCAGCAGGCCGATCTCGGTCTTCATGTCGGGAATGCGGCCGTCGCGGCAGCGCGCGATCGCCTGGTCGAGTTCCAGGACCAGCACGGCTCCGCCCTCTTCCATCGCCGAGCCGTCGCCGGGCAGCGGAGCGGCCGGATCGGGCGCGGCCGCGAGTTCGGCGACCTGGAATTCGACCCGCTCGTCCGCCGCGCCCGGGCTCGGAAATGAAGCTCCGCCCAGCGCCGCGAATGCCGAAGTCGGGACCTTGACCCCCGCTTCTTCGTGCGCTTCGGCCGCCGCGCGGCGCGCCGCTCCACCGGGTCCTGCGTCGCCGGCTTCGAGCAAGCCGGCGACCAGTTCGGCCATCATGAGCGGCGCCTGCGGGTCGGGGTGCACGAGGGCTTTTTCGCGGCGCAGCCAGACCGGCGGCCGCACGCCTTCCTTGAGCACCACCTGCACGGAGCCGTCGGCGGCTCGGAACCACAAGACGGCGGCGACCGCGTCGGTGCCGGGCCGGCTGACCACGTCGCACGGGTAGGCGGGCGACGTGCTGCCGTCGTCGTAGACGTGCCGCACCTGCAATCGCCGCACGGTCAAGAAACCCTCGTCCGCGCGGCCGCCGGGCGTCCGGTCCTCGAGCACCTCCAGGGAGACGGGTCGCATCGCCGCTAGGCTAGGCGTCTTGGAGCCGACCCGGAAGGTCCTGCCGCGAGACGCGCTCGCGCCGCTGCTCGCCGCCGCGCGCCGTGACGGCGAGCGCGTGGTGCTGTGCAACGGCGTCTTCGACCTGCTGCACGTCGGCCACGTGCGCGTGCTGCAGGCCGCGCGGGATTGCGGCGACCGCCTGGTGGTCGCGCTCAACGACGACGCCTCGGCGCGCGCCAACAAGGGCGCGGACCGGCCGTGGGTCGCCGCGGCCGACCGCGCCGAAGTGGTGGCCGCGCTGGCCTGCGTCGATTTCGTGACTTTCTTCCCCGAACGCGACGTGGCCGCGACCCTGCGCCTGCTCGCGCCCGCCGTGCACGCCAAGGGCGGCGACTACGACCCCGCGCGCATCCCGGCGGCCGAGCGCCAGGCCGCCGCGGAACTCGGCATCGAACTCGTGCTGGTCGGCGGGCCGAAGCGCGACTCGAGCAGCGCGCTCGCGGCCCGCGTCCGCGCGAGCGGAGAGTAGGCCGATTCCGGAGTGGCCGTGATGAGCGCCGTCGAGCGGATCGCGATCCGTCTGCCGAATCCCGTGGGCGACGTGGTGGCCGCCACGGCGCTGCTGCGCGCGCTGCACGCGGCCCGTCCGGAGGCGACCTTGGTCGCCCTCGGCTCCGCCGCCGCCGCGGAGCTGCTCGCCGGCACGCCCGAACTGGAGCAGGTCGCGGTTCTCGACCGCAAGCTCGGCGTGCGCGGCGAGGCCGCGGCCTTGCGCGCGCTGGCTGCTGGAACCGTGGTCCTGATGCCCAATTCCTGGTCCTCGGCGCTGGCCGCCCGCGGCGCCGGAATCGCGCGCCGCATCGGCCGGCGCGGCCGCGGCCGCGGCCTGCTGCTCACCGACAGCCTGCCGCCCCCCGGCGGACCGCGGCCCATGCCGGAGTTCTACGCCGAGCTGCTCGCGCCGTTCTGTGGCGACGGCGTGGTGCCCGCGGTCGCGCTCACGGTCACCGCGGAAGAACGCGCGCGCGCAGACGCCCGCATCGAACGCAGCGGCCTGCCGGGGTCCGCGCGCCTGCTCGCCGTGGCGCCTGGCGCCGCGTTCGGTCCGACCAAGATCTATCCTCACGATCGGATGGTCGCAGTGCTGCGTTGGCTGCGCGATCAGGACGACCTGGTGCCGGTGCTGCTGGGCTCCCCCGCCGAGATGGCGGCCTTGCAGGAGCTCGCCGCGGCGGTCGGCCCGCCGCTGCTCTTCGAGCCCGCGAATCCGGTCGGCATGGGCGAGATGAAGGCCCTGCTGCTGCGCTGCCGCGCGCTCTTGAGCATGGACACCGGCGCGCGCGCGATCGCCGCCGCGCTCGGCGTTCCGCAAGTCGTGATCTACGGGCCCACCGATCCGCGTTGGAGCGGTTTCGCGCGCGAACTCACGACCAGCGTGCTGCGCCGCGACGTCTCCTGCATGCCCTGCCACCTCAAGCGCTGCCCCATCGACCATCGCTGCATGACCGGACTCGCGCCCTCGCAAGTGGTCGACGCCGTGCTGCAGGCGGTGCGCGCGCCGCGGTCTGCAGGGCCTTGATGGCTGGACGGCGGCGCGCCGGACAAGAAGCGACCGGGGCCCGCGAGCGGACCCCGGCTGATCTTGGTGGGCCGTGCTGGATTTGAACCGGCGACTTCCACCGTGTGAAGATGGCACTCTAGCCCCTGAGTTAACGGCCCGAAGGGCAGAGATTCTAGGCCCGCCAGCCCGATTGGGAAGCCCCCCGCCGCGGACGCGGCCAGGATCCGCCGAACGCGGGGAAGACCGTATTCTCGCCCCCGCCCATGCGCCTGCGGCTGCTGACCTGGAACATCCACAAAGGAATCGGCATGGATCGCCGCTTTCGGCCGGAGCGCATCGTCGAGGTGATCCGGCACTATCAGGCCGACGTGGTCCTGTTGCAGGAAGTCGACAACGGCGCGCGCCGCTCGCGGCGCCTCGATCTCGCCGCGTGGATCAGCGAACGCACTGGACACGAGTGGCACGCCTGGGCCGGCACGCATGCGCTCAAGGAAGGCGGCTACGGCAACGCGATCCTCTCGCGACTGCCGATCCGCCGGCGCCGCAACGTGGATCTGACCATCGGCCGGTGCAAGCAGCGCGCGGCCTTGTACGTGCGGCTCGATCTGCCCGGCCACTTCAAGGACTTGCACGTGTTCAACTGGCACCTGGGTCTGTCCTCGGCCGAGCGCGCGCTGCAGGTGCGGCGTTTGTTGGACTCCGGCACCCTGCACTGGCTGCCGGCCAGTGCCCGCGTGGTGGTGGGCGGCGATACCAACGACTGGCGCAATTTGCTCTTTCCCACCGCGGGCCTGCAGTCCGAGGGTTTCCACGCGTACAGCGAACACGGCCGCCGTGGCCACTGGAAGACCTATCCCAGTCCGGCGCCGGTCGGGGCTCTCGACAAGTTCTTCTGGCGAGGCGCGTTCGCGGATCCGCAAGTGCACGCCAGCCGCCTCAAGCTCGCGCGAGTGGCGAGCGATCACCTGCCGCTGATCGGCGACTTCGAACTCGTTCCGAGAGGATGACTCGAGAGTGCCGCTGATGCTAGTCTCTGCGCCATGAAGCTCTATGACTTCGCTCCGAGCGGCAATTGCTACAAGGCCCGCATGATGCTCGCCCGGCTCGACATCCCCTACGAGCGGATTCCCACCGATCCGACCAAAGGCGAAACCAAGAAACTCGAGTTTCTTGCCCTCAGCGCCAAGGGGCGCACGCCCTTGCTGGTGATGGACGACGGGACCGCGCTCCCCGAGTCGAACGCGATCCTCGCGTGGCTCGCCCAAGACACGCCCTGGTGGTGCGAAGAACGCCTGGAACGCGCGCGGATGCTCGAGTGGATGTTCTGGGAGCAGAACAACCACGAGACCACCATCGCCACGCGCCGCCACTGGCTGCACGAGGACGAGCGGCCCGCG
>DASWJW010000143.1:0-4171 GCA_036396955.1 Planctomycetota bacterium
AGCGGGCGTGTACGAAGAAGGCTTCGTGGCTCCGCCAAGGAGCCAGCGACGCACGCACGCTCGCGCCCTGCACGGCGGCGACGACGGCGAGTGCCGCCGCACCGAGCGGTGCGCGCCAGCGCGGCTCCGCGGCGGACTTACGGCCGATGGCCACGCCTGCGAGCAGCAAGGCGAAGCCGCAGGAGGCCAGATAGACGTAGCGCTCTTCGAAAGGGAACTCGGCCAGGCTGCCGAGATCGAGCAACGGCAGCAGGGTGGCGATCAAGAGCCCGAGCGGCACGGCCAGCAGCCCCCGTGGCGCGCGCGCGCGCAGCCAAAGGATCGCTCCGGCCAACAGCACGACGGCGCCGAGCAGGGCCGGTCCGAGCAGTTGCCAGTCGCCGGCTTGCACGTCGAGTTCGAGCACCCGGAAAGGCTGGTGCGGCCAAGGCCACGCCAGGAACGCGAGGTAGCGCCAAACCAAGGAGAGCGCGAGCACCAGGCGGTCGAGCATGCCGTAGGCGATCGGCTCGGCGCCGAGCAGGTCGAAGATCGACTCCCTCCCGAAACCGGCGCCGGGGCCGCCGAAAGCGAGCGCGCGCAGGAGGTACACGGCGAGCAGTCCGAGTCCGAGCCGCAGGAACACGGGCCGCCGCGCCGCGGCCGGGCCGTCGCGGTCCGGTGCCCGCATCGGCGCGCGCCGCAGGGCGACCAGCGCGAACGCGAGCAGCCAGACTCCGAACGCGCTCTCGTGCGCCAAGGCTGCCAGCGCCAGCGCGATCGCGGCAGCGGTGCTGCGACCGCACAACAGCGCGCGCAAGCCGAGCAGAGCGAACGCGGCGGCCAGCAAGTAGGTGAGGCTCGACGCCCACGCCACGGGTTCGAGGTGTGCGCCGTGAGCGGCGAACAGCAAGCCCGCGGCGCCGGCGGCGAGCGGCCGCCAGCCGAGCGCGAGCGCGAGGCGCGCGAGCAGCGCGCTGCAAGCGGCGTGCAGGAGGATCGAGGCAAGGTGGAAGGTCCACGGCGCGCCGCCGCCGATCCGGTGCAGCAAGGTGAAGACGACGACGCCCACCGGCCGGTGATAACCCGAGGCGTAGCGCGTCTCCGACACGGTTTCCCAGAGCGGCGTGGTCCAGGCCTTCCACAGCGCGGACCACGAGTGGACGAATGCGTTGTGGCGGAGCAGCGGCAGGTCGTCGTAGACGAAAGCCGCCTGGAGCACCGGCCAGAACACGAGCAACGCCGCCAGGGCCGGTACCAGCACGGCGAGCCGGCGCGCGGTGCTGCTCCCGGGCGACTGCGCGCCAGCGCACGCCGCGTGCGCTTCCGCTGCTGCCGCGTCGCTGCGCGGTACCGGGTCGGGGTGAAGGCTCATTCGGGGACTCGCCGGGCCGGACTGCGGCGCCGCACGACGCGGCGAGGAGCGCAAGCCGCGTGCCGCCCGCAGAGGATAGAGGCGCCCCGACCGGTAGACTGTGCCGGATGGGCCAGGCCAAGCCGTTGCGTCTCGCCTTGCTGTTCGGCGGGCGGTCCGCGGAACACGAGGTCAGTCTCGATTCCGCACGCACCGTGCGTCGAGCCCTCGATCCCGCGCGCTACCGCGTGGAATTGGTCGGCATCGACCGCGAAGGCGGCTTCCTCGACCCCGAGGATTCGGAAGCGCTCCTCGACGGCGGTGCCGCGCGCGGCACGCCCCGCGCGCCTTATCTGCCGACCGGAACCCAAGTCGTGTTCCCCGTGCTGCACGGGCCGTTCGGAGAAGACGGCACGGTCCAGGGCTGGCTGGAACTGTGCGGCGTGCCGTTTGTCGGCGGCGACTCGACGTCGTCCGGCGTGGCGATGGACAAGTCGCTCACGCGGCACGTGCTGCGCAGCCACGGGATCCCCATGCTGCCGTGGGTCGACGTCGCCGAACGGGATTGGCGCGCCGACGCCGCCGCGATCGAAACCCGGGTGCTCGAGCGCTGCGGCCTGCCGCTATTCGTCAAACCGGCGCGGCTTGGTTCCAGCGTCGGCATCGGCAAAGTGACCGAGGCCGCCGGATTGCACGCTGCGTTCGACGAGGCTTTCCGCCATGGTCGTTTCGCGCTCGCCGAACCCGCTCTCGACGGCCGCGAACTCGAGTTCGCCGTGCTCGACGGCGACCCGCCCCTGGTGGTCGGCCCCGGCGAAATCTGCCCGCAAGACTGGTACGACTACAAGTCCAAGTACGTCGAAGACACCGCGGCGCTGCACGTGCCGGCGCCCGACCTGCACCAGGAACTGGCCGACGGCATGCGCCTCCTTGCGCTGGAAGCGTTCCGCGCCCTGCGCCTCGACGGCATGGCGCGCGTCGACTTCTTCCTCGGCCGCAAGACCGGCAAGCCGGTGCTCAACGAGGTGAACAGCATTCCCGGCTTCACCGCGATCTCGATGTACCCCAAGCTGCTGGAGCATGCGGGGATCCCGATCGCCGAAATCTGCGACCGCCTGGTCGACCTGGCGCTCCAGCGCGCCTCGTTGCGGCGGGTCCCGGCGGCATCGCCCGCCGCGCAGGCCGCCGGCGCCTGAACGCAGAACCGGCGGCGCCTGCCGCGCCGCGGTGCGGACGCGCTAGAGGATGTCGCGATGCCGCACCGCGCGGATCGCCATGCCCAGGAACAGCACGGTGAACGCGGCGAGCGCGAGCACCGATACGAACACGCCCGGCGGCTCCGGATCGGGCACGAAGAAGCTGCCCCAGGCGTTCTCGATGTCGAGCCATTCGCGCATCAGTTCGCCCAGGTAGCGGTGCGGCGAAAAGGTGCGCAGCGGGCCAGTGATGCTGCCGGCGATCGAACCCCAGCCGATGAGCAGGCCGAGCGCCCAGAGCACGGCCTTGCGCGACCACACGCCTAGGAACAGGCAGAGCGCGCCGTAGGGTGCGCAGCCGATCCAAAGCACGCCGGCGAGTCCGAGCGTACGCCGGAACCAGAATCGTCCGTCGATGCCGGACGATTCGGGGAGCAGCAGGAGCGTCGGCAGGATCGCGGCCACGGCGAGGAAGGGCAAGGCCGCGAGCAGGCCGCCGCCGTACAGGCCGGCGAGCGAGACCCAGCGCGGCGCGGGGCGCGTGACCAGGTAGGCGATCGAGCCGCGGTCGTAGAGTTCGTGCAGCACCGGCAGCATGGTGAGCATGCTGGCAAAAGGCAGGACGAAGTAGAGGCTCATCGGCGCGAGGAATTCGCCGTAGAGCCGGTAGGGCGAAGGAACGTCGCCGCCGTGCGCCTGGTCGGCGAAACGCACGAACAGGAACGCCACCAACGAGGGCACCAGCGCGATCGCCAGGGTGGGCAGTGCTTTCCAGCCGAACAGGCGCCTGCGGAACGAATAGCCCTGCAAGGCGAGATAGCCGCCGAACGCGCTCATGCGGCCTCTCCAACCAGCATGTCGAACAGGACTTCGAGGTTCTCGTCTGCGATCTCCATGCCTTCGATGCCGCCGTCGGCGCCGAAATCCGCGATCCGCGCGAGCAGGCCGTCGAGATCGCGGGTTGCGAGCACCAAGCGGCCGTCCTCACCGAAGCTCACGCCGCTGACGCGCTCTTCGGAGAGCAGGGTCGCGGCGATCTCGCGGCGCCGGCTGGTGTCGAGCCGCACTTCGCGCGGCTTGCGTTCCAGGAGCGCGCGGATTTCTTCGAGCCGCCCCTCGGCGAGCAGACGCCCGTGGTGCAGCATCAGCACGCGGTCGGTCACGGCTTCGACTTCGTGCAGGATGTGGCTGGCGAAGACCACCGTGCGGCCGTCGGCGTCGTAGCGGCGCACCAGGTCCATCATCTTGCGCCGGCTGACCGGATCCATGCCGTTGAGAGGTTCGTCGAGCAGCAGCAGTTCGGGGTCGAAAAGCAGCGCTTGTGCGACCTTGACCCTCTGGCGCATGCCCTTGGACATGGCGGACAAGCGCTTTTCGCCGGCGGACAGCAGGTCGACTTCGTTCAGCGCCTTTTCGGCCCGCGCGCGCGCCGCAACGCCGTTCTCGCCGCCCAGGCGCGCGAGCATGACCAGGAAGTCGATCGCGCGCTCGGTCTCGAATTGCACGTCGTCGCCGGGCACGTAGCCGATGCGCCGGAACTGCGCCCAGCTGTCGGGGCCCATGCGCTGGCCGAATACTTCGACGAAGCCGCGCGAGGGGCGTGCCAGTCCCGTGACCATCCGCATGAACGTGGTCTTGCCGC
>DASWJW010000144.1:0-1899 GCA_036396955.1 Planctomycetota bacterium
ACTTCGATCCTTGCACCTCCAGGCCCCAGGTGGCGCTCCCACGCCCGCGACAGGAGGTCCTGCACCTCGGCCGGATCGAGTTCGGGCAGTTCGACTTCGACCCGGAGCGCGACCTCGGGCGGCCGGGTCAGACGATGTCTCCGTAGGCCGCGACCACACGCTGCACGAGCAAGCTGCGCTGGATGTCGGTTTGCTCGAACTCCAGCGTCCGCACCCCGACCACGTCGCGCAGGCGCACAAGGGCGTCGTCCAGGCCGCTCTTTCCGGCAGGCAGGTCGGTCTGGGTGCGGTCGCCGGTGACCACGGCCCGGCTGCCCTCCCCGAGACGGGTCAGAAACATCTTGAGCTGGCCCACTGTTGCGTTCTGTGCTTCGTCGAGGATCACGAATGCCTTGTTGAGCGTGCGCCCGCGCATGAAGGCGAGTGGCGCGATTTCGACCACTTCGAGATCCTTGAGGCGGCGTGCGCCGGCCGGGCCGAGCATGTCGTGCAAGGCGTCGTATAGCGGCCGCAAGTACGGGTCGATCTTGGCTTCGAAGTCTCCGGGCAGGAATCCCAGGTGTTCGCCGGCCTCGACGGCCGGACGGGTGAGGATCAAGCGCTCGACTTCGCCTTCGCGCAGCGACCGCACGGCGGCGGCCACGGCGAGGAAAGTCTTCCCGGTGCCGGCCGGCCCGCTCGCCAGGACGAGATCGGCCTCACGCATCGCCTGGAGGTAGAGTTCCTGATTACGGGTCCGCGGACGCGGGAGGTTGGGCGCATCCCCGCTCCGGTCGCCGGCCCGCCGCTGCGGGCGCAGATCCCGTTCGCCGCCGGCCGCGGCGTCGCCGAACAGAAGACGTTCGACCTGCTCGGCGCTGTATTCGGTCCCTTTGCGGACGCCTTCGAGCACCGCGTCGACCTTGCCGGCAATGCGAGTGACGGAATCGGCGGGCCCGACGAGCTTGAGCGTGCCGTCGCGGGCGACGAAGCTCACGCCACACAGGTCCTTTGCCTGGCGTACGTGCCGATCGTACGGCCCAAAGAGCTGTCGTTGTTCTTCCAAGGACAGCAGCGGGACGCGTTTCTCCACCCTCTCAGCCTACTCCGTCAGGCGTACGCAGTGAACGCCAGCAACAGCCGCAGGACCGGAGCCGCCACCAGGAAGGAGTCGACCAGGTCGAAGAGTCCACCCATCACCGGCAGCAGCCGGGCGGAGTCCTTCACGTCGCAGCCGCGCTTGAGCAAACTCTCGCCGAGATCGCCGAACTGCGCACCTAGGTTGACGACCAGCCCGGCGACCAGCCACAGCCAGGTCTCGGGCGGCTGATCGAAGGCGGTCACGGCGACCAGCCAGCCGGTGAGGAGCGAACCGACCACGGAGGCCGCTGCGCCCTCCCAGGTCTTGTTGGGGCTCACGGCCGGAATCAGCTTGTGGCGGCCCAGGAAACGCCCGACGAAGAACGCGGCGCTGTCGCCGGTCTTGGTGACCGCCACCAGGAAGATCACCCACGCCCAGCCGTCGGACAGGTAGCGGATCTCGATCACGTAACCGAGAAGGAACGGCACCACCAGCAGGCCGATGAGCGTCGAACCGATCCTCTGCGGGGCTCCCTCGGGACGCCTCCCAAGGACACCGAGGGCGAGCAGGAAGACGACCGCACCGGCCAGATGAGCGCCCGCGTCGAACGACTGGTCGGGGGTGGGCAGGCCCTCGCGCGCGCCGAAGCTCCAAGCCACGCCGGGCACCAGCCGCGTCGCCAGGTAGTACGCACCGGCCAGCAAGCCCAGTCGCACGGCGGGCTGCAGCCCCGCGCTGCGCAACATGGTGTAGAACTCGGCTTGCGCGCCGAGCGCAATCAACGCCAGCACGAGTCCCGAGGTCAGGTACGGAACGGCGCCGTGGTCGACCCAGAACAA
>DASWJW010000145.1:0-15026 GCA_036396955.1 Planctomycetota bacterium
TCTACGAGGATCGCTTCCGGCTCTACTTGCCGCGCCAGCAGCTCGAGGAATGGCGCGCGACCGGCGCGCCTTTCGAGGAGGCCGGCCCCTGAGCCGGGCCACGGCGGAGCCCGAGGCGCTCAGCGTCTCGCAAGCCGTCGACCTCGCCCAGCAGGCTCTCGACGGCGCGGTCGGTTCGGTCTGGATCGAGGGCGAAGTCTTCGGCTGGCGTGGCCCGCACGCGTCGGGGCACCTGTATTTCGCCATGCGCGACGGCGCGGCGAGCCTCGACGTCAAGATGTGGCGCGGCGTTGCGGCGCACGGCCTGCGATGCACGCTCGAAGAGGGGCGCGCGGTCCGAGCCCTCGGCCATTTCGACATCTGGGCGAAGAACGGTCGGCTGTCGTTCCTGCTGGAACAAGTGGAGGATCGTGGTGCCGGGGACCTGGCGCGCCGTTTCGAGGAGCTCAAGGTCCGCCTGCGCGAAGAAGGCTTGTTCGACGCCGAACGCAAGCGCGCCTTGCCGGTCCGGCCGCGCACGGTCGTGCTGCTCACGGCCTACCCTTCGGCGGCGGCCGCCGACGTGCTGCGCACTTTCGAGGAACAGTGCGCGCCGTCCATGGTCTGGTTGCGCCCGACACGGGTGCAGGGCGAGTCCGCAGTGCCCGACCTGGTGCGTGGGCTCGAGGAGGCGGCGGCCGCCAGGCCGGACCTGGTGCTGCTGACGCGTGGCGGCGGTTCGCTGGAGGACTTGTGGGCATTCAACGAAGAGGCCGTGGTGCGCGCGGTGGCGGCATGTCCGGTCCCGGTGCTTTGCGCCGTGGGCCACGAGTCGGATTTCACGCTGGCGGAACTCGCAGCCGACGAGCGCGCCAAGACGCCGACCGCCGCTGCGGCGCGGATCGTCGCGGGCTGGCAGGACGGGCGGCGCCAGGTCCTCGCGCTCGCCGGCCGATTCGAGGATGCGGGCCTCGCGGTGCTCGACGAGCGGAAACGCAGAGTGGACCGCCTGGGCCGGGACCTGCGCGACCAGCGCCCGCAGGCGCGGCTCGCACGCTCGCGCCGCGCGGTCTATGAAGCCGAGACTCGTCTGGTCGAAGCGGCGGCGCGGAGCGTGCGCGAAGCGCGGGTGCGGGCGGTGCGCACTTGCGGCCGCCTGGTCGCTGCGAGCCCGGCGCGGCGGCTCGGGCTCCTGAAGGCCCGCCTGCTCGGACTGGGGGAGCGGCTTGCTGCGGGTTCACCCGAGGCGCTGCTCGCGCGCGGCTACGCGCTGGTCGAGGTCGAAGGCCGCCCCGGATTCCTTCGCGATCCGGCTGCGGCCGCGCCGGGAGAGCGGCTCTCGATCCAGCTGGCCCGCGGCCGACTCGCCGCCCGGGTCGAGGGATCGGACGCGTGAGCCCGCGCGGCGCGCTTTCTCCTGGCGGCTCGCCGTGCGGGCTAGGACAATGGGCGGGGAGGCCCGGCGACCGGGCCCGGAAGTGAAGATCGTGAGCGCCGCGCGCCGCAAAGATCCCGGCGAGCAGGAAGCTCCCTTCGAGGAGCGCCTAGCGCGCCTCGAGGCACTCGTCGCCGAGTTGGAGAACGGCGAGCTCGGACTCGAGGATGGCGTCGAGCGCTACCGCGAAGGCGTCGAACTCCTTGCCGGTCTGCAGAAATCGCTGACCGGCGCCGAACACCGGGTCGAAGAATTGACCGCCGTGCTCCGCCAGGGGCTCGCGGATCTCGAAGGCGGCCCCGAGCCAGAGGACGGCGCGGCCTCGTGACTGCGGACACCCGCCGTTTCGCCGCCTGGCTCGAGCACGTGCGCCCCGAGATCGAGGACGCGTTGTGCCTCGCCGCGGCTACGACGAGCCTCTCCGGAGCGCCGGCGGCGCTGCGCGAAGCGATGGAGCATGCGCTTCTGGCGGGCGGGAAGCGAGTGCGTCCCGCGCTCGCACTGCTGGCTTGCGAAGCCCATGGCGGCGCCCGCGCGGCGGCCATGCCGGCGGCGCTCGCTTGCGAAGCGATTCACGCGTACTCGCTCGTGCACGACGATCTGCCGTGCATGGACGACGATTCGCTGCGGCGCGGCCTGCCCACGGTGCACGTCGCGCACGGCGAAGCCCTGGCCGTGCTGGCGGGCGACGGACTGCAGGCGCTCGCGTTCGAGCTGCTGGCCGGACAGCAGGATGCCGAACTCGCCCGCGACCAGGCCCGGCTGCTCGCCCGCGCCGCCGGCCCGGCCGGCATGGTGGGGGGGCAAGCGCTCGATCTCGGCGCCGAGGGCCGTCCTTGCAGCGCCGCCGACGTCGAGCGCGTCCATGCGGCCAAGACCGCTGCCCTGCTGGCGGCGGCTCTGCACCTCGGTGCCCGCGCCGCTGGCACGGAGGTTGCGCCGCACAACCGGCCCGGCTCGGCCTGGGACCGTTACGGCACCGCGCTGGGTATGCTCTTCCAGGCGACCGACGACCTCCTCGATGCGCTCGCCTCGACCGCGGCACTCGGCAAGACCGCCGGCAAGGACGCCGCCGCCGAGAAAGCCACGATCCTTCGCGCCGTCGGCCTGGACGCGGCGCACGAGCACGCGGCGGGCCTCTCCGCGGCTGCGCGCGCGGCGCTCGACGAAGTTCCGTTGCGGGCGCGCGCCGACGAATTGCGCGAGCTTCCGACTTTCCTGCTGGACCGAGTTTCGTGAGCCAACTCCGCCTACCCGACCTCCGCTCTCCCGAAGACTTGCGCGCGTGCAGCCTCGAGGAGCTCGAAATCCTGTGTGCGGAGATCCGTTCGGCGCTCATCGAGAAAGTGCGCGCGACCGGCGGCCACCTGGGCAGCAACCTTGGCGTCGTCGAATTGACCGTGGCGCTGCACCGGCAATACGATTTCCTCCGCGACCGCCTGGTCTTCGACGTCAGCCACCAGTGCTACCCGCACAAGATGCTGACCGGCCGCTACGCCCAGTTCGACAAGCTGCGCCAGACCGGCGGACTCTCGGGCTTCTGCAACCGCGCGGAATCGCCTTACGACCTGCTCACCGCCGCGCATGCCGGGACGGCGATCTCCTTCGCCGCCGGCATCGCCGAAGGCTTGCGCGCCAGTGCCGCGCCGGGCGAAACGCCGCCTTGGACGGTCGCGATGGTCGGCGACGCCGGCCTGGGCGCGGGCGTGGCCTTCGAGGGCCTGTCCGAAGCCGCCGAGCGCCGGCCGCGATTGATCGTGGCGCTCAACGACAACGAATGGTCCATCACCAGGTCGGTGGGGGCCTTGGCGCGCTACCTGTCACGCATCCGGAGCTCGCGCACCATGCAGCTCGCCTATGAGCGGCTGAGGGTCCTCGGCGGACGGCTGCCCTGGGTCGGCTCCAAGATGAAGGAAGTCAGCGAGGTGCTGCGCCACGTGATGGTGCCCGGACACATCTTCGAAGAGCTCGGCATCAACTACGTCGGACCTCTGGACGGCCACGATCTCGGCGGCGTGTCGGACGCGCTGGAGCGCGTGTCGCGGCTCGAAGGCGTCACGCTGATGCATTTCCTCACCGAGAAAGGGCGCGGCTACCTGCCCGCCGCTGCCGATCCGCAGCGGGCACACGGCGTTTCCCCGCCAAAGCTGCCGTCGCCGGCCGACGTTGCGGTGGCGCCTTCGCGCCGCGCCTTCACCAAGGTATTCGGGACCGAGCTGCTGGCGCTCGCCGAACAGGATCCGCGCATTACGGCGATCACCGCGGCGATGCCCTCGGGCACCGGTCTCGAGGAATTCGCCGAGCGCTTCCCGGTGCGCTTCTACGACACCGGGATCACCGAACAGCACGCCGTAGCCTTCGCCGGCGGGCTCGCCACGGCCGGCCGCAAGCCGGTCGCCGCGATCTACAGCACTTTCCTGCAGCGTGGCTACGACCAGGTCTTCCAGGAGATCGCGCTGCAGCACGAGGACGTGGTCCTGTGCCTCGACCGCGCCGGCCTCGTCGGCCAGGACGGTCCCACTCACAACGGCGTCTTCGACCTCGCGTACTTGCGGGTCCTGCCGGGATTCGTGCTGGCTTCCCCGCGGGACGCGCTCGATCTCGGCCGCATGCTGCGCGCGGCGATCGCGCATGGAGGCCCCTGGGCGCTGCGCTGGCCGCGCGGGGGGGCGCTCGAAGAACTCGGCGCCCCGTCGGAATTGCGCCCCGAACTGGTTCCCGGCACGGCCGAGCGCTTGCGTTCGGGCGACGACGGCGTCGTCTTCGCGCTCGGCGTCATGGTCGAGACGGCGATGGGCGCCGCGGCGGTCCTCGCCGAAGAAGGCCTCGAACTCGAGGTCTGGGACGCGCGTTTCTGCAAGCCGCTGGACCGCGGCGCGCTCGCCGACGCGGCGCGCCGCCACGCGGTGGTGGCGACCGTCGAAGACCACGCTCTGCAAGGTGGCTTCGGGTCGGCCGTCGCCGAGGCGCTCGCCGACATGGACTTGCGGCCGTGCTTGTCGAGGCACGGCATTCCGGACCGTTTCGTCGAGCACGCGAGCAGCCGCGACGAGCAGTTGCACCTCTGCGGCCTCTCGGTCGCAGCCCTGACCGCATCGTGGCGCGGAGTCTTCGCGCCGGATCCGGCGCCCCAGCCCGCGCGCCGCTGAGTTCCGGCATGCCTACGCGCAACGGTGTCCGGCCCGATGCCATCCGTTTTCCGACGTCGCGCGAGGCGCGGGTCCTGATCCTGCCCGACCTCTCGAAGGCCGGCGCAGAAGAACTCGCCCGGCGCCTGGAGGGATTCCTCGAAGACCGCGCGGAAGTCGTGGGAGTCGAGTCCGCGCGCGAGTCCGCGCCGATCGCGCTCAAGCCCGACCTGGTGATCGTGCTCGGCGGCGACGGCGCGCTGCTCGCGACCTCGCACCGGCTCGGCGCGCGCCAGGTTCCGGTGATGGGCTTGAATTTCGGCAACGTCGGGTTCCTCGCCGCGGTGGCACCGACCCGCGCGCGCGAAGTCCTCGACGAGGTGTTCGACGGAAAAGGCGTTCGCGAAGACCACGCGCTGATGCACACCAAGGTGGTTCGCGGCGAGAAAACCCTCATCGACACGCACATCCTCAACGAGGTTGTGCTCATGAGAGCGTGGACTTCGCCGCTGTGCGAAGTCGATTTGACCGTCGACCGCCGGCCGGTCTGCAGCTACCGCGGCGACGGCGTGATCGTCGCCACGGCGACGGGCTCGACCGCCTACTCGCTGGCCGCAGGCGGCCCGCTCCTCTCCCCGCGGCTGGATGCGTGGGTGGTGACGCCGATCGCGCCGTACATGCTCGGCATGCGCCCGTTGGTGCTGCCGGGGCAGCGGGTCGCGATCCTGACGGTCCGCAGCCAGCTCGGTTTTTCGGCCGACGGACGCGAAGAGTGCGATCTCCTGCCCGGCGACGTGGTCCGCGTGGGGCCGAGCCGCCGGCGTTTCCAGCTCGTGGTCGATCCCAAGGCGAATTTCTTCGCCCGGCTGCGCGCAAAGCTGCGCTGGGGCGAGGCACCGGGGCCGGGCTAGCGGTCAGGCAGCGCCGCTCGCCGAGGGTGCTGCGGCCGGATCCGCGTAGAGCGGCAAGGGGAAGCGCGCCACCAGGTCGGCGCCGCGCGCGAACCCTCGCAATTCGAGCTCCCAGTAGCGGGCGGATCGCGCGGACAGCGCCGTGGCAGCGGCCATGGCCGGCACCTCGAATGCGACCGGAAGCGCGTCGCCTCCATGGGCGAGCAGCGCGTCGCCGGTAAGCTCGCGGCGCGTCGGTGCCGCGGGCGGGCCGGTCCCGGCCGCGCCCGTGACGCGGGCCTCACGCGTTGCCGTGGCGCCCTCGGCACCGCTGCGCCGACCGGACGTCTCCATCTCGTCCTTATCGGCCGGAGACCGGGCGCTCCTGCCCGCGGAGCGGTGGGCTAGAATCGGAGATCGCCGGCCAACCTCCGGCGGCGGCACCACCAACATGCGCTCGACCCATTCCCTCCTCACGACGTCGACGGCCGTTCTCGCCGTCGCCCTCCTTGTGTCCGCCCCGGCCGCCGGCCAGAAGATCGGTTCCGAGCGGGTCGCTTCCGGGCTCAACGTGCCGCTGTTCCTCGATGCGCCTCCGGGCGACACCACGCGCTTGTTCGTGCTCGAACAGAACACCGCGCGGATCCGGATCATCGAGAACGACACGCTCCTCGGCACGCCGTTCCTCGACATCGGATCCTTGGCGAGCAGCGGCGGCGAACGTGGCTTGCTCGGCATGGCGTTCCACCCCGACTACGCGGTCAACGGTTATTTCTACGTCAACTACACCGACAACTCGGGACGCACCAAGGTTGCTCGCTACACGGTGAGCGCGAACCCGAACGTGGCCGACGCCAGCAGCGCGCTGGAGATCCTGGACGTCTATCAGCCGCAGTCCAACCACAACGGCGGCATGATCGCTTTCGGACCCAACGACGGCTACCTCTATGTCGGCATGGGCGACGGCGGTGGCGCGGGCGACACGGGCAACAACGCCCAGGATCTGAGCCTGTTGCGCGGCAAGATGCTGCGCCTCGACGTCGACGGCGGCTCGCCTTACGCGATCCCCGGCGACAACCCCTTCGTCAACGACCCTAACGCGCGCGACGAGATCTGGGCGTATGGGCTGCGCAACCCTTGGCGCTACAGTTTCGACCGGGAGAACGGCGAAATGTGGATCGCGGACGTCGGCCAGGACATCTGGGAGGAAATCGACTGGCAGCCCGCCAACAGCGCCGGCGGCGAGAACTACGGCTGGCGCCTCAAGGAGGGCGACCACTGCTTCAACCCCTCTTCGAACTGCGATCCGGGCGGGCTCACCGATCCCGTCCACGAGTATTCGCACGGCGGCCAGCCGTTCCGATGCTCGATCACCGGCGGCTACGTCTACCGCGGTTCCGCGATCCCCGGCCTGCAGGGCACGTACTTCTTCGCCGATTACTGCAGCCAGCAGATCTGGTCGCTGCGCTTCGAGAACGGCGCGGTCGTCGACCTGGTCGACCGCACGGCCGAACTCGCGCCGGGCGGCGGCATGGCGATCAACGACATCACTTCCTTCGGCCAGGACGCGTCCGGAGAACTCTACGTGATCGACGGCGGCGGGGAAGTCTTCAAGATCGTCCCGCGGCTCATGGACCTTTCGGTGAGCGGCCTCGTGGCCGGGCAGAGCACCACCCTGGCGGCGAGCGCTGCGACGGCGGGTGCGCGGGTGTTCTTCACCTACAGCCTCACCGGAGCGGGTCAGACCCGCGTTGACGCGCTCAGCGTGTTCCTCGGCCTCGCCGCGCCGCGGCTCGCGGGCTCCGCAACGGCCAACGCCGGCGGGGTGGCGAGCCTCACGCGAAGCGTGCCGGCCGGCGCTCTCGGCCTGACCGTCACGATGCAGGCGGCCGAGAACGGGAACACTTCCGACCTCGAAGTCGCGACCGTCCAGTAGCCGGCGTCCAGCCGACGGCGATCAAGCGTAGATGCCGCGGATCTCGTCGAAGTACGCGACCCGTTGCACGCCTTCCATGCAGGTGGCCAAGCGCAAGCCGATCTTGTGCTTGGCCGCCATCGCGCAAGCGCGGTCGTAGGCCTCGAGCACTTGCCGTTCCAGGCGCTCGGTCACCAGTTCGATCGGCCAGGCGTAGCCCATGCGGTTCTGGACCCACTCGAAGTAGGCGATGATCACCGAGCCGCTGTTGCCGAGCAGGTCGGGAACCACGGGAATGCCGCGTTCGGATAGGATCTGGTCGGCGCGCGCGCTGGTGGGGGCGTTCGCAGTCTCCAGAATCATCCGTGCGCGGATCTTTTCCGCGTTGAGGCCGGTGATCAGCCGCGAAGTCGCCGCCGGGATCAGCACGTCGCAATCGAGTTCCAGGACTTCGTCGCGCTCCAGCTGCTCGGCGCGCGAGAAACCCGCCACGGAGCCGAGCGCCGAGCGGTGCTCCAGCACCGCCGGAACGTCGAGGCCTTCGCCGTTCCTGACGGCACCGCGCAAGTCGCTCATGGCGATGATCCGGTGGCCGCGCCGGTGCAGCTCGGTGGCGACCTGGGCGCCGATCTGGCCGCAGCCGACGATGGCGACTCTCGCCGGGCCGACGTGGCCCATCTCGGCCAGGTGTTTCTCCAGGATCACGCGAGCGCCGAGACCGACTGCGATGTCGCGGCCGCGGGTGCCGCCCAGGCCGAGGGGTTTGCCGACCACCACGGCGTTCTCGGTGTGGCGGACGTGCTGCGAGTAGGTGTCGAGCATCCACGCCATGATCTGCTCGTCGGCGTGCAGGTCGGGGATGATGACGTCGCGCTCGGGGCCGATGAGGTCGAGCAGGCCGGCCGTGTAGCGGCGGACCACGGTTTCGATGAGCGCGGGCGCCTTGCCGCGGGGATCGAAATTGACCGCTCCCATCGAGCCACCGAAGGGCACGTCGAGCGCGGCGCATTTCCAGGTGTTCCAGCCAGCGAGCGCGCGCAGTTCCGAGCGATTGACCTCGGCTTCGAGCCGGAAACCGCCGAGGCACGGTCCCAGCGACAGGTTGTGCATGATCCGGTAACCGTGATAGACCTTGATGTTGCCGTCGGGCAGCACCACGGGCACGGAGAACTTGAACTCGCGGTCAGGAACGCGCAGGACCGAATAACGGTCGGGGTCCAGGCCGAGCCGCGCGGCGGCCTGGTCGAAGCGTTCCATCATCGACGAGAAGGGGTCGTCGTCTTGCAGCAGCGGGGACGGCGGCTGTGCCTCTTCGGGGAGCACCGAATGGCGCGCGCTGGTCGGGAAGTGTGCTTCGTCAGGCATAGATTCCCCGCAGCTTGATGCAGTATGCGACGCGGTCCACGGCCACGCAGTAGGCGCCGATCCGCGGGCTGCAGCCGAAGCGTTCCGCTGAAGCGGCGACGCCTTGGAACGCGTCGGTCATGTAGCGCTCGAGGCGCTTGCGGACGTCCTTCTCTTCCCAGAAGTAGCCGATCCGGTCCTGCACCCATTCGAAATAGCTGACCGTCACGCCGCCGGCGTTGGCGAGAATGTCGGGGACGACGTAGACGCCCTTGTCTTCGAGGACGAGATCCGCGTCGGCCGAAGTGGGGCCGTTGGCACCCTCGACGATCACCCGCGCGCGGATCCGATCGGCGTTGGCCGACGTGATCTGGTTCTCCGTCGCGGCGGGGATCAGCACGTCGCACTCGACTTCCAGCAGCTCCATGTTGCTGATCCACTCCGCTTCTTCGTAACCCCGCAAGCTGCCTTCGCGCTCCAGGTGCTTGAGCACCTTGGGCACGTCGAGGCCGCCGTCGTTGTGGAGCGCGCCGTAGATGTCGGACATGCCGACGACGCTGTGCCCGTCGCCGTGCATGAAGCTCGCCGCCCAGCTGCCGACGTTGCCACTGCCCTGCACGGCGACCCGGACGGAACCGGTCATCCCGACGTGCCGGCAGGCTTCGCGCGCGCTGATCGCCACGCCCAGGCCGGTCGCGACCTTGCGGCCGCGGGAGCCGCCAAGGCCGATCGGCTTGCCGGTGACGATCGCGGTCTGCGTCATGCGCTGGTGCATGGAGTAGGTGTCCATGAACCACGCCATGATCTGCTCATTGGTGTTCATGTCCGGCGCGGGCACGTCGCGTTCTGGACCGATCACGTCGAGCAGGCTGGATGCATAGCGGCGGGTGAGCCGCTCGATCTCGCCATTCGACATCCGCCGCGGGTCGCAGATCACGCCGCCCTTGGCGCCGCCGAAGGGCACGTCGACCACTGCGCATTTCCAGGTCATCCAGGCCGAGAGCGCCCGGACTTCGTCGAGAGTGACGTCCGACGAATAGCGGATGCCGCCTTTGGCGGGTCCGCGGGCCTGGGAGTGCTGGACCCGGTAGCCTGTGAAGACCCGGACGGTGCCGTCGTCCATCTTGACGGGGATCGCCACCGTCAGTTCCTGGGCCGGCGTCGAAAGGATCTCGTAGAGACCCCTGTCCACATGCAAGAGTTCCACGGCACGATCAAGCCGCCGCTGCATCTGCAGGTACGGGTTGGTGTCTTCGATGCCGGCTACGGGCTGCGAAACGGATTTCGACATGGAAGAGCGGCCGTTTGCAGGGCGGACCGCCGAAATCAGATGGAAAAGCCTACAGCGGCGAGGGTGGAATAGCCGCAACAACAAGAGGAATGCGCACACCCAGAGCTTTCGACGGGAGTGGCGCCGACCTGGCGTCCGCACGGGAGACCGGTCCCGGACCGGCCGGTGGGGAACTCGAAGGCTCCGAGATGATGCCGCGCCGGGCCTCCCGCCACTACCGGCCGCTCGGCCGCCCGACGGTCGTCGTGGATCAGGGCCAGGTGATCGCCGCCGAAGCCGACTTGCCCTTGCTGCGGGAGTTGGGCCTCGACACGCTCGCCGGCGCGCTGCGGTTCGCGGCGGGAACCGTGGTCCGCGATGCCGGCCCGCGCCGGACATTCCGGGTCCGGACCTCCGGCGGGACCTTGTACGTGAAGGTGCACCGGGGCCTGCCGCGCGGCGGCCGCTGGCGGCTGTTCGGCAACAACGGCAGTCCCGCGCGCCGGGAGTGGGACAACATCGGCGCGCTGCGGCGCGCCGGATTCGACATGCCCGAGCCCGTCGCCGTGGGCGAGCGCGCGAACGCATTCGGCGTGCCGGCCGAGTCCTACTTGATCACGCGCGAAGTGTGCGGCCAGCCGCTCGACGAACTGCTCCGCGAAGGCTGGCCCGATCCGCACGGCCGCGGTCCTTTGGCTGCGCGCCAGGCCGTGCTGCAGGACGTCGCGGGGATGATCCGCCGCTTGCACGCCAACGGGTTCTTCCACAAGGACTGCTACTGCGGGCACTTGATCGTGGCGCCCGATCCGCGCTGGGGCCGTCCGTACCTGATCGATCTCGCCCGCGTCGAGCAGCGTTTTCCGCCGCGCCGCCGCTGGCTGGTGAAGGATCTCGCCGCGCTCGAGAGTTCGTGCGGACCCAACGTGAGCCGCAGCGACAAGCTGCGCTTCCTGCTCATCTACTTGTGCAAGAACCGCGTCGATCCGCTGGCGCGCCGCTGGGCCCGCGAAATCCTCGCCAAGTCCGCGCACATCCGCAGCCACGTGCCGCGCTACGGCTAGCAGGCCGTTACGCTGCGGGCATGCGGCTCGTCGTACTCCTGGACCGCTGGCGCAGCGGGAACGGCGGACTGGAGGCCTACTTGGAAAGAGTGCTGCCCGCCTTGGCGGTGCGCCACCAGGTCTGGCTCGTTGCGCGCGACGCGGACGTGCGGCCGCCCGCAGGTGTGCGGTCCTTGGCCGCGCGGACCCGCGCGCCGCGGCCGCGGCCCTGGCGCGATTTCGCGGATGCGCACGCCCAGGCGCGGGCCGTGGCCACGCTGCAGGCCGACTGCGTGCTGAGCCTGCGGGCCGTCCCCTGCGGCGGAGCGGTCTGGCAGCCGCATGGCGGATCGGCGCCGGACCTGCAACGCGCTCGCGGGCTGGGACCGCCCACGTGGCGCACGCGGCGGCTCCATGCACTTGAAACGGAAACCTTGACGGCCGCAAGCGGCGTGTTGGCCATGTCGCCGAAGGTCGCGCGTGAACTCGCTGCGCGCCGTCCCGGCCTGCCGGCCATGGTGCTGCCGCCGCCCTTGCCTGCGGCAGGCGTTGTGCGCTCCGCGTCGGCCGCGCCGGCCGCCGCGCGGGCCGCAGCGCGGGCCGAGACCGCACCCAGGCTGATCTTCTGCGGACGCGATGCGCGCCTGAAAGGAGCCGACCGCGCGCTGGCGTGGTTCCGGGCCTTGCGGGTTGCGTTCCCGCAGGCGACCCTCGACCTGTGGAGCCGTGATCTGCCGCACTTGCAGCGGGTACTTGGTGCCGCGCCGGACGCCTTGGCGCGGCAGGGCGTGATGCTGCACGGGTGGGACGGCGCGTTCCGCGCCGCACTCGGCGACGCCGCACTCCTGTTGCATCCCACCCGCTACGATGCCTGCTCGCTGGTGGCCCTCGAAGCGGCTGCAGCGGGGGTGCCCGTGCTGACCACTCCGGACAACGGCTTGAGCGAACTCCTCGGAGCCCCGCTCCTCAACGTGGTGACTGCGCCCGACGACGCCCAGATCGCCGCCAGGCTCGCGGAGAAGATCCTGTCCGGGCTTGCGGACCGCGCCGCCGAACGCGGCCAGGCCGCCGAGGCGGTGCGGGCGGACTTCGCCCTCGATCGGCACGTGGCCGCGCTCGAAAGAGCGTTGACGGCCGGTCCGGAGGCCTGGCGATGAGCTCCGTCCTGCCCGCTACGGTGCGGATCTGCGAGGTCGGCCCGCGCGACGGCTTGCAGAACGAGGCCCGCGTCTTGCCGACGCCCGTCAAGCTCGAACTGGTCGAGGCGCTGGCCGCCACGGGAGTCGCCGAGATCGAGGTCACGTCCTTCGTGCGGCCCGAGCGCATTCCCGCCCTGGCCGACGCCGAGGACCTCGCGGCCGGCCTGCGCGATCGGCCGTGGCGGATCGCCGAGATGGGAGCCGGAGCTCCAGGCGCGGTGGCGCTTTCGGCGCTGGTGCCGAACCCGCGCGGCTACGAGCGCTTCGCCGACTCCGGACTCGACCTTGCCGTGGTGTTTCTTTCGGCGACCGAGAGCCACAACCGCGCCAACCTGAACACGGGGCTGGCCGAGGCGCGCGCCAATGCCTGCGGCGTTCTGGATCGCGCGCGTACGGAGGGCCGGGCGACCCGGGCTTCGATTTCGACGGCGTTCGGATGCCCGTACGAAGGCTCCGTTTCCGAATCGCGGGTGATCGAGCTGCTCGAAGAGCTGCTGGCTGCGGGAGCCGACCGGGTGCACTTGTCCGACACGCTCGGCGTCGCCGAGCCGATCCAAGTCCGGCGCTTGAGCGAGAGGGCGCTCGCCGTCGGCGGAGTCGAGCGCATCGCCCTGCACTTGCACGACACTTACGGCGCCGCCCTGGCGAACGTGCTTGCCGGGTGGCAGGCCGGCGTGGCGGTCTTCGACGGCGCGATCGGCGGCACCGGCGGGTGTCCCTACGCGCCGGGCGCGGCCGGCAATCTCGCGACCGAGGACCTCGTGCACCTGTTCGGCCGGATGGGAGTGGAGTCCGGTGTCGATCTCGACGCGCTGGTGGCCGCCGGCCGGTTCCTGGAGAACGCGCTCGGGCGTACCCTGCCGGGCCGCGCGCTCCGCGCGCTGTCCGCGAAGACCGCATCCGAGATCTTGCCATGACCGCCCAAGCCCTCGTCGCGCTCGAGCAGCGCGGCCACGTCGCGTGGCTGACGCTGCAGCGGCCCGAGAGCCGCAACGCGCTCTCGCTCGCCACCCTCGGCGAACTGCGCGCGCACCTCGCCAAGCTCGCCGCCGACGCTTCGGTCTGGGCGGTTGCGTTCACCGGCGCCGGCGACAAGGCCTTTTGCGCGGGTGCCGACCTCAAGGAACGGCGCGGATTCGACGCCCAGATGGTGTCCCGCTTCGTGCGCGAAATCCGCGCCGCCATGGACGACGTGGCCGCGCTTCCCCAGCCCACGGTGGCGGTCATGAACGGCGCGGCCTTCGGCGGCGGCTGCGAACTCGCGCTCGCCTGCGATCTGCGCGTCCTCGACGAGAGCGCGGCGATCGGCCTGACCGAGACTTCGCTCGCGATCATTCCCGGCGCGGGCGGCTGCGCGCGTCTGCCCCGGCTCGTGGGGGCGGCCCGCGCCAAGGAGCTGATCCTGCTCGCGCGGCGTCTGGATGCGGCGACCGCGCTGCAGATCGGCCTGGTGCACGAACTCGCGCCGGCCGGCCGGGCGGTCGAACGCGGCGGGGCGCTGCTCGCGGAGCTGTTGAAGAACGGTCCGCTCGCGCTGCGCGCGGCCAAGGCGGCGATCGACGGCGGCCTCGACCTCTCACTGGCCGGCGCGCTCGAACACGAAGCGGTTTGCTACCAGCGGACCGTGCCGACCGCCGACCGCCTGGAGGCGCTGGCCGCGTTCGCCGAAAAGCGCCCGCCGCGCTTCGAAGGCCGCTAGATCGTCAGCCGCCGGTACTTGGCGGCCTTCGATTCGGGCCCGCGCCCTTCTTCTTCCCGCCGCTCGCCGAGCCATTCCGAATACTCGGTGTAGGTGCCGGTGAAATAGTGGATCTCGCCTTCGCCCTCGAATGCGAGGATGTGCGTACACACGCGGTCGAGGAAGTAGCGGTCGTGGCTGACGATCATCATCGAGCCGGCGTAGTGGTCGACGGCCTCTTCGAGCACGCGCAGAGTCACCAGATCGAGGTCGTTGGTGGGCTCGTCGAGCAGGATGAAGTTGCCGCCGACTCGCAGCATCTTGGCGAGCAGCACGCGGTTGCGCTGGCCGCCCGAGAGTGCGCCGACCTTCTTCTCCTGGTCCGAGCCGCGGAAGTTGAAGCGGCTTACGTACGCGCGGCTCTGGATCTCGCCGCCGCCGAAGGGCAGGAACTCCAGGCCGCCGCTGATTTCTTCGAACACCGAGTTCTTGTCGTCGAGCGAGGCGCGCGACTGGTCCACGTAGCACATTTCGACGGTCGAGCCGATTTCGACCTTGCCCGAGTCCGGGACTTCCAGGCTGGCGATCATCTTCATCAGCGTGGTCTTGCCGGTCCCGTTCGCGCCGATCACGCCGACCACCGCGCCGGGCGCGACCTCGAAAGAGAGATCGGTGATGAGCTGGTTGTCGCCGAAGCCTTTGGAGACCTTGTCGACCACGCAGACCTTGTTGCCGAGGTGCCCGCCGCTGGGGATCACCAGGTCGATGCTCTCGGGACGCAAGGTGCTCTGTTCTTCGACGAGCTGCTCATAGCGCTTGACCCGCGCCTTGTTGCGCCGCATCCGCGCCTTGGGCGTCTGCCGCAGCCACTCGAGTTCGGACTGCATGCGCTTCTTGCGGCGCTGGTCGGAACGCTCGCCGGCGGCAAGGCGGCGCTCCTTCTCGGCGAGGTAGGTGCTGTAGTTGCCTTCGTACGGCGTGCCGAGGCCGCGCTCGACTTCGAGCATCCACTTGACGACGTTGTCGAGGAAATAACGGTCGTGCGTGATCAGCACGACCATGCCCGGATAGTTGGCGAGGTGGTGCTCGAGCCATTCGACGGTGGAGGCGTCGAGGTGGTTGGTGGGCTCGTCGAGCAGGAGGATGTC
>DASWJW010000146.1:0-30916 GCA_036396955.1 Planctomycetota bacterium
CAAGGCGAGGAAGCGCGCGGTCGGATTCCGGTGCAGGCCCCCGAAGATCATGGCGAGCATGGCGGCGGGCCAGAGCAAGCCCCAGTTGCGCCAGCCCTTCCACGGCAGGATCTCTTCCTCGAGCAGGTCGACGGCGGTGGCGCCGCGATGCGGTGCCGTGCGGCGCAGCGACACGTCGGCGCGCACTTCCATCGCTGCGGACGCTTCGAACGCCAAGGGGGCGTCGAGCTTGTCCAGGACGTTCGCCGGCGTCAGCAGCGCGCCGTAGTTCTCGTCGATGGTGGGGAGCGCGGTGCGGTGGATCAGCCAGGGCGTCGTCGCCAGCAGGAACGCCGCGGCGACCAGCCCGACCGTGCGCCAGTGCGCCTTGCCGCCGAGCGGGCGCGAAATCGCGAGCGCCAGCAGGAAGATGGCGCTGAGCGCCAGACCCTCGTTCTTCATCTGCGCGCCGCCGGCGAGCGTGAGGCCCGCGAGCAAGGCCAGGCAACGGGAGCGCTCCCGCACCGCGCAGAGGACCAGCGCGCAGGACGCCGTCAGCATCGCCGCGAGCGCGGGGTCGCCGGGAGTCTGCAGCGTTGCGCTGTCCACCACGCCGAGCATGGGGCTGATGCCTCCGCTGCCGGGCGACAGGAAACCGCGGACGTAGAGAATGGGCGTCGCCGCCGCGATCAAGGCGCCCCAGCGGGCAGCGGATCCGCTGCCGCCGCGCAGGCCCAGCGCGACCAGGCCCGGGATGCACGCGGCCCAGAACGCCAAGGGCAGCTGCACCCAGCGTTCGCTCCAGCCGAAGCCGGCGTGCGCTGCGTGCGCCATGAGGAAGGGCACGCCGATCGGGTAGTCGGGGTGCGTCATCACGCGGCCATAGCGCAACGCGCGGTCCTGTGCGTCGACCATGCCGGTGAAGCCGGGGTCGAGGACGTCGCCGGTCGCCCAGAGCAGCTTGCCCTTGTAGGCGAAGTGGAAGAGCGCGTCGAAATTGGACAGGGGGGTCGAGAGGAGAACCAGCGCCGAGCCCACGGCAAGGGCCGCAATCAGGCCTTTCTGCCACGGCAGCAGCACGCTGGGGGCGAGGGTCTCACCGTTGGCGGTTTCGTTGCGGATCCGCAGGACTCCGGCCGCCGCCGCAGCAGCGAGCAGCGCCAGCGACACCATGCGGCCGAGCGGCACGCCGAGCCAGCCGAGCGTCATGCTGACCGCGACCAGTCCGGCGGCGCCGATCGCGAATGCCGCGCAGCTCTCTTCCCAGAGGTCGCGTGCCAGCGACCGCCGCGACGGCAGCAAGGCCTTGCCGAGCAGCCAGCAGGCTGCGACGACGAACAGGGCGCCGAGCAGTTTCATCGCTTGCCCGCTCCCATCTGGAGAGCCGCCAGTCCGTATTCGCGGCGCCGGAAGATCTGGCTGATGCGGTAGAAGAGAATGTGGTCCACTCCGGTGAGGTCGACGGCGCGCTGGCGCTGCACGTCGTCGAGCGGCGGTGTTTCGGCCATCCGCACGATCCAGTCCTGGTATTGCGAGACCGTGCCGCTGGCGAGGACCGGCTCGATGAGGAACAATTGGCGGGGAAGGAGCGCGTAGTTCAAGTAGAGGAACGAGCGCGACCGCGGCGAGTCCGTCGTGGGACCGAGCTCCGGATTCTGGATCAGGTGGCCCGGCATCACCAGGATCCGGCTGTCTTCACGGAGCTGGGCGTCGAGTTCGGCCACGTACTCCTGGACTCCGTCGTCGAGCCAGAGCGGCCAGGCGGGAACGCCGTAGTCGACGTGCTGCATGCCCAAGGGGCCCACGACGTCCGGGTCGTAGAGCGAATAGCAATCGAACAGGCCGCGCGGCGTGAACATGCTCTTGGCGACCTGCGGCATGTCGACGTCGCGGTAGCTCGGCCAGTCGCAAGCGACCACCAGGACGTGCGCGCCGGCCGCGGCGACGTAGGGATCGCGGGCGTAGTGCACCGTGTCGCCCAGGAATTCCATGGCGGCGGCGGCGCCAAGCGGGTCGTGAACGCGCACCTGCATGCCGGCGCGCGCGAACATGCCGGCGAGCTGCACGCCGGGCGAATCGGCCGTGATCTTGCCGTCCGCCTCGTCGGCGAGACCCCAGACCGCCACGCCGATGTTCTCGGCGTCGGCCTCGGCGAGCAGCGTGGCGACCATCCCCGGCCCTTGGAGTTCGGCGTGGAAGACGCTGCGGCCGAAGCGTGAGCGGTCGACTGCAAAGCCGGACCGCGCGCCGTAGAAGAGCGCCAGGACGAGGAAGACCAGCGGCAACAGCGCGAACAACAAGTGCGCGCCACCCAAGAGGCTGCCGAGGGCCGAAGTGCGGCTGCGATCCGACATGGAAGCGGGCATTCTAGGCCGGCGAGCCCGCGATCCCAGTACGGGCATCGCTCTCGGCAAGCCTCGGCTTGGCGCCGCGGGTCAGTTCCAGGGCGCGCCGTCGGCGTGACGCCGCGCGGCGTCGAGGTCGTGGCGACGCTGGCGCAGCCCTTCGAAGGTCGCGAGCACGCTGCGGCAGCGTTCGTGGACGTCGAGGATCGAGAACAATCGCTGTTTCTCCTGGACGTCGAGCGGCAAGGCCACGAGCAGGACGTCGGCCAGGTAGCCGGCCGGCGCTTTGGACGGCAGTACCAGCGAACCGTCCGCAAAATCGAACAAGCCCTCGCGGAGCAGAGCGGCCAGGTCCCGGGTGGCCGCATCGGCCCCGCCGGCGGAATCGAAGCCGGGCTCGGGGAGGGCCGTCACGCGCACCGTCCGATAGGGGAGGGCCGGGTTGGCGAGTTCGTGCAGCCGCGAGCGGTGCAGCCCTTGCACCAGGATGTTGTAGCGGCCTTCGCCGGCATCGCGGACTTGCAGGACCTTGCCGACTCCCGCAATGGGGTACACCGGCGGGTGTTCGAAATAGTCTTCGTCGTGGTCGGGGACCAGGAGCGCCAGCACGAGTTCGTCGCAGCTGTTGTCCACAAGATCCTCGACCAGACGCACGTAGCGCGGCTCGAATACGTGCAGCGGAAGGATCGCGTCCGGGTAGAGCAGGACGTTCGGCAAGGGGAACAGCGGCAGGATTCGGTCGGCAGGTGCGGGCGGCGGGTCTTGCATGCCGGGTGCTCTACTTCGAATCCTCGTGGGGGGCCTCGCGTCGCACTCGGTATCTACCCCCCTGGGGCCAGGCGATTACCGGATTCCGATGCGGTCCGGCTGGTTACGCCGCTGCGGGCCAGGCGTAGGCCGAACTCTTGCAGGGTGGCACGGAGCTCGTCGACGGAAAGGTGGTACACCACGTCTTGATTGAGGTATCGGTCGAGAAACGAGCGGTCGTAGGCGTGCTCCCGTACGCCTTCGTCGATCAGGGCGGGCCGGGCCGCGAGGCCACGCTCGGCCGCCGGCCGCAGCCGGTCGGCGGCGTCGGCGGGATCGAAGCCCTCACGTCCGATCCACCCGGCGTACACGAAAGGAAGACGCGTGAGCCGGTGCCAGGTTTCGCCAAGATCCACCACGGTCCAGGCCGGCTGCTCGATCACGGCGTCCAGGGCCCGGTCGCCGATGAGCTGCACGGCGTCGGCCCCGCTCTGAAAGGGATCGGCTCCGGGATCGGCGGCGAGCTCCGCGAAATCGGCGGCATAGGCCTCGTGCAACAGGATCCGCGCCAGAGCGCGGCCGGTGCGGCTGTGCGGATCGGGCGCCAGCGTTTCGATCCGGGAAGGCCCGCAGAGTCCCGGCCGAAGGAACAGCAGCACTGAGCGCACGGCGCCGCGCGAGGCGATCACGGGGCCTTCTTCCCAGAGCCGGAAGCGCGGATCCGAAGGCCCGCGCACTTGCGCGCAGACCTCGGCCGAAGCCAGCGCCACGTCGAGCGCGCCGGTCTCCAGGCCGACCGCGAGCTGCGCCGGCGGCGCGAAGGTCAAGCGGACCTGCGGATCGGCCGCGAGCCCTTCGGTGAGGGGGCGCGCCACCAGAAAGGGCACCGTGCCGACGCGCAGGACCATGCGCCTTGGGTCCGCAGTCCCTAGACCGTGAGCGCCGCGTCGAGGCCTGCCGCCAACACGGGTTCGACGGGGTCCTCGGCGGGATCCGTGAAGACGTGGCGCACGTCGTAGACGGTGCTGCGTTCGACGGGGATGCGCCCCGCTTCGCGGATCAGGTGGTGCAGCTGGGCGCGCGTCAGGACCTCGGGCGTCGACGCGCCGGCGTTGTGGTAGATCAGCTCTTGCGAAACCGTGCCGTCCAGGTCGTTGGCGCCCATGCCGAGCGCCATCTGCGCGACCGGCAGGCCGAGCATGATCCAGTAGGCCTTGACGTGCGGCACGTTGTCGAGGAACAGCCGCCCGATCGCGATCGACCGCAGGCGCTCGTTCGCACTCGGATAGGACAAGTGCGACAAGCCGGTGTTGTCGGGGTGGAACGCCAACGGGATGTAGGTCTGGAACCCGCCGGTCTCGTCCTGGATCGCCCGCAGCCTGACCAGGTGCTCGACGCGTTCTGCGAGCGTCTCGGTCATGCCGTAGAGCATGGTGCAGTTGGTCTTGAAGCCTTCGGCGTGCACGCCGCGCGCGAGTTCTTCCCAGCGCTCGGCGCCCATCTTGAGCGGGTAGAGCTCCTGCCGCACGCGTTCGCTGAACACCTCGGCGCCGCCGCCGGGCATGCTGTCGAGACCCGCCGCGCGCAGTTCGGCCATGACTTCCGGCAGCGGGCGGCCGGCAGTCTTCACGATCTGGTCGATTTCGACCATGGTGAAGGCCTTGACGTGGATGTCGGGCCGCGCGCGCTTGGCCGCGCGGCAGATGTCCAAGTAGTACTCGTACTCCAGCGCCGGCCAGACACCCGCGACCATGTGGACTTCGGTCGCTTCGGGGTTGGCGTCGCGCACCGCGTCGTGCACCTGCTCGGGCGACATGCAGTAGGCGCCGTCGTCCTTGGGCCGCCGCTGGAAGGCGCAGAAGTCGCAGAACTTGTTGCACCAATTCGTGTAGTTGACGTGCACGTTGACGTTGTAGAAACAAACGTCGCCGTGCAGCCGTTCGCGGACCTCGTTGGCCAGGACGCCGAGCAAGGCCACGTCGTCGCTGCGGTACATCGCCAGCCCTTCCGCGGAGCCCAGGCGCTCGCCGCCCCGCACCTTGGTGGGCAGGCCAGCGAGCCCGGTGCGCGCCGCGCGAGTTTCGAGGACCGCGAGGGGCAACGGCATGGCCCGTGATTCTAGTCCGCCCGGCGCGGCGCTCCCAGGCTTGCTGGTTTCCGGCTCGAGTCCCGCTCGCGCGCTTCAGCCGCCGCTCGCGGCCGGTACCAGCTTGCGCAGGGCGTCGCCAACCGGGTGGTACCAGGTCCCGTCCTCCGACCTCCGCATGCCCGAGCCGATGCGGACCCGTTCGGCCGCTGCGCGAGGCTCGAGCCGCAGTGCGCTCGCTGCGATGCCGGACGCGCCGGCCAGCAAGGTCTCGAATGCGTAGGCAGCGACCGCCGCGGCGCCCTCGAGGCTCGGATGCAGCCGGTCCCACTGCAGCAGCGCGTCGAGCTCGGCGGGCTGGAATTCACCGCCGCCGACTTGCACCGACTTGCCGGCGTGCAACCGGCCCAGGAATTCGGGCAGCGGCACCACGTGCACGTTCGCGCGTCCGGCGGCGTACGCGAGGATGCGCTCGTTGGCGGCCGCCAGGCTTGCTGCCGCCGGCATCTGCTCTTCGCGCAGCATCTTGCCGACCGCTTCGCTCATGTCGGGCAGCGTCGCGACCAGGATCGGGCAGGCGAAGCGGTCGAGCAGGGCCAGGCCCGTTTCGAGGTCGCGCACGCGCTCGGTCTCGTCGTGCTTGTATCCGTAGACGTACCAGAACAGGAAATCGAGACCCATCACCAGGGTCGGATCGGCGAGTTCCGCCTTGTCGGCCTGGTTCTCGAGCAGGCCGAATGGATCGAGGAAGACCATCGGGCCTGCGAAGTTCGCCACGGGTTCGTGGTCGGCGACCAGCATCGCCTCGATCACTGCGTCGAAACCGACGCGCTTTCCCAACTCGGCCTCGAGTCCGAATCCTGCCGACAAGCTGGCGCCGATCACGACCACGCGCTCCAGCACGGGCGCGGTGGCGGGCGCGGCGGCGGCCGCCGTTCCGAGCGTCCCACCATTCGCGGACTCCGGCTCGACGGCGGCGCCGCACGCTGCAGCGAGGAGCAGGAAGAGGACGACGGGGAAGCGCCGGGCTTGCATTGGCATCTGCGAAGGGGCGTGCCGATTTGCTACAAGGCCGCTCGGCGACCCGCCGAGAGAATAACGCATGCTGGACTGGATCTTCGATCCCCAGGCCTGGGCCGCGCTGGCCGCACTCACCGCGCTGGAGGTGGTGCTCGGCATCGACAACATCATCTTCATCAGCATCCTGGCGGGCCGGCTGCCGCAGGCGCAGCAAGCACGCGGCCGGACGATCGGACTGCTGGTGGCGATGCTCGGCCGCGTCGCGCTGCTGATCGGCATCGTCTGGGTCGCCGCGCTCGTCGAGCCATGGTTCTCGGTTTTCGGAGAGGAGATCTCCGGCCGCGACCTGATCCTGCTCCTGGGCGGGCTGTTCCTGCTCGCCAAGAGCACGCTCGAGATCCACCACGAGATCGAGGGCGGCCACGACGTGGCCGAAGCGCGGCCGGTCGTGACCTTTCGCGCCGTGATCTTCCAGATCGTGCTGCTGGACCTGGTGTTCTCGCTGGACTCGGTGATCACGGCGGTCGGCATGGCCGAGCAGCTCGCGGTGATGATTTTGGCCGTGGTCATCGCGGTGGGTGTGATGATGCTCGCCGCAGGGCGTGTGTCGGCGTTCATCGCGCGGCACCCGACGCTCAAGATGCTCGCCTTGAGTTTCCTGCTGCTGATCGGCGTGTCGCTGGTCGCCGAGTCGCTCGAGTTCCACCTACCCAAGGGCTACGTCTACTTCGCGATGGCTTTCTCGGTGTTCGTCGAAGCCTTGAATCTGCGCGTGAGCGCCAAGCGGCGCGCGGCCCGCGAGAAGCGCGGTGCAGCGCCGCCGCCGGCCGGCTAGACCGGGAAACGCCAGTTCGCCAGCACGCGGGCGGCGATTTCGCGGCCCAGCGCAAGGCACGCGGTCGCCGCCGGCGACGGCGCGTTCAGCACGTGGGTCATCCCCGGCGCTTCGGCGAACGCAAAGTCGTCGACCAGCGCGCCGCTGCGGTCGAGCGCGAGCGCGCGCACGCCCGAAGATCCGCCTTCGAGGTCCTCGGGACGCAGCGCGGGCACCATCCGCGCGAGCGCGGCGGCCAGGCGGCGCGTGCTGCGCGCCCGCCGCAATTCCGCCGCGCCGGCGCCGCGGTGCCGCCAGCTCATGCGCCAGAAGCCCGGCCAGGTGAGCATGGAGGCCGCATCGCGCAGCGAGAAGTCGCCTTTCGCGTAGCCATGGCGCGACCACGCCGGGACGGCGTTGGGGCCCGCTTCCACGCGGCCGTCGGGCCGGCGCGTCCAGTGCACGCCGAGAAAAGGCAGCTGCAGATCCGGGACCGGGTAGATCAGGTGCCGCACCAGGCCGCGGCGCGCCGCCACGAGTTCGCGGAATTCGCCACGGAACGGCACGATGCGCACCTGCGGCGGCAAGCCGCTCCGGCGCGCGACGCGGTCGGCCTGGAGTCCCGCGCAAGCGACCAGGTGGCGGCAACGAATCGTTCCGGCGCTCGTGCGGATGCGCACGGCGTCGTGTTCCCGGACGGCGCTGCGGAACGACTCCGCCATGCGCAGTCGCACTCCGGAGCGCACGGCGGTGCGTGCAAGCGCGCGGCCGACCGCGCCGAAATCGGTGATGCCGGTCTCGGGAACGAGCAATGCCGCGAGGCCGCGCGCATGCGGTTCGCGCGCTTCGATTTCGGCGGGACCCAGGCGCTGCAGGCCCTGCAGGCCGTTGGCGCGGCCGCGTGCCTCCAAGGCGTCCAGTCGCGGCAGTTCCTCTGCGCCGGTCGCGAGCACGAGCTTCCCGCAGCGCTCGAAGGGCAGTCTTTCCGCCGCGCAGAAGCTCTCGAGCTCGGCGGCGCCCTCGCGGCACAGCCGGGCGCGCAAGGAATCGGGCCGGTAATAGAGGCCCGAGTGGACCACGCCGCTGTTGTGTCCGCTCTGGTGCGCGGCGACGCGCGTCTCGGCTTCGAGGACCGTCACCCGCAAAATGCCTTCGGCGACCAGCGCGCGCGCGGTGGCGAGGCCGACCAGTCCGCCGCCGACGATCGCCACGTCGCAATCGGGCAGCGCGCTCACAGCCTTCTTCGGAATAGCACGAAGCTCAAGTCGTCGGGCTTGGAGGGGTGGCCGTCGGGAGCTCCCGCCATGCGCCGGCTCGCCGTCGCGTGCAGCCTGGCGGCAACGTCGTCGAGGGCGCCCTTGCGGACCGAGTCGACGAGTTCGTCGCTGGTGAGGTTGTCCGACAAGCCGTCGCTGGCGATCAGCAGCGTGTCGCGCCTGGCCATCCGCAGCACCGGTCCGATTTCGATGCGCATGTCGCTGGCGCCGATCATGTTGCTGATCAAGTGCCGGTCTTCGTGCACCATCGCTTCGCGTTCGCCGAGCAGTCCCGATTCGACGGCGTAGCCGATCGGCGAGTGGGCGACCGTCTGCATGCGCACGCGGCCGCGCTGGCCGGTGATCAGGATCAGCGAATCGCCGACGTGGTAGCTGCGTACCGCGTCCTCGCGCACTTCGGCGATGGACAAAGTGGTCGCGCCTCCGCCGCCGCGTTCCAGCACGACCCGGTTGGCGCGCTCGATGCCGTTGAGGATCGACTCGCGCAGAAAGTCGCCGGCCAGCGCCGCCTCGGTGATGCTGGCGCGGAGCGCTTGCAGCGCGAGCGCCGAAGCGAGGTCCCCGGACGGCCGGCCGCCGACGCCGTCGGCGACGGCGATCACTCCGCGGCCGGGGGCGAAGGGAATCAGCGCGACCGCGTCTTCGTTGGCGGTCTCCTTTCCCGGCATCCGGTTGGTGCGCAGGAGGACGCGTCCGGCGGCGAAGTCGTACGCCGCCGCGCTCTCCATGTCCTGGTCGACGAGGAGGACGGTGGGATCCGTCCGCGCTTCGGTCATCTAGTGCTTGTCGGAGTGAGCGGGTTGCTTGTGTCCGCACCAGGGACAGCCGTTCCAGAAGTCGTGCAGCGTTCCCCACTGGCAGCGCGTGCAGCGTTGCGTCGTCCCTTCGATGCGCCACTTGCGGCTCACCTTGGTGCGGCACCAGGGACAGTACCGCATCCACGGCATCAGGTCCCGGCCGCATTCCCCGCGGCTGCAGGTCGCGGTGTAGCGCTTGTCGGTGAAGCTGCGGTCGGACAGCGGACCGATTCCCGCGCCGTAGCACCACGGGCAGAAGCGCCAATCGAGCTTGACGCCCCTCTTGCAGCGCCCGCACGCGGCGGGGAAGCGCGTCCCTTCGGGGTGCGTGCGGCGCTCGGCGCGGCACCAAGGGCAGTAGGCCATCGATTCGGCGACCGGCCCCTTGCACGCGATGCACTGGTGGCGCGCTTCGAGCTTGGCCCCGAATTGGCTCCGGAACTGGCGCACGCGGACCTGCTTCCAGTCCGCTGCGGGATCCGCGGCCACGCGCTTGACCGGCGTCGCCGGCGCAGCGAGCAGCCGGCCGCGCTGGCGCAGGCGGCGGAAGGCTTTGAGGAAGTGCCCGGCGTCCCGGTAGCGATCGCGCGGGTCGAGGGCGAGAGAGCGCCGCAGCATCGCGATGGCGTCGGGGTGCAGGCGCCGCTTGAGCCGTTCGTGCCCCGCGAACGGCCACTCGAACGGCCATTCCGGAAGCTGTCCCGCGTGCAAGCGGTACATCACCAGGCCGGCGGAGAACACGTCGGAGCGGAACGAGGGCCGGCCCATCGCCTGCTCCGGTGCGACGTAGCCGACCGTGCCCGTGCCCGCGGCGCGCAACGTGCGGAACGCGATCTTGGCGATGCCGAAGTCGGTCAGACGCAAGCGGTTGTCCGGAAACAGCAGGATGTTTTCCGGCTTGACGTCGCAGTGCACGATGCGCTGCTCGTGGGCGTAGGCAAGCGCTTCGAGCAGCTGTTCGCAGTAGTCGAGCGCCGTGCGCGTGGCGAGCCGCTTGGTCATGCGCGTGGCGAGGTTGCAGTCGCCCAGCGGATAGACGATCACGAAGTGCCCGTCGATGAAGTTCGCCGTCTTGAGCGGCAGCACTCCGGGGTGATCGAGCCGCGCCACGAGCCGCGCTTCCTTGCGGAAGGTCTCCAGGGTCTCGCGATCGACCAGGTGCGCGTGAGGAACCTTGAGCGCGACGGGAATGCCCTCCACGATGTCGCGAGCGCGGTAGACGTCCGCGAAGCCTCCCCGGTCGATGCGCCGTTCCACCCGGTACTTGTCGCCCAGGAGCTGGCGCGCGCGCAGCCCGCGGGGGGGGCGGGAACGGCTCCATTCGAATGAATCCGAGCGTTTCAAGCGTTCTTGGTCCTGGCGTCTCCGACTGCCTCGATCCAGCCGGAGGCCCTCAGCGCAAGCAGATCGGAAAGCGTATCCAGATCGCGCACCGGATCGAGCGCCTTCCAGGAAAGTCCCGCCGCGGCGGCGTGCGCGCGGGTGGTTTCGAGCACGGCGGCCGTGCTCCACGGCACGCCTTCGAACAGGCTCGGCGCGGGGCCGCGCAGCGCCAGGACTGCGTAGCCGCCGTCTTCGGCCGGGATCGCCACGCAGCCGTGTTCCGCCAATTCGTCGAGCGCCCGGCCAACGCGTCCGGCGCCGACCTGCGGCGCGTCGGTGCCGACCACCGCCACGCGATTGGCACCGGCAGCGAAGGCCGTCCCGAATGCGGCCGCCATGCGGGCACCGAGGTCGCCCTGTACCTGGCCGAGGACCCGGTCCGCCCCGGTGAGCCAGGCCGCCGCCGCGGGGCCGGCTGGCGCGGGCTCGACCACCAGCCAGCGCTCCAGGCCGGGGCAGGCGAGGCCTTGCCACACCTTCTCCGCCACTTGGCGATACAGCTCCCGCGCCGCCTCCGCGCCGATCTCGGCGGCGAGCCTGGTCTTGACCGGTCCGGGTCCCGGCGCGCGCACAAAGACCAGGACGACCCGGCGCTCCGAGTCCAGCGGGGCGGTGCTCACTCGGTGACGCCTGCCGGTCGCGAGGGAACTTCGAGCACGGCCGCGCGGTCCGCGTCGCGGAAATCCGGCAGGCTGCGGCGCAGGGCCGCGCGGATCTCCGGAATCTCGGCGAGTTCCACGCTCGCGTGCTCGCCGAGCCGGAGCTGGGGTTTCGCTTCGTCGAGGTACGTGCCGGCGTCACCCCCGCGTGCCGGCGGCGGATGGAAATGCAGCAAGGCCTCCACCACGAGCTGGGCGTGCCAGCGGGCCAGTTCCGCCAGCTCGCCGGGGCCGATGCGCGACTCGAGCACCGGGCCGAGATCCTCGGGCAGTTCGGCTGCGGCAACGATCCAGCCGACGGGGACGACCTCGTGGCCTTCTCGCTTCGCCTGGCGGCACAATTCCAGCAAGCCGTCGACGCCGATGCGGTCGAAGAGCTCCTCGGCGACCAGGAATCCGAGGCCGTGGTAGCTCGGGAAATCATCACGGTCCTTGCGCCGGTTGAGATCCCAGAGTCCGAGTCCGAGCAGCTCGCGGACGGTCATGTCCGGAGCCGGACGCTGGCTCTGGAAGCGGAATCGGCCCTCGATGCGGAGGACGTCGCTGGGACCCCCGGCTTCGAGCGGCACGGTGCTCACCAGGCGGAACGGCACGCCCCGGACCCACAGGCTGGCGAGCAGCAGGCGGTTGGTGCGGATCCGGACCACTTCCAGTGGCAGGACCTCCATCGCCAAGTGGTCGGCGAGGCCTTCGGCGAGCGCGCCGGGCAGGGTCGACCACTCCGGACCCATCAAGAAGTGCACCAATTCGTGGGCGAGCGCCCATTCCAGGTCGTCGCCCGACTCCCGGAGGTGGATGCGGACCGGATGGAGATCGGATTGCAGGACGGTGAAACCGCCCGAATCGTCGTTGGCGCGGTCGTTGGTGTGCGTCTTGAGCTCGGTCTGCACCCAGATTTCCGGCAGCTCGGTCCGCGCCCCGGGCAGGGCAGCGCGAACTCTCGGCAGCAGCTTTCCGAGCATGTCCGCGACTTGCCGGGCGGTGTTCGCGTTCTCGGCCCGCACTTCGCCGTTCTCGGAGGCGACGAGGACCGCCGGCGGAGCGACGCTGCAGCCGACCGCGGGCATCCCCGCGAGGATGGCGAGGACGGCGAGGCCCGAAGGGAGGGAGCGAACTGTCACGGATCTCCACGTCATCCTAAGGGACGGAACGATGTCCTTCTCCATTGCCGCCCGGGTCCTGCTCCCGCTCGCCGCACTGCTGCTCTTCGTGGCCGCGGCCGGCGCCCAAGGACTGGGAGATCCCTTGGCGCCCGCCGCGCCGACGCCGGCCGGGGCCGGAGTCGAGTTCGACCACTCAGCGTTCACCGCTCTGCTCGAGGAGTTCGTCGAGCCGTCCGGGCTTGTCGACTACGCGGGCTGGCAAGCGCGCGGTCGCGAGCGCCTGGACGCGTACCTGCGTTCCCAGCAGGAGGTGTCCGCCGCCGGCTTCGCGGGCTGGAGCCCGCCGGCCCGCGACGCGTTCTGGATCAACGCCTACAACGCTTGGACAGTGCGCTTGATTCTCGGCGACTATCCGGTCGATTCGATCAAGGACCTCGGCGGCTTCCTCTCCAGCGTGTTCTCGAAACGCTTCGTGCCGCTGCAGCACTTGAGCCCGCGGCACCGCAAGCCGTTGTCGCTCGGCGAGATCGAACACGAGATCCTGGCCGCGGGCGCCGCGGCGCCGGAATTCCATTTCGGCATCGTCTGCGCATCGCGGAGCTGTCCGCCGCTGCGCCGCGAGGCCTACGTCGCTTCCCGCCTCGAAGCCCAGCTCGCCGACCAGGCGCGCCGTTTCCTCGCCGATCCGCGGCGCAACGATTCCCGGCCGGCCGGCGGCACGCTGCGGATCTCCAAGATCTTCGACTGGGCGGAGGACGACTTCGCGGCGCGGCCCGGCGGCGTGCGCGGCTTGCTGCGCGATTTCGGACCGCTGGAGATGCTCGGCGCGGCCGGCGCCGCACCGGTGCGGATACGCTATCGCGACTACGACTGGAGCTTGAACGCATGGCGACCCGAGAAATGAACCGACTGGATCCCGAGTCCGACGCTGCCGGCGTCGCCGAAGCCGTGCGCGAGCGCTACGCCGCCAGCGCGGTCGCGCGCGAGGCCAGGCTCTGCTGCCCGATCGACTACGACGCGCGCTACCTCGCCGTCCTGCCGGCGGAGATCCTCGAGCGCGACTACGGCTGCGGCGATCCTTCGCGCTGGGTCCGCCCCGGCGAGCGCGTGCTCGATCTGGGCAGCGGGGCCGGCAAGATCTGTTTCATCGCCAGCCAGGTGGTCGGCGCCGCGGGCCGCGTGATCGGCGTCGACATGACCAGCGAGATGCTCGATCTCGCGCGCCGCTTCCAGCCGGAGATCGCCACCAGCATCGGCTTCGACAACGTCGAGTTCCGGCGCGGGCGGATCGAGGACCTGCAGCTCGACCTCGACAAGCTGGGGATCTGGCTCGCGGCGCATCCGGTGCGCGACCTGGCCGGGCACGCAGCCTTGCAGGCCGAGACCGCGCGCTTGCGGCGGGAAGAGCCCCTCGTCGCCGACGCGTGCGTCGACGTGGTGGTCTCCAATTGCGTGCTCAACCTGGTGGCTTCCGGCCTCAAGCAGCAGCTCTTCGCCGAGACCTACCGGGTCCTCGCGCCGGGCGGGCGCGCGGTAATCTCCGACATCGTCGCCGACTGCGAAGTCCCGCTGGAGATGCAGGCCGACCCCGAACTCTGGAGCGGATGCATCAGCGGGGCGCTCGAAGAGGGCGAATTCCTGCGCGCGTTTCGCGATGCCGGCTTCCACGGCGTGCAAATCGTCGCGCGTCAGGAAGAGCCCTGGCAGGTCGTCGACGACATCGTGTTCCGCAGCGTCACGGTCGCCGCGTACAAGGACGCCGCCGTTGCGTGCGGCGCGGATCGTGGAGCAGTCGTCTACCTGGGGCCTTTCGACCAGGTGCACGACGACCAGGGCCTGGTGTGGCGGCGCGGCGAGAGCGTCAACGCCGATGCGGAAACCCTGGACCGCTTGCGCCGCGAGCCCTACGCCGCGCATTTCTCGACCGGCGTGGGCACTGCGGCGGCCCCGGAGGCGGCGCCGGCGGGCGGAGGCTGCTGTTGATGCCGCGGCAATTTCCACCGCTCTTGAAACAACGCGCGGAAACGCTGCAATTCAACATCGGGCGGCACTGCAACCAGGCGTGCCACCACTGCCACGTCGACTCGTCCCCCAAGCGTTCGGGCTCGCACGAGAACGCGCAAGCCCGACTGCTCGCCAAGGTCCTGGAACTCCTGGAGCGCGCGCCTTCGATCCGCACGCTCGACCTGACCGGCGGAGCTCCCGAGCTCAATGCCGGGTTCCGCGGCCTGGTGCGGGCGGCGCGCGCGCTGGAGCGCCAGGTCCTGGTGCGCCACAACTTGACCGTGCAGGATCAGCCCGGCCAGGCCGATCTGCCGCAGTTCTTCGCTTCGCAGCAGGTCGTGCTGTTCTGTTCGCTGCCTTGCTACCTCGAGGAAAACGTCGACGCCCAGCGCGGTCGCGGCGTTTTCGAGCACAGCCTGGAGGCCTTGCGCCGCCTCAACGCCGTCGGCTACGGCGACGAAGGCGGCGGCTTGGAACTCAACCTGGTCTACAACCCGCTCGGCGCGAGCCTGCCGCCGCCGCAGCCGGCGCTCCAAGCCGACTACCGGCGCGAACTCGCGGCGCGCTACGGCATTCGCTTCCAGCGTCTGGTCACGATCACCAACCAGCCGATCCACCGCTTTCGTCAGGACCTCGAACGGCGGGGCCGGCTCGAGGAGTACCAGCAACTGCTTGAGAACAGCTTCAACTCGGCCACGCTGCCCGAACTGATGTGCCGGTCCGCGATCAGTCTGCGCTGGGACGGCCGGCTGCACGACTGCGATTTCAACCTGGTGCTCGGTCTGCCGCTGCACGGTCGCGACGGGGCTGCCTGGACCATCGACGACCTGCTGCGGCAGGACGACCCCGCGGACCTCGCCGGGCTGCCGATCACCACCGCGGCGCATTGTTTCGCGTGCACCGCCGGCGCCGGCTCGAGCTGTGGCGGCGCGCTGGTTGACGCGTCCGTGGCGACGGCCGCGGTGCACGCAGGTTCGCCGGCGTGAACCAGGGCCGGCGCAGCGGTTGGCAGCTGGTCCTGTTGGCGCTGGCCGTCGGCGCGGCGGTCGCGGCCTTCGTGATCTGGCGCGAGCGCATCCCCGCCGGCGTCGCTTGGCTGCAAGGACGCGGTCTCGCCGGCGCGGTGCTGGTGGGCCTGGTCTATGCGCTCGCCACGGTCTTGCTGCTGCCGGCGTCCGTGCTCACGCTCGGAGTCGGCTTCGTCTACGGACCGTTGTGGGGCACCTTGATCGTCTCGCCCGCGAGCGTGCTGGGGGCGAGCGCCGCGTTCCTGCTCGGCCGCACGCTCCTGCGCGAACGCGTGCGCGCCCGCGTGGCGGGAAAGCCGCGCTGGCAGGCCTTGTTCCGGGCGATCGACGCGCGCGGCCTGCGCATCCTGGTGCTGACCCGGCTGTCGCCGCTGTTTCCCTTCGTGCTGCTCAATTACGCCTTCGGCCTCACGCGCGTCCGCTTGCTGCCCTTCGTGTGCGGGTCGGCGCTCGCCATGCTGCCCGGCACCGTGCTCTACGTCTGGCTCGGATCCACGCTCGAAGACGCGGCCCAGGTCCTCGGCGGCGCGCCCGACGTGGGCACCGCCGGACGAGTGCTCAAGTTCGCGGGGCTGCTCGCCACCGCCGGCGTCACCATCTACGTGACGCGCCTTGCGCAACGGACCCTGCGCGAAGAAGCGCCCGACCTGGCCGCGGCCGGCCGTGGCGACGAACGATGAGCCCGCATCCGGAAGACCCGCATGATTCGCGACTGCTCCAGGCGGTCGCGCCGGCGGACTGGCGCAATCCACGACCGGCCGGGCGCTACAACCTGGTCGTCCTCGGCGGCGGGACCGCCGGTCTGGTCGCGGCGGCCGGCGCGGCCGGACTCGGCGCGCGCGTGGCGCTGATCGAAAGCGCGCTGCTCGGCGGCGACTGTCTCAACCACGGCTGCGTGCCGAGCAAGGCGCTGCTGCGCGCCGCCCGCGCCCTGCGCCAGGCCGAACGCGGCGCCGAGTTCGGCTTGCGGGGCGCCGCGCCCACGGCCGATTTCCAGGCTGTGATGGCGCGCATGCGCGAGCTGCGCGCCGTCATCGCGCCGCACGACGGCGCGGTGCGCATGCGCGAGCTCGGCGTCGACGTGTTCTTCGGTCACGGCCGCTTCGTCGCTCCCGACCGGGTGCAGGTGGCGCCGCGGAACGGTTCCGACGCGGTCGAACTGCGCTTTGCCCGCGCGTTGATCGCCACCGGCGCCACGGCCGCGAGCCTGCCGGTGCCGGGCCTCGCCGAACACGGCTGTTTGACCAACGAGACGCTGTTCGACCTGCAGGCGCTCCCCGAGCGGCTGGTGGTGGTGGGGGCGGGTCCGATCGGCTGCGAAATGGCGCAGGCGTTCGCGGCTTTCGGCTCGACGGTCACCGTGGTCGCTTTCGACCCGCGGCCCTTGCCGCGCGAAGACGCCGATGCCGCCGGCCTGGTGCAGGCGGCGCTCGAGCGCGACGGCGTGCGTTTCGAGCTCGGTGCAGGTCTCGCCCGCGTCGAGGCGCTCCCCGACGGCGCGCGCCGCGTGGTATGGACGCGGGAGGGCGCGGAGGGCGCCGTCGATGCGGACGCCATCCTGCTCGCGGTCGGCCGTCGCCCGCGGACCGAAGGACTCGGCTTGGAGGCTGCCGGCGTGCAGGTCGAACGCGGTTTCGTGAGCGCGGACACGTACTTGCGCACGAACAACCGCCGCATCTACGCCGCCGGCGACGTGGCCGGCCGCTGGCAGTTCACGCACGCGGCCGACGCGATGTCGCGTCTGGTGCTGCGAAACGCGCTGTTCCTGCCGACGGGGCGCGTCGACCGCTTGACCATCCCTTGGTGCACGTTCACCGATCCGGAAGTCGCGCACGTCGGCGCCTATTTGCACCAGGCCAGGGAGCTTGGCGTCGAATTGGCGGAGCACCGCATCGATCTTGCGGAGATCGACCGCGCGCTCCTGGACGGCGAAGGCGCGGGTTTCGCCAAGGCGATCGTCGAAAGGCGCTCGGGCAAGCTCCGCGGAGCCACCGTCGTCGCCACCCATGCCGGCGAACTCCTCGGCGAGGCCTGTCTCGCCGTGAGCCGGCGCATGCGCCTGTCCGACCTGTCTTCGGTGGTGCATCCCTATCCCACGCAGGCATCGCTCTGGGGCCGTCTCGGCGATGCCGCGGCGCGGGAGCGCTTGACCCCCCGCACGGCCGCCTTGCTGCGCCGCTTCTTGAGCTGGCGCCGGTAACGGCGAGAGGCGCGGATGCTCGTCTCGGTGATCGTGCCCGTGCTCGACGAAGCCGAGCAGATCGCCGCGTGTCTTGCCGCGGTTCTCGATCAAGCCGGCGAATGGGAACTGCTGGTCGTCGACGGCGGCAGCCGCGACGACACCCGCGCGCTCGCCGCGGCGGCCGGAGCCCGGGTGCTGGAGACCGCGCGCGGGCGCGGCGCGCAGCTCGACCACGGTGCGCGGACGGCGCGCGGCGAGGCGCTGCTGTTCTTGCACGCGGACGTCCGCTTGCCGGCCGGCATGCATGCCCTCGTGTGCGCGACCTTGCAGGATCCGCGCTGGATCGCCGGCGCGCTGCCGGTGCAGCACGACGCCTCCGGCGCGCCGTTGCTGCAGCGCGCGGCGCTGCGGATCACAGCGTGGACCTCGCGCTGGCGGCGGCTGCCCTACGGCGACCAGTGCTTGTTCACGCGGCACAGCACCTACGCGGCGTGCGGCGGCATTCCGCACCAGCCGTTGATGGAAGACGTCGAATTCTCGCAGCGCCTGCGGGCCCGCGGGCGCATCCGCATGGGGCCGTTGCGCGCGCTCGCGTCTCCGCGCCGCTTCGCTACGCGGCCCGTGCGCACGTTTCTGGCGTGGCTCGCCTTCCCCACGCTCTACCGGCTCGGGGTGTCGCCCGAGCGGCTGGCGCGCTGGTACCGCTAGTCGATCCAGATCGGCGAGGACCAGGCCATCTCGCCGTCGATGCGCACCACGCGCACGTAGACCCACTCGCCGCGCCGCCAGTCGCCGGGTGCCCATTCGCCGGTGAAGTCCGCGCCGCCGAGCGCAGGCGGATCGAGGCGCGCTTCGACCCGCGTGCGGCTGGCGTCGATGCGGCGCGGCCCTTCCGCGCGCAGGACGGGCAAGCGCAAGCGGCGGACCTGGCCGTCGACCTGGACTTCGAGGCCGCCGTCCGGGCCGGCCTGCACGGGCAGCACCAGGCCGTCCTCGTCGTTGCGGTGCAGTTCGGCGCGTAAGACCACGGCGTCGCCGTCGCGTTCCAGGCGGTCGCCGTCCGCCGGCTCCAGGTTGTAGGGGACGGCGCTTCCGAGCACGGAATCGGGACAGGACACGCGGATGTCCCGCCCCTCCCCCGAGCGCCCGGCGCGCAGGAACAGCAGCTCTGGTTCGCCGTCCGGGCCGGTCCAGCGGTGGGCGAGCGCGCCCCCGCGCACGACTTCGACGCGGGCGAGCGCGCCACCTGCCTGCACGCGCACCTGCAGTGCGGCCGCGGCGTCGGCCGGGCCTTGCTGGCCCATGAACAGCGGGCCGAGGCGCACTTCGAGGCGCATGGGAGCCGTGCAGGCGAAACAGCGGCGCGCGCGCAGAGCCTCGAAAATGCTCTTCCGGTCCCGGCCGTGGGCATACACCGCCGCGAAGGCTCGCGAACTGCTGCCGTGGTCGCTGCTCGCGAGAAAGCCGAAGCGGCGGCCGTCGAGCAGCCGGTCGTTCGCGAAGAAGCCGTCTTCGGCACCGAGATCCTGACGGAACGCGCCGCTGGCTTCGTAGGAACCACGCCAGCCCTGGAAGATCTCGACGACCGGCTGGATGCGCGGTTCCAGTCCGATCCAGCGCAACGGCGCGGTGCGGTCGGCGAGCTGGTGGGGGATCGCGATCCAGTCGTCGGGGTCGAAGCCGCGCCAGGGATCCTGCGGGTCGAAGGGCAGGAAGGGCGCGGCTTCGGCCAGACCGGGATCGATGCACAACAGGTTCCGATGGCCGGTGCCGAGCGCGCGTTCGAAGCCGAACAGCGCCACGAAGTGGCCTGGCTCGTCGAGGTTCGCGGTCGTTTCGCGCGAATCGCGCCAGCGGCGCGCATCGAGGTGCTGGTGGTGGTCGGTGAGCGCCAGGAAATCGAGGCGCCCCGGGCCGCGGGCGTAACGGAACTGGTCGAGCGGGCTGCCGTCGCTGTCCATCTGGCAGCGTGAGAGGTCGCTGTGCCGGTGCAGGTCGCCGAGGAGCAGCTGGCTGCCGGCGGGCACGAGCGAGCCGGATCCGGCTTCGCGCCAGAATGCCGGTCCTTCGTCCGCGGCGGGCGCGGCCGGCTCCACGGCGGCAGCGGCCTCGAGCAGCAGTGAGCGGGGTGCGGGAAGCCCGCCGGCGGCGTGCAGTTCGGCCAGGCGGATCCGCGTCCGCGCCGGCAGGCGTGTCGCCCACGGAGCCGCTTCCGGGAACCTGGCGATGCGGCCGTCGGTCTCGTAGGCGAGCGCAACGCCGCCGCCGGCAAGGGGCGCGACGGCGAGCGTGTCCTGATTGGGGCCGTCGGAGTCGGGCAGGTCCTGAGGCGGACTCCAGCCGCTCTCGGTGAGCGCCGCGGCGCGCAGGACCCAGGCCACGCGCTCCGCGGCCTGGCCGTCGCCGTCCGGCCAGCGCACGGCAACGCGCCAGATCAGCCAGAGCGGCCCGTCTTCGTCGGCGGCGAGCCGCGGAAGTTCGGCCAGGACGGGGCGGCCCTCGCCGCGGGGCGGCCCGAGCAGCGCGGCTTCGGCGGGGAGCGCGACTTGCTGCCAGCGTCCCTCGAGCCGCACGGCAAGGTGCAAGCGGCGAGCGCGGTGCAGGCCGGCCGCGCGTCCCCAATTGGTGCGGCCTTCGTCCCAGGCGACCCAGGAGCGCCCCGCCGAATCGCGGGCGAGAACGGCGTGCGCCTGGAAGGCAGGGCCGGACGCGACCCGCGATTCCGCGCCGTCGGCGGCGCGGTGGATCACGTCGAATTCGCCGGCGTGCGCTCGGTCGTAGACGAGCTCCACGCCGCCGGCGTCCGCCAGCCAGTCGGGGCTGAAACCGAGCAAGCGTCCCGCATTCCACAGCACGCCGTTGCGCAAGCGCGGCGATGACGGCGCCGGTCCGGCCAGCGCGCCGAGCTGCTCGATCTCGAGGCGTCCGCTCATGGCTGCGCGCAGCGCCGGACCGGCCTCCGCCGGCCGCGGCGCCGCCGCGGTCGTTCCCCAGGCTCGTTCGAAAGCCCTGCCGCCGGCTTGCCAGAGCAGGAACAACTGCTCGCCGCGCCGGTGCAGCACGGGATCGGACGCATCCCCGGGCTCAGCAAAGCCGTCCACCGGTTCCTGGCCACCGCACGCCGTCGCGAGCAGCACGAGCAGAAGGCCAGACATGCGGGCCAGCCGGCCACCGGCCAAGACGAGGAGCGGAAGCAAGCGTATGGGAGCGACGGCCGCCGGCCGCAGCGCTGCCCACCCTAGCCGGGGAGCGCGGCGTCTCCCAAGCGCTGCGCCCGGATCGCAGCGCGGGACGGTGCCTCTGCCTACAATCCGCGGCTTGCGCTCCGGTGCGCAAGCCCTCCATGGCTCTCGACCTCGATGCAGCAGCAGGTCTCCTCGGCGTCTCTTCGGAGACGGTCCGGAGGTGGGCCCGCCAAGGGCTGCTCGGCGCCCGGCGGCCGAGCGGCGAGTTGCGCTTCGAGCCCGAGGAATTGCGCCGCTGGGCGCTGCGTCACGGTCTCAAGCTGCGCGAGGGCACGAGCGGCCGCACCGAGGTCACCGCCACCGCCGCTCCACTGATGGCCGCTTTGACGCGGGGCGGAGTGCTGCGCGATCTCGAAGGCCGGACGGCCGCCGAAGTCCTCGGCCAGGTGATTGCGCGGGCGCCCCTCGCCGAGAGCGCCGACCGCGAACACTTGCTGGCCGAGCTGCTGCAGCGCGAGTCCTTGTCGTCGACCGGCCTCGGCCAGGGAGTGGCGCTGCCGCACCCCCGGCATCCCTCGCCGCGCTTCGCGAAGGAGCCGCTGGTCGTGCTCGGGTTCCCCAAGGAACCGGCGGACTGGCAGGCGCTCGACGGCAAGCCGGTGCGCGCGTGCTTCCTGCTGCTGTGTCCGACGCCCTCGCAGCACCTGCAAGTGCTCTCTCGGCTGGCGTTCTTACTGCGCGACCCGGCGTTCGGCGATCTGCTGGCCGAAGGTCCGGACGACGCCACCCTGTTCGCCGAGATCGAGCGCCGAGAGCCGGCGGCGGGCTGAGGTCGCGCCGGGGTGCGGATGCCGAAACTCGACCGGGGGCTGCAGGAAGGTCCCGCGCTCATGGTCGTGCTCGGCGCGGTGGTCGGGCTGCCCGCCGGCGCGGTCGCGGTGCTGCTGCGCGGCGGCGTGCAACAAATCGTCGTCGCGCTCGAACCGCTGCGTGGCCATGCTTGGGGGGTGCTGCTGCCGGCCGTTGGCGCGATGGCGGGCGTCTGGATCGTTCGCGCGCTGTTCCGGGAGCCGAGCGGCCACGGAGTGCCGGCGGTGATCGAGGCCGTGGCCGGCCGCGGCGGCGCCATGCGCCGACGATCGGTGTTCAGCCGTTTGTTGGGCAGCATGGTCAACGTCGCTTCGGGCGGCTCGGCGGGCCTCGAAGGCCCGATCGTCTTCAGCGCCGCCGCCGTAGGCAGCGCCATCGGCGGGCAATTGCGGCTCGCCGAGCGGCAGCGCGTGATCCTGCTCGCGTGCGGCGTGGCCGGCGGCATCGGGGCCATCTTCGATGCGCCCTTGACCGGTCTGATCTTCGCGAGCGAAGTCGTCTTGATGGAATGGTCGCTCTCGACCGTGCTGCCGGTGGCGGTCAGCGCGATCGTGGCCACCGAACTCGGCCGCCGCCTGCTCGGCGCCGAAGGTCCGCTGCTGCACGGGAGTTTCGAGTACGGCACGGTCGACCTCGCCGCTTGCGCGCTGCTCGGTGTGCTCGCCGGCCTGGTTTCGGTGGCGGTCGTGCGCGCGATCCATCGAACCGAAACGGCAGTACGCAGGTTCAAGGGCCGCGGGCTCGCCGGCAACCCGTTTACGGTGAGCGCGCTCGCCGGTCTCGGCGTCGGCTTGATCGGCTACGCGCTGCCCGCGGCGATCGGGGAAGGCTACGGCACCGTCGACGGCGCCGTCGACGGCAGTCTTGCCGGCGGTCTCGGCATGCTGGCGCTGCTCTTGGCAGGCAAGCTGGCGGCGACCGCCTTGACGCTTGGCAGCGGCGCCCCGGGCGGGATCTTCGCGCCGTCCCTGGTGCTCGGCGCGTTGCTCGGCGCCTCGTTCGGGCATTTGCTCGAAACGGTGGCGCCGGGGGCAGGCTTCGCCGAGCCGCGCGCGTTCGCGCTCGTCGCCATGGCGGGGCTGGTCGCCGGCACCATGCAAGCGCCGCTGACCGGGCTGTTCCTGGTGCTCGAGACCACGCGCGGCTGGGACCTTGCGCTGCCGCTGATGCTGGTCGCGACGATCAGCGTGCTGGTATCGCGCAGCTTGCAGCGGCACTCGTTCTACACGCACGGCCTGGCGCTCTCGGGCAAGCTGCTGCGGCCGCTCTCCGACCAGCGTCTGCTCACCGACCTGCAGGTCGGCGAGATGCTGGACGCGGAGTCCGCGCAGATCGAAGCCGGCCAGACGCTCGAAGACCTGGTCTTGCTGCTCCCGACCACGCGCCGCAATCACTTCGCGGTGATCGATCCGGAGAGCGGCGCGCTGGAGGGCATGCTCGACGTCTCGGCGCTGCGGCCCTTCATCTTCGACCAGGCTTTGCGCCGCGCGACGCCGGTCGAGACCGTGATGGACGCCGGCGTCGCCTCGATCGACTACGACGCCGACCTGGTCGAAGCGATGGAGCTGTTCGAGAGCAGCGGCGCCTGGGTGCTTCCGGTCGTGCGCGCGGGCCGCTACGTGGGCACGGTGTCCAAGTCGACGCTCTTCGACCGCTACCGCCAGGAACACGCCGTGCAGGCCGCCGAAAGGGAATAGGCCGTTCAGGCGCAGGCGGTCTCGCGCGTATGACGGCCGGTCGCCGCCGCGCCCACGCGGGCCAGCTCCTCGGCGGTCGGCGCCGGCCCGCGGGCATCGACGATCTCGTAGCGCTGGTTGCGCTGCCGCGGCACGAAACCGGCCGCGCGGATGCGCGCTTCGATGTCGTCGATCGCGACCAGCTCGAAACAGCCGGCCGAGGACACCACGTTCTCTTCGAGCATGGCGCTGCCGAAATCGTTGCAGCCCATGCGCAGGCTGACCGCAGCCGCGTCGGCGCCCTGCGTGACGAAGCTCGCCTGCAGGTTGTCGATGTTGTCGAGGAAGATCCGCGCCACCGCGGTGGTGCGGAAGTACTCGGCGTGGGTCGTCTTGCGCCAGCCCCGGCGCAGCAGTTCCGCACCCATCGGGTTGCCGCCGGGCTGGAAAGTCCAGTCGATGAAGGCCGTGAAACCGCCGGTGTCGTCCTGCAGTTCGCGCACGCGCCGCAAGTGCTCGATGCGGTGCGCGTCGGTCTCGATGTGGCCGAACATCATGGTGACGGTGGTGCGCAGGCCTTCTTCGTGCGCCTCGCGCATGATCCGCAGCCAGTCGTCGCTCGAAGTCTTCTTGGGCGCCATGATCGCACGCACCTCGTCGACCAGGATCTCCGCGCCGCCGCCGGGAATCGAGTCCATCCCCGCGGCCGCCAGGCGGCGGATCGTCTCGCGCGTGGAGATCTTGGAGATCTTCGCCAGGTGGTCGATCTCCGGCGGGCTCATCGCGTGCAGGTGCAGGTCGGGCCAGCGCGCCTTGATGTCGCCGAGCAGTTCCTCGAACCAATCGACCTTCAAGTAGGGGTGGTGGCCGCCCTGCATGAGGATCTGGACGCCGCCCACGTCGATCGTTTCCTGGATCTTGGCGTAGATCGTCTCGCGGTCGAGCACGTACGCCTTGCCGGTGTCGTTCGGCCGCGCGTAGAACGCGCAGAACCCGCAGTCCGTGATGCAGACGTTGGTCGGATTCAGGTTGCGGTCGACGATGTAGGTGACCACCGGCTCGGGGTGCTTGCGCCAGCGCACTTCGTCGGCCAGATAGGCCAAAGTGGCTAGATCGGCCTGGCGGTGGAGCGTGAGGGCCTCGTCCGGAGTGATCCGCACCCCGTCGAGGACTTTCGCCGCGAGGGCGGAAACGGCGGGGGCGGCGGGCACGGGGGCGGCTTGGCTCAAGATCGGCGGGCCCATCGTGACCCGGGCGCCGCGTATTCTAGGCGTGGCGGTCCGGCCCGCTTCTCGTCTCCGGTCCGCCGCTTCGCAAGGTCCGTTCTGCGCACCTACCTGCCGCTCGCCGGCCTGCTCTTGCTGGCCGCTCTGCTCGCCGTCGCCATGTTCGGACACGGCGACGTCGTCGAAGCCGCATCGAGGGACGCCGCATCGGCCGGGGCCGGTTCGCCGGCGACCTTGACGGCGGAGGCCGGCGTCGAAGCGGTCGCCGGGGAAGGCCGCCGCACGGCGTTGGCCGCGGCGCCGGAAGCCGCACTTGCGACGGACGAGGCGCGCGCAGAAGCGGCACAGGGGCTCTTCCTCGATGGCGTGGTGGTCGACGACCGGGGTTCGCCGGTCCCCGGAGCCTGGCTGGTTTCGCAGACGGAAGCGGTGCCGTTGTTCGCGGACGACGAGGGCCGCTTCCGCATGCCGGTCGAAGCGTTGATCGGGGAACGCGGCTCCTTCCAGCGGCAGTTGCACGCTTGGGCGCCGGGCCACGAGTTCGTGGCGGCGCAGGTCTGGGTCGGCGAGCCGGCAGTGGTCGTGCTCCGGCCGCAGGACCCGATCAAGATCAAGGTGGTCCGCGCCGCCGGCGGCATGCCCATAGAGGGCGCGCGCGTGCTGCCGGTGGTCTGGGGCCGGCAACGCGGCGCGCGGCGGGCGATCGCCGAGAACAGGTGGATCGAGTCGCCCGCGCCCGCCGGCGTCACGGACGCCGCTGGGATCGCCGAAATCCCCACGGCCGAAAACTGCGGACTGCTGGTGACCGCTGCGGGATACCGAAGCGTCGACTCGGGCCTCTGGGGCAACGGCCGCGAGACCGAAGACGGCGTCCGGCTGATCGTCGAGATGCCCGCCGCGTCCGAACTCCCGGTGCGCTTGCTCTACGCGGACGGGACGCCGCTCGCCGGAGCCGAAGTCGGTTTCGGCATGCCGGGCGAAGCCGTGCCGACCGATGCCGAGGGCTGGTTTGAGGTCCCCGATTCCGTCAAGAGCGGTTTCTGGCAGATGCGCGTCCAGCTCGGAACTCGTGGCTGGATCGAAATCGCCGACCAGCAGCGCTATCCCGACAACCAGCTGCGCGCCGGCCAGGAGATCGTGATCGGCCACCAGACCCGCAAGGGCGCGCTCGATCCTGCGGGCCGGGGTGCACCCGCGGATTTCGAACTCGCCACCGCCGCAGGTGCCGACGGATGGGGGAACCAGGTGCTTCCGGACGCCCGCCGCGATCCGGAACTGCTCCACTGGGCCGTGCCCGGTCCCGACGGCGAATTCACGCTGCAGGACGGTTGGCAAGGCACGCGGACCTACTTGCTGGTGCGCAGCCGCGCCGACGGCGAGCTGGTCCACCAGCAAGAACTGATCGGCGCGGGGCCGTGGCCGGTGCGCTTGCCGGCAGCAGCGCAAGCGACGTTGCGCTTCCGGATCGATCCGGAGAGCTACCTGGACGGGGCTACGGCCGTGATCGCGGGTGAGGTGAACCGGGAGCAAGGCCTGTTCGCTCTGGGGTACGCGGGCAGCTCCGGCAACCACGGGTCCGCTGGATCCGTCCTGCAAGTGCACCGCGAAGTCCCGCTCGAGGACGGCGTGGTGGTCGTGCCCTTGCCGCCGGGCCCGTACACGGTCCGCCTGCGCCCCGTCGACCCGCGCCAGCCCGAGTTCGCGGCGGCGGACTTCGAGATGCCCGACCACGATCACGAACAGGAGTTCGATCTTGGCGTCGTGCGCGCGGTCACGGGCACGGTGACGGCCGCTGGCGCGCCGGTGCCGGCGTGCCGCGTCTATTTGCGTGGGCCGGACCAGCGCATCGGCTTGCGTACCGACTCGGAAGGACGCTGGGCGGCGGAGGGCTTGCCGACGGTGCCGTGCACCGTGTCGATCCGGCCGGACGATCCGTGGTTGGCCGGTTCCACTACGACCTGGGAGCTGGGCGCCGCGCAAACCTTCTTGCCGATCGAAATCGAAGTCGGTCATCTGCGCCTCGCCGCCGCGGCGCCGTCGGACTGGCGAGCGGCGGCGCTGTCGATCAGCCGGCAGATGCTCGGTCCGGTCGGCGGCCGCAACTTCCAGAGCGGTCGCCGGAACGGATCGCCGCTGGTGCCCGACCTTGCCGCCGGGCCGGCGGAGTTCGTGCTCGCGCCCTCGCGCATCAACTTCGTCCATCTCGATCCCTTCCGCCGTTTCGAACCGGAGACGGTCGAAGTCCAAGCCGGCGGCCGCGAGTCGGTCCTGTTGCGCGAGGTCGAACTCGGTGTGGTCGTCGTGGAATTCTCCGGCCACCCGGGCTGGATTCGCGGCAACGTCGGAATCGAGCCCGCGAGCCCCGGACTCGAGGCTCCGGAAACCAGCCGGGGTGGCCCGGCCGGGTACCGCGGCCTGCGCAGCTGGAAGCTCGATCCCGGAACCTGGCGGCTGCGGGCGGACGGGCCCTTCCAGGCCGGCTGGAACCGCGACGCGGCGGTCGTGGTCCCCGCAGGGGCCACTTGGAGCGACCAGGTCGAGGTCCGCGCCGGATGGGTCACCCGCATCATCCTCGACTGGAGCGAGGCCGAGGGAATGACCGCGACCATGCGGACGACCGAATGAACGGCGGTCTTCACCGTTGGGTCGCAATTGCCCTGTCGGGTTTCGGTGCAGGTGTTAGCGTGGGAAGGTGCCTCCGTGGCGACCTATCGCCACCCCGGCCCGGTGTTCCTTTTCACCCCACCATTCCTTGGAGTTCCCCATGAAGTTCCTTTCCCTAGCTCTTGGCGGTGTGCTTGCCGCTTGCCTTCTGACCGCCTCGGTCTCGGCACAGCAAGCCAACGATGTTGATCCCAACCCGCCGCTCACCAACCTCGGTGTCGGCACCGCCGCCCTCGGCGATCTGCTGCTCGGTCCGATCGACGTCGAGACGGTCACCGGCGACAACCTTTGCCTCGGCATCGAAAAAGCCTGGGGCGCTTACTGGGTGACCAGCCGCGGTTCCACCGTCACCGGCGACGACCCCGTTATCCACAAGTTCGACATGGCCGGCAACTACATTGCCAGCTATCCGCAAGTCAGCAACTCGACGCTCTGGCGCGGGCGCGACATGCAGGCGGACGAAACTGCCAACAAGCTCTACGTCGGTTCCGACAACGGCGAAGTGTCGGTCTACGACTACGATCCGGCGACCAAGGGCCTGACCCACAACTCGCTCTTCACGCTCCTCACTGCGATGGGCACGGTCCGGGCGCTTTGCTCGCACCCGAACGGCAAGTGGTACACCAAGAGTTTCACTTCGCCCTTGTGGGAGTTCGACATGGTCGCCGGCGGCGGCAGCGCGACTTCCTTCGCTTCGGCGACGATCTCAGCCTACGGCATGGGATCGGAGCCCGGCGGCAGCATCTGGGCCACTTCGACCGGCCCGTCGGCCCAGGAAATGTCGACCACCGGCGGCGTCCTTGCGGGCACCTTCGGACCGACTTGGGGAACCGCCCAAGGCGGAGCCGACGTCTACCACGATTCGCGCAACCAAGGTTCGCTGTCGATGGTCATCCTCGGCCAGGGCACGCCCGACTCGTTCGAGCTTTACGACCTGGCGATCCCCACGGCCAGCTCCAGCGACGTGATCATCTCCGTCGACGGACCCTGCCCGGGTCCGTTCACGGTGACCGTTACGGGCTGCACGCCCGGCGGCCTGGTCAAGTTCGTGTCCTCTACGAACGGCACCGGGAACGTAGTGGTGTCGGGCGGTCCCTGCACCAACGTCCAACTGTGTCTGGCGCTGCCGATCGCGGTGCACCCGAGCAACTGGACGGCCAATGCGGCCGGTGTCGTGGTGGTCGGACCGATCACTCTCGGTGCTGGCGCCTGCGGCGCCATCACTTTCCAGGTTGTCGACGTCGCGAGCTGCCGGGCCAGCGTCAACACGCACTCCCTGTAGGACTCTTCCAGCTGTTTCCGATCGCCCCGCCCTCGTCCGAGGGCGGGGCGATCTCCGTTTCCGTCACGCCTGGCGGCCTGGACCGGCCTGCCGGGCATCTTGGGAAGCTCTGATTCATCCCGCACGGCATATCCGAGGCCGAAACCGCCCGGTTCTGCGTTGCTTCTTCTTGGCTGTAGCTGCGGCTACGGCCTGCGATTCGCGCCCTGAACCCGACGGTTTCCGTCCTCGGCTCCGCTCGCTGGAATAGATCGGAGCTTCCCTAGAATCGGTTCATGAGTTCCGATCTCGCCGCTAGCTGCCAGTCCCTTCTGCTTCGAGTCGAGCAATTGGAGGCGCGCGCGCGCCGCTGGAGGAGTGCCGCCACCGCCGTGTTGAGTCTCGCGCTGGCCGGCCTCGCGGCGCCCGTTGGCTGCGCGCCCGGGACAGCGGAAGCGGGCGGCGCCGCCGCGAGCCGGAACGACGAACTGGCCGTGGCCGACGTCCTCGAGGCAAGATCGTTCGTGCTGCGCAATGCGGCCGGCGGGGTCGCCGCGACTCTCGACACCGATCCGGATGGCGCGCCGCGTTTCGTGCTGTTCGGCTCGCCGGGCGTTCCGAGCGTCGAGATCTGGGGCAACCCGAGCGAGTCCTTCTTGCGGATCAACGCCGGCGAAGAGCAGCGGATCTGGCTCGGAGGTTCGCGGGCCGGCGGCGTCGCCACCATGACGTTCTACGGCAGGGACAACAAGGTCATGCTGACCGCGGCGACGGAGTCCGACCTCACCAGCCTCTATCTGCACGGTGCTGCCAACGACAAGGGCATCACGCACAACATCGGGCTGTTCATGCCTCCCAACGACAACGCGAGCCTGACCATGCGGACGCCCGCCCTCGAGAAAAAGGTGTGGACCCTCGACTGAGCCGAGCGGCGATCGCGCCCGATCTCAATTGACTTCGGGCCGGCCTTCGGCGCCGCGGAGCCAGGACCACTTGCGGTCCTGTTCGGCGAGCAGCTGGCGCCAGGTCTCGCGGTCGCTCGGCGCGAAAGCGTGTTCCGCGCCGTTCTCGATCACCCGCCAGCTCGCTTCGAGCACCTCGCTCTCGAGCTGGCCTTCGCCCCAGCCGGAATAGCCGAGGAACAAGCGCACCTTGCGGCCTTGGGAGTTGGCGGTCGCGGCTTGTTCGAGGCTGCCGCCGAAATGCAGTCCAGGGACGACCTCGAGCGACTCCACCACGCCGGCGCCGGCTCCGTCGAACAAGATGTGCAGCCGGTCGGTGCCGACCGGGCCGCCCCAGTCGAGCCTCGGGTTCCAGCCCAGCGCCGCGGTCGGGTCTTCGAGGACTTCGTGCAAACGCACGCGGTTGCGGCGGTTGAGGACCAGGCCCAGCGAGCCCTCTTCGGTGTGGCCGACGAGCAGGATCATCGTCGCGCGGAAATTCGGATCGCCGAGGGCGGGGTCGGCGAGCAGCACCACGCCAGGACGCAAGAGGGCAGCCACGCCACCAGGATAGGCGCCGCCGGCCGGCCGCCCAGCGGCAGCGTCAGGAGTCGAGACGCGCGATCCAGGTCAGGAATTCTTCCCGCGCGGCCGATTCGGGCGCGAATTCCAAGTGCTTGCGCAGTGTGCGCAGCGCGAAGACCGGCGCGCCCGAGGCCTCTTGCACCGCCGCGAGCAGGCGGGCATAGCGGTCGACCTGCGGCCGCAGGTCGAACGCCGCCTGCAAGGCCTGGACGCCGTCTTGGGGGCGGCCGAGCAGCGCGCGCGCGCGGCCCAGGCCGAACGCGGCTTCGGCACTGTCGTCGGCCGTCGGAGCGTCGAGCGCCTTCTCGAACCACGGCAAGGCTTCGCGCGTGCGGGCGACGGCCTCTTCGGCCTTGCCCTGGGCGACCAGCTCCTCGCCGAGCTGCGCCAGCAGGATGCCCATCTGCAGCGCCCCGGTGCGCGAATCGGGTGCGGCTTGCAGGTGCTGTTCGAGCACCGCTCGTGCGCGCGCAAAACGGCCGACTTCGCGCCAGGCTTCCGCGAGCGTGCGCGCATAGCGCTCGTTGCCGGATTCGCTCTCGAACGCCGCCGTGAGCGGGTCGATCGCTTCGGGCGTGCGCCCCAGCAGGACCAGGGTGCGGCCGCGGCCGAAGCGCGCGGCGACCTCGTCGGGGTCGAGCCGCAAGGCGCGCTCGAAGTTTCCGAGAGCCGACTCGAGCTGGGTCCGCGCGGCGTCGGCCTGGCCCATCCGCAGCAATTCCTCGGCTTGCATCGCCTCGGCGTTGGCGAGCCCGAGGTGCCCTTCCGGACTTCCCGGCGAGCGCTCGAGGAAGCGCTCGAAGAAAGCGTGCGCCGAGCGGTGGTCGCCACCGAGCAGCAGCGCGTTGCCGAGGCTGGCGTGGAGCTTGGCCCAGTCCACCGGATTGACCAGGTAGCGGCGCCGGTCGATGCCCTGCGCTTGTTCGAAGACGGCGAAGGCGTGATCGAGGATGGCGTCGCGCGGCGGGCCGTCCGGGGCGCGCTGGGCCTGGTCGAGGAGCACGTTGCCGTACTGGAGGTGCGCCGTGAGGCTGTTCGGCGAAACCGAGCGGGCGTGTTCGAAGAAGGCTTCGTGGCTCCGCCA
>DASWJW010000147.1:0-4130 GCA_036396955.1 Planctomycetota bacterium
GAACTCGAGTCCCAGATCCGCGGCCGGGGCCGCAGGAGCGGGCTCTGGTGCCGGCGCGGCGGCCGCAGCGGGCGCCGCCGGCTCGTCGAAGGACAGGTCGACGCTGCCGCCGACTCCGCCGGCCCCGCCGCTGAACAATTCGTGCGCCGGGGCGATCTGCGTGCCAAGGAGGGCAATCTTCTGCCATTCGGATTCCGGCAGCTGCGATTTCAGCTCCTTCGCGACTTCGACGAATTCGTTGGCCTTGCTCGCCTCGAAATAGATCTCGGCCAGCTTGACCCTGGCATCGGTGCGCTTGGGGTCCTTCTGCAGCGCCTGCTTCAGCAGCAGCGCGGCCTCGTCGTACAGGCCGTACGCGCGGTGGAATTCGGCTTCCGACACCGGATCGCCGGCATCGAGGTTGATCTGGACCGTCTCGCTGTTGAACGCGCCGGTGACGTCGAAATCGACCTTGCCCGACTGCGCCAACGCAGGCTCCTGGGCCTGCGTCTGCTGCAGGGTCTGGTCGCCGACGGCCTGCGTCGCGGCGACGACCTCGCCCGGAGCCACCGCCGTCACGTCGCCCGCCGCGGCCTCTTCGAGCGCCGATTCCATCGACGGTTCTGCCGCGACCGTGACGTCCTCTTCACCGGCACCTGCCTCCATCGCCGCCGGGGCGACCTGCGGCCTGCGGCTGGCGCGCTCGTAGCGCCATTGGGCGAACTTGTCGGCGAGCTTGCGCCCGCCAATTGCCAGAAACAGCAGAACGAGAATCCCCGCCGCGGCGGGGATGAAGAAGGGGCTCTCGGCGAGCCCTCGACCTGTCTCGAGGAGTCGGGCCACCATGCCCGGTTCCTCCGGGGCCGGCGGCGCCGCCTGCGGCTGCGGCACGGGTTCGGTCTTCGGCTCCTCGACGGGAGCCGGCTGCGGCTCGGGCTGCGGCGCCGGCTGCGCCGTCTCCTCCGGAGGCGGCGCCTCGGCGGGGGCCTGGGCGACCTGCTCGGCGGGCGGCGGCACCTCAACCGGCGGCACTTCCGCAATCGGCTCGGGTTCCGGCGCGGGTTCGGGCGCGGCCTGAGGGGCCGCGGCTTCGTAACTCGGGGCCGGGGCCGGAGCCGAAGGCCCGGCATCGCGGGCGGCGGCGACCTGGCTCTTGGCCGAGGCCGGGTCCACCGCCCGAATTTCGTCGACGGTCGGAATACGCAGGGTCGCGCCCTTCATCAGGCCCGTGAGCTTGCCCTGATTGAACGCCTGCGGATTCGCGTTGAGGATCGCGACCTGCATCTGGTCCATGGTCAGCGCCGGGTCCGGGCGCAGCTTGAAGGCGATGCTCCAGAGCGTTTCCTTCGGCGATACCGGACCGTAGGTCTCCCCACCCGCGGCGGCGGGAGCGGCCGCCGACTCGGCTTCGGGCGCGGCTTCGGGCGCCGCTTCGGGCGCAGCGGCGTAGTCCGGTGCAGTGGCCTGCTCCGAGGGCGCGGTTTCTGCGGCCGGCGGCGCTGTCTCCGCGGGACTTTCGATCGCTGCCGGACGCGTCGGCGCGGACTGCGCGAGTCCCGGCGGATCGAGCAGGACAGTGTATTCGCGCAGCAGGCGGCCGCCGCTCCAGCGCGCATCGAGCAGGAAGCTGACGAAGGGCTCGCGTGCAATCTGCTTGCTGATGACCTTGATGGTCTGGCCCTGAACTTCGAAGCGCAGCGAAGACAGGAATTCGGAGCGTTCCAGGCCGGCGCGGTCGAATTCATCGTTGCTGGCCAACTGGACGATCAGGTCGTCGGTTTCACCCGGCGCGGACGCCACCGGAATGAACGCCGAAAGGGGCTGGTTGAGGCGCGACCGAACCTCGATCTCGCCAAGGCCCAAGGCGTGCGCGAACCCCGCCCAGCCCAACAGGGCCAGCGCCGCCAAGATCGCCCGCGTCCTCTCCATGCGTTCTCCCATGCCCCAGACCCCTACAGCACCATATGAGAGTAATACATTATTTAGTTGCTCTAACCCCCTTAATAATCAGGGAAAGCTGGCTCCGAGTCAACGGGGGTCCGGGCCGGGGCTAAAGGTAGTCCCGGACCAGCAGTTCCGCGATCTGGATGCTGTTCAGCGCGGCCCCCTTGCGCACATTATCGGCCACGACCCACAGGTTCAAGCCGCGCGGGTGGGAAATGTCCTCGCGGATGCGGCCGACGAACACCGCATCGTCGTGCGCGGCCTCGGTCACGGCGGTCGGATAACCCCCGTCCTTGCGCTCGTCCAGCACCGTCACCCCCGGAGCCTTGGCCAGCAACTCGCGGGCGGCGGCGGCGGTGATCTTCTGCCGGGTCTCGATGTGCACGGCCTCGGAGTGGCCGTAGAGCACCGGCACGCGCACGCAGGTCGCGTTCACCATGATGGACTCGTCGCCCAGGATCTTCCGGGTTTCCCACACCATCTTCATTTCTTCCCTGGTGTAGCCATTGTCCATGAAGACGTCGATGTGCGGCAGGACGTTGAAGGCGATCTGCTTGGGATAGACCTTGGCGTCGACCGGGCGGCCATTCAGCGCCGCCCCGGTCTGCTGGACCAGCTCGTCGATCGCCGGCTTGCCGGTGCCGGACACGGACTGGTAGGTCGCGACGTTGATGCGCTCGATGCCGACCGCGTCGTGGATCGGCTTCAGCGCCACCAGCATCTGGATGGTCGAGCAGTTCGGATTGGCGATGATGCCGCGGTTCTTGTATCCGGCGATGGCGCGAGGGTTGACCTCAGGCACGACCAGCGGGATGTCCTGGTCGTAACGGAACTGCGAAGTGTTGTCGATCACGGTGCAGCCCGCGGCGGCGGCCTTGGGTGCGTAGACCCTGGACACTTCCGCGCCCGGCGAGAACAGGCCGATCTGCACTTTGGAGAAATCGAAGGTCGCGAGGTCCTGGACCTGCAGCTCCGTATCCCCGAAGTCCACGAATTCGCCGGCCGAGCGGCTGCTGGCCACGGCGTGGACCTTGCCGTACGGAAAGCGGCGCTGGAACAGCGTCTTCAGCATTTCCTCGCCGACGGCGCCGGTGGCGCCGACGACCGCAACATCGAATGTTCTGCTCATAAGCCTTCGATCACCGCCTGACCCATCCCGGAAGTGGACACCGTTCGCTCGCCGGGGCGCGCAATATCTGCGGTCCGCAGGCCCGAAGCAAGCGCTTTCTTCACCGCGCCGTCGACGCGGTCGGCAAGGTCGCCGCGCTTCAGGCTGTAGCGCAGCAGCATCGCCGCCGAAAGGATCGCCGCCAGCGGATTGGCCAGGCCCTTGCCGGCGATGTCCGGCGCGCTGCCGTGCACCGGCTCGTACAGGCCCTTGCCCTGCGCATTCAGCGACGCCGAGGGCAGCATCCCGATCGAGCCGGTCAGCTGTGCGGCGATGTCGGACAGGATGTCGCCGAAAATGTTGCCGGTGACGACCACGTCGAACTGCTTCGGCGCGCGCACCAGTTGCATCGCAGCGTTGTCCACGTACAGGTGCGAGAGCGCGACGTCGGGGAACTCGCCGGCGACGCGCTCCGCGACTTCGCGCCAGAGTTGGGAGGACTCCAGCACATTGGCCTTGTCCACCGAGCAGACCTGCCGGCGCCGCAGCCGGGCCAGCTCGAATGCGGTGCGCACGATCCGCTCGATTTCGCCTTCCGCGTAGCGCTCGGTGTTGATGCCGACGCGCACGCCGTTCTCGGTGACGATGCCGCGCGGCTGGCCGTAATAGATGCCGCCGGTCAGCTCGCGCACGATCAGCAGATCCAGCCCGCGCAGGATTTCGGGCTTCAGCGTCGAAGCGTCGGCGAGCTCGTCGAAGCACAGCGCCGGACGCAGGTTCGCGTACAGGCCCAGCGCCGAGCGGATTTTCAGCAGGCCGCGCTCGGGACGGATCTCCCGTTCGGCGCTGTCCCACTTCGGGCCGCCAACCGCACCCATCAGGATCGCGTCCGCGCGCTCGGCCTGGCCCAGCGTCTCGCCAGGCAGCGGGACGCCGTGCGCATCGATCGCCGCGCCGCCGATCAGTCCATGCTCGAGCTCGCACTCAAATCCACCGCGTTGCCGCAGCGCCGCGAACACCTTGGCGGCCTCGCCCACGACTTCGGGACCGATGCCGTCGCCGGGGAGGATCAGGATCTTGTGCATTCGGGTCTCGTAGG
>DASWJW010000148.1:0-4696 GCA_036396955.1 Planctomycetota bacterium
CTGCAGCCGGTGCGACATGGGTTGCGGCGGGTGCGGGCGGCCCATTTCCAAGTGGACCACTCCGTCGCCGCTCACGGGCGCCAGCGCGGCGAGTTCGATTCCCGCCGTAAGGCTCGGCAGGTTGGCGATCCTGCAGTGCGAAACCCAAGGCCGGCCGTCGGGTGCGGGCAAGGCTTCGAACGGCAAGTGCGCGAGCGGCCCATCGGCGACCAGGAGGATGCGCCGCGCGGTTCCCAGCCGCTCCCAGAGCGGGTGCACGAGCGCGCGCGCGACGGGGGCCAGGTCCACCTGCGTCGCAGGATCTCGCAGGCCGATCTGGACTCCGGCGAGCTGTTCTGCGAACGCATCCGTTTCGCCCAGGCGGACCAGGGCCTCGTCTTGCGGTCCGACGATCCAGGCCCAGACGCCGGCGCTGGTCCACAAGTAGGTGAGCACGCGTTCGTCCGGTCCCGCGAGGAGGCCGCGCGCCTGGGCAAGCGTCGCGCCTTCCGGAGCCAGCAAGGCCGCGGCGGCCGGCGCGGCGGCGCGAAGTTCCGCAAGCGCTTCGTCGCGGCGGCTGCGGAACTCGCTCCGGTCCTGCGGCGCGATGCGGCCGGCGGCGTCCTCGGCCAGCGCGCGGTGCCAGCGCGCGGCGGCGCTCTCCGGCCCGGCGTTGGCGCCGTCCTCGAACGAACGCGCGAGTACGCGCGATCGTTCGCGCTGCCGGTCGAGGGCTTGGAAGGCAGCCTCGCGCCACTTGGGCCGCCGCTCGGCGATCGTCACCCACGCGCTGGCCAGGTTGTCGCCGGACGGCCGCAAGTCGCCCCACCATTCTTCGTCGAGCCGGGCCGCAACGCGAGCGGGCGCCTCGTTGCGCCAAGCTGCGTCGGCCATGTCGGCGAAGTCGATCAACTCCAAGCTTGCGCCGTTGGCCCGCCGCTCGGCGTCGAGAAGTCCGGCATAGGTCGCGAGGAGCGAGGCATGATCTTCGCCGCGGCTGCCCCGTTCGGCCTGGAACAAGCCGAGCAGCAAGTCGACCGCTTCCTGCGGCCGCCCGATTCCGGTCAGCGAACGCGCCTCGATGCGCCGGAACTCGGCTTCGGCGAGGTCGGCCCCGGGGACGTCCACTTCGGCAAGTCTTTCGCGCGCGCGTTCGGCGGCCGCCAGCGAACCCTCCGCGATTCCGGATCGCGACAGCGCCAGCGCGCGCAGCGCGAACAAGCCGGCTTCGAATTGCGGGCCGAGCGAGGGGCCGGCCGCGGCGGCGTCGACCAGGTCGAGCGCGGCTTCGGGCCGGCCGAGGGACAAGGCGCGGAACGCCCAGTTCTGCTGGGCCCGCGCCAGGGCGGCGCCCTCGAGATGCCGGGAGCTTTGTTGGACGAGCCGCTCGAAAGCGAGCGCGGCTTCGTTCCGTTCGCCGAGGTCTTCGAGGACCTCGATGCTGGCGAGCTGAAGCCCTTGCCACGCGGGGGACCCGGCGGCGCCGGGCCCCTCGAGGAGTTCGAGACCGTAGTCGAGCAGCATCAACGCGCCGTCCCGCATGCCGCGGCGGCGCAGGACCTGCGCGAGAGGCGCGATCACCTTGGCCGTACGCGTTGGTTCGGTCGGGCCGAACACCCGTTCGTAGGTGCCGAGCGCCCACACCAGCTGTTCCTCGGCGGCGTCGAGGTCGCCCGCTGCAAGCGCGAGATGCGCGGCGTTCTCGCGCGCTTCGGCGGTCATCGGCGTCTGGCCGTAGACCTGCACCGCATCGCGGACCGCGCGCTCGGCGTAGACGCGCGCCTCGGCAAGAAGGCCGGCGCGTTCGGCGGCGCCGGCGAGGTTGCGCAGGATCATGGCGGTGCCTTCCGAAGGATCCGCCAAGGCGCGCACGAGCTGCCAGGCTTCTTCGCCGGCCTGCAGCGCCGCTTCGTGCCGATCCTGCAGGGACAACGCGTAGCACAGGTTGTTGAGGCACCGCGGCAGCAGCGGGTCAGATGCGCCGCCGGCAGCCCGGCGGAGTGCTGCCTCGCGCTGGAACAGCTCGACGGCGTCGGCGGACTGGCCTTGATCGAGCAGTGTCGCCGCTTGCGCGGCGATCCGGTCGGCCTCGCTGTCCCCGGCCTGCGGGAAGGCCGCGGCGAGAGCGAGGAGTAGGGGAAGCAAGGTCATGGAAGCAGCGCTGAGCTCGAGAAAGTGGAAAGGGCCGGCCCCCGAGGGAGGGCCGGCCCCTTCCGGTCAAGGAATCAAAGGATCATTGCAGCACAACGGCGAGCGGGTTCGTCCAGCGCTGGCTGGGGAACTCGATCCCGTGCATGTAGAGCGTGACACCTGCTTGTCCGCCGACGCGGCCGCTCAAGGCCCCGACGCCGCTGCCGTTCAAGCGGATCGCCGGCAGCGCGGTCCAAGGCGACTTGAGGTGCAGCGGGCCATACTGCGTCGCCGTCGGGCCGGCGCCCCGTGCCGTGTACGCAAGGAATACGTTGGTGTTCGGCGTTCCGCCGGTGATGGACAAGGTGCCGGTCTGGCCCACGACCAGCGTGGAGCTGGAGAGCGTCGGACCCTGGGTATGGATGCGGATGTCGTCGATGGCGACGCCATCGGCATTGCGGAAGGGGAAGTTGTCCTGTTGCGCGAACATCAGGTAGAAGTTGCCCGAAACGGAGACCCCGTTGCCGTGCAGTGCGATGTTGCGGACATCCTGCCAAGTGGCGGCGAGTGCCCCCCAGTTGCTGTAGATCAGCGTCCAGGTCGTGCCGTTGGAGCTGATCCAGACACCGTCGTCGGCGCTGGCCTCCTCACCCCAGTCCTGAGCCATGAAGTCGAGGTACAGCGCGGTGGCGCCGTTGCCGTTCAGTCCGATCACCAGCGAGTTGGAAACGTCGTGGTAGTTGACGCTGGTGGGATCAAGACCCATTTCCAGGTTGTAGGCGCCGGAGAAAGGCTCGATCGGCGTCCCGAGCTGGCCGATGTTGGCCCACGCCTCCGAATCGGTGAGCCGCGTCGCCGAATTGAGACGGTTCAACGCCATGTGGCTGGGCAGGCTGCCAGCGATGCCGTCGAAGCTTTCGTAGTAGTTGCCGTTCACCGACTTGAAGCTGCCCGGAATGTTGGGCCACCACTTGACCACGTCGATTTCGGCGGCGTCCCAGCCGTCGGTATCGTCGTTCGCGGTGCTGTAGTTGGGCGTGTTGTGGATCACGCCGACCCAGTAGTGGCCGGTGTTCGTGCTGGCCGGGATGTTGACCGAACCGCCCGCGTTCACCCGCACGCTCGACTTGGCGCCGAAGTCCCAGGTGTAGTTGTGGTTCTGGATCAGCGTGTCGATCGTGGTGATGTTGTCGTTGGCCGACAGCCGCACGTCGACGTTGTGCGACTGCGACGGAGGGTTGTACAGCGAGCAGTTGGTGACCAGGTAGTTGAAGTCCACCAGGTTGCTGCCCGCGACGACGTAGGCGCCGCCCATGTCCGCGTTGCAGTCGAGCGGCACGTAGTCGGCGTCGGTAGTCGGGTACGCGCCCGGAATGAAGGTGTTCAGCACGTAGTCGAACTTGGTCTGCGTCATCCGGTTGGCGCCGAAACGCGTCGTGACGTTCGAGCCCTGTCCCCAGCCGTAGCTGATGTTGGCTTCGACGTAGCGGCTGCTGCCGCTGATCCAGTACACGCCGCCTCCGCTCATGCCGCCGATCCAGTAGGTGAACGGCGGTGCGTCGGCCTCGACCACGCTGGTGGCCACAAGGTCCCAATTGCCGAAGCCGTAGTACTGCGCGTTGGGCGCGTTGTTCCACGAGCCGCCGCCGGGATAGCCGGCCATGTTGAAAGTGGTGGCGCTCCACCAGGCGTTGTCGCTGTTCCAGCCGTAGCCGAACCAGCTGGTCAGGAAACCGACCGGGCGGTCGAGCCGCACGTAGGCCTGGTCGCCAGCGAAGTCGGCGTTGTTGTGCCAGTTGGACCACGTCACCCAGGTCACGGCGTTGGCGGAGCCGAAGTTGTCGTCGTTGCCGGGCGGCTGCCAACCGGGAGCGTAGCTGATGCCCGACGACCAGTTGCCCGCGCCGTCGCTGACGCAGTGGCCCGCGGTGATATAGGACTTGGCGTCGATCAGCGTGCCGGAGCAGACGAAGCTGCCGCCGTTCTGCGTGAACCACATGCGGCCGTGGCCGCTCCAGGGGAACGAACTGGTGTTGGTGATTTCGCTGAGCTGGCCGAAGCTCCGCATCATCGATTCGTTGACCTCGTCGCCGACTTCGTAGCCGGCCACCCAGCCGGAAGTCGCGTAGCGGCTGCGCGGCGAGGGGTAGTAGGTCTCCGTGCCGGTCGCGGGGTCGTACATCACGGCCTCGATCGGGCCGGTGTGCTTGCCGCCGGAGTTGGGGTCGAGCTCGAGCGGGCGGTAGTTCCACCAGTCCTCGGGCGTGTTGTCGGGGTAGCGCAGCAGGCCTTCATCAGCCGGCTCGAAGGTCGTCACCGTGTCGTCGTGATCGACGATTTCGGTGCTCGCCTGTTGGGCGTAGACCGGCAGAGCCAGGGCGAGTGCTGCGGCGATTGCGAGCAGATGTCTCATCGTTGGGGACCTCTCGGAGCGAAGTCGGGTAAGGAAGTGGAGAATGGTTGGAAGCGTGCCCGGTTCAAGAAGAGCCGGACGGAAAACATGGGGGGCCACTGACCTGCCCCCGAAACCGGTACCAGAGTCTATGTGAGTCCTGGCTGTCCGGCCAGGGTGTGGAGTTGCGCCGGC
>DASWJW010000149.1:0-5152 GCA_036396955.1 Planctomycetota bacterium
GCTGAGTCTCACCACGCTCGACGACGAGCTGAAGCGCACCCTCGAGCCGCGCGCGGCCACGCGCGGCCGCGCCGGTCGCGCGCCTGCGCGTCATCGAGCGGCTGACCGCCGCCGGCGTGCCGGTCGGCGTGCTGCTCGCGCCCATCATCCCGGCGCTCAATGATCACGAGATCGAGCGGCTGCTCGAGACCGCAGCGGCGGCCGGGGCAAGGAGCGCGGGGTACATGCCCGTTCGCCTGCCGCACGAGCTCGGCGAGCTCTTCACGCAGTGGCTGCGCGTGCACTACCCGGAGCGCGCGGACCGCGTGCTCCACCTGCTGCGCGAAATGCGCGGCGGGCGGCTCAACGACCCGCGCTTCGGACACCGCATGCGCGGCGAAGGTCCGTACGCCCTGCTGGCCCGTCGCTTCGAGACCGCGGCACGTCGCCTCGGGCTCGATCGGCGGCGCGGCGCGGAGCTCGACACGTCGAGTTTCGTCGCCGATCCCGGAGCGCCGACCCAGGCCGAGCTGTTCACATAAGAGTCGCCGCCGCGCGCGCGGCAATGCGACGCTTGCAGTCGGATTCTTGGGCGTATACTCGATCGTCCTCGTGTTGGGCATCTTCGCGGCCGGGGTCAGCCGGTCGACGGATGGAAGGCGATGAACATCTCCCACGGTGATCTGCGTCAACCAAACGGTTGGCTGGTGCGTTTGCGCCCTGTGGCGAGCGTGGGAGTCCTGGCCTGGCTGTCGGCAGGATGCATGACAGCCAAGGTTGACGAGACACGCCAGGTGGCGAGCGCAATCCAGGCGAATGAAGCAATCGTCGTTCTGAAGAAGCCGCAGATCGAGGGTATTGGCACGGAGGAGGGGTTTCTCGATTGCGTACAGGAGAAACTCGGCGGGAAGCTGATGCACCCGGAAGACGGCCAGTCACGCCGGGGAGCGAGGAGCGACGGTGTTCCGTTCCGTATCTACGGCGAGCAGGAATTCACCGATGCCCTGTTTCCCTGGTTCGAGCCGAGCACGGCGCCGGGCAATGCGGCGGGGCTGAAGACTCTGCTGCAGCGGCCGGGCGTCTCGGAGCGGCTCACCGAGATTGGCGTGCGCTACATCGTATGGCTGGACGGGAACACCAAGAAGACCGACGGCGGCGGCAGCGTGACCTGCGCGGCCGGTCCGGGCGCCGTGGCCTGCATCGGGCTCGGCTGGTGGGAGAAGCAGTCCGACTACGTGGCCTCGGTCTGGGACATGCAGACGGCCGTGGAGGTGGGTTCCGTGAGCTCCGGTGTCACCGGGACGTCGGTGCTGATCGGGGCGATTGCGCCGATACCCATCATCACGCCCGTGCGATCGAAGGCCTGCGACCAGTTGTCCGAGCAGCTTCGGTCGTTCCTGTTCGGCAACGACCTTGCAGTCGTGCCCGAAACGGCCGCCGGCTCGCCCCCGGTCCCGGGTTCGACCGGCACGCGTTGAACCCGGAGCCCCGTCGCGGGTTCCAAGCAGTAAGCGTGGCTGTCCAAGGCCCGGGTCCGCCTGTCAGGATCGCACGCGGGAGGCCTCCATCATGAGTTCCGTCAAGAGCATGGGATCAAAGCTGCGGATCCTCTGGCCGGTGGCCTGCATAGCCGCGCTGGCCGGCTGCCTGGAGGAGAGCCAGACGTCGACTTCGATGCCGCAGCCGCCGGGGGCGCCGTCGTCGTCGCCATCCTCATCGCCTTCTTCACCGTCGTCACCCGGATCGTCCGGTGGCAGCCCGAGCACCTCCCAGCCGTCGCAGCCCAGTGACAGCGGGAGCCAGGGTTCGAGCAGTGAAAACCCGTTCCCACCGCAGGAACAGGAGCAGTCTGGCTCGAACAGCAGTGAATCGCCCTTCCCGCCGCAGGAGTCGGGCGGCGGCAGTTCCGGTTCCACGAGCCCGCAACAGCCGGGCGCCAGCGGCGAGCCAGCGAGCCAGCAAGGTGGCGGCCCGCAGTCCTCGGGTGGCGCGCCATCGACCTCCGGCGGCCAGTCCTCGGGCAGCCCCGCCTCGAGCGGCGGCTCGCCGGGACCCCAAGGTCAGCCGCAAGGCGGCACGCCAGGCGCGACCGGCCAGGGCTTGCCGGGTTCGCCGCAACAGGGCGGGGCAGCGCCGTCAGCCGGCGGCGGCACGGGCGGTGCCCAAGGCCAGGGGATGCCGGCCGGCCAAGGCGGCACGAGCGGCGCTGGCACACCGTCCGCCGGAGCGGAGCAGGGCCAGGGCGCGCCCGGTGGCGAGTCGAGCGCCAACCCGGGGGGTGCGCGCGATCAGGACGGCGCCGGAGGCGGCGCAGCGGGTTACCCTGCCGCGTCCGGCGACGGCGGCGGGCCGGGTGGTGGGCCGATGACGACGGAAGACAAGCGCGCCCAGATCGACCGGCGCTTCGATGAAACCTTCGCTGTGTTCGACGAGCGCATGCGCAAGGAGCAGGAAACCCTGTCCCGTGAGCGCGCCGCACGCGGCGGTGGTGTGGGTGAGGGTGCCGGAGGCGAGGAAGGCGAGAGCGCGGAGAATGCCGAGGGCGGCGAAGGTGAAGGCGAAGGCGCCGGTGAAGGTGCCGAGACAGGTTCGGGCGAAGGCAACGGCGGCCAGGGCGAGCCCGGCGGCCGCGGTGAATCGGCTGGTGAAGACGGCGGCCAGCAGGGCGGCGGTGGTGGCGGCGTGGGCGGCGGCTCCGGCGGCGGCGCCGGGCCCAACACGGTTCCGGCGGATATCCCTGACGGCAGCGACGACGACATCGTCGCGCGCCAGCTGCGCGAAGCGGCGATGAAGGAGAAGGATCCCGAACTGCGCGCGCGTCTCTGGGAAGAGTATCGGAAGTACAAGAAGGGAAGGTAGTGAGACCAGCCGAAGCCATCCAGCGCTCCTTGCTCACCGTCGCCGCCGCGGCGATCGCGGTCGCGTCCCTCGGTGGCTGCGTCGTGCAGCAGCAGCGGCCGATCGCGCGGCTCCATGCCGAGAAGGCGACGAGCGAGGTGCCAGCCGCGGAGTTGCTCGACGTCGGCGTGCGCGTGTTCGATCCCAACATCCCCGAGGACGAGGAGGATCAGGTACGCAAGGGCGTTTTTCCCGACGTGCGCCAGGCGGAATCCCGCTACATCCCGGTGTTGATCCGCGACACCCTGGAAGATACGGGCTACTGGGGCCAGGCCCGCGTGCTGCCGCCCGAGGGCACGGGGATGGACGTATTCGTCGACGGGCGGATACTCCAATCGACCGGGCGCGAGATCAAGCTCGACGTCAAGGTCACCGATGCCACCGGCCGGGTCTGGTTCACGAAGCTCTACGAGGCGCAGGCGGATCTCCGCGCCTACAAGGAAACGCTGGGCAAGCCGCGCGACCCGTTCGACAACGTCTACAACACGCTCGCGAATGACCTGCTCGCTGCGCGCCGCAAACTGAGCAGCGAGCAGCTGGTGCAGATCCGCGAGGTCTCGAACCTGCGGTTCGCAAACGACCTGGCACCGTACGCGTTTCACGATTACCTCGCGCAGGACCGCAAGGGTCTCTACAAGGTGACCCGCCTGCCGGCGCCGGGCGACCCGATGGTTGAGCGCATGGACCGCGTGCGGGAGCGCGACTACACGCTCGTCGACACGCTGAACGAGCACTACACGAGCTTCGGCACCGGCGTCGCGGAGTCGTACACGAACTGGCGCAAGTACAGCCACGAGGAGCTCGAGGCCGTATCGCTCGCCAAGCGGCAGGCGCTGACCCGCCAGATCCTGGGTGCCGTCGCCGTCGTCGGCGGCGTGATCGCCGGCTCGGAAGCGAATTCGAGCGCCGGTTCCGCGGCTGCGACGGCGGCCGTGATCGGCGGCATCTACGCGGTCAAGAGCGGCATCGACAAGCGCGCCGAGATCAAGCTGCACAGCGAGTCCCTCAAGCAGTTGGGCGACTCCTTCCAGGCCGAAGTCCAGCCGATGGTCGTGGACATCGAGGGCCGCAGCCTGCAGCTCAAGGGCTCGGCCGAGGAGCAGTACGCCGAATGGCGGCGCCTGCTCAAACAACTCTACGAAAACGAAACCGGCCTGCCCGCGGCGACCAGCGCCACGGCCGCCGGTGCCGACAAATCGGGGGCCACGCGGCCCTGAGTTTCCATCTGGGTGAAGAATGCTCGAGATCGGGCAGGTTCTGGCTGCGCGATACGTACTGCTGCGCAAGCTCGGCGCGGGCCGCTGGGGTGAGGTCTGGCTCGCACGCGACCGTGAGCAGTCGCGCGATCGCGCGCTGAAAATCCTCGCGCCGGAACTCGCGGCCCAGCCGGCACTGCGCGCGCGGTTTCTCGATGCGGCACGCTGGCAGGGCGAGCTGCGCCATCCGCACGTGCTGGCTTGCGACGGCGTGCAGGATGGTGACCCGTGTTTCGCGGTCCTCGAGTATTGCGCCGGTGGTGACCTTGCCGGCTGGCGCGGACGTCCGTGGACGGAAGTTGTCGGCGCGCTCGACGGCATCGCCAACGGGCTGGGTGCGTTGCATGCGCGAGGCTGGGTGCACCGCGATCTCAAGCCGTCGAACGTGCTGCTCGATGACGCCGGTCGCGTGTTGCTGTCCGATCCCGGTGTCGCGGCGCGCATCGGCGAGCGCGAAGCCCTGCCGCCCGGATCGCCCTTCGGCTCGAGCCCGCAACAGCTCGACGGCGAGCCACCCGTCGTCGCGGATGACGTTTACGGCTTCGGCGCGCTCGCCTACGAGTTGTTGTCGGGGTACCCGCCCTACTACCCCGATGCCGCCGCCGCCCGGACCAGCGCCGGGCCGCCCGCGCCGATACGGGCGCGAGTCGGCGTGCCCGCGGCGCTCGAGCGCCTCGTGCTGGCCTGCCTGTCGAGATCGGCGGCGGAGCGCCCGCTCGACATGGAAGCGGTGCGCACGGAACTCGCACAACTGAGTTCGCAACCAGCGGCGACAGTGCGGGCCGGGCAGGCGCCGCATCCCACCGAGTTGCGTCCGCCGCAGGAAGCGCCCGCGCCGATCGAACCGCGCTGGCAACGGCCAGCGGCGGTCGACCGAAGCGATCCGGACCTGCATTCGCAGGGCTTTCGCCGCGGCATTGTCGTCGCGGCCTTCGGCTTCCTGCTGTTGGCCGCGGTGGTGGTGTTCTTCGCGTTGCCGCGCTGGGTGCAGCAGCGCGCGCCCGCCGCGGCCGCTCCTC
>DASWJW010000150.1:0-15598 GCA_036396955.1 Planctomycetota bacterium
AGAAAGGGCCGCCGACCCTAGGGTCGGCGGCCCTTTCTCGTTCGCTCTCGGTCGGCGCGGCTCCCGATCGGTGTCCGTGCCGCCCAGCGCCCGGTCCGCCATGCCTGCCGGGCCTCTCAGGGGTAGCCCAGGGTGGCCGCCAACGCTATGGTTTCGGAGCCATCACCCCTCGCTGGCGCCGATTTCCGGCTACTCCACCAATTTCATCGATGATCCATTCGCAAGACGCCGTTTCCGAGCCGACCGAGGTCGAGCTTTTCCAGACGTTCGATGTGCAGGAACTCGTGGCCCGTATCGAGTTCAAGAAGCGCAAGAGCAGCTCCAAGGTCGGCAGCGACCCGGGTGATTTCGACACCCAGGAGGGCGGCAGTCTGATCGAGTGCCTGTACGGCTGCTGACCGCAGGGCCGCTGGAATACGACCCTCTCGAGCGGACCATCGTCCGCGTCGGCATGGCTTCGGCATTCGCCGGGGCCACCGATGCGCAGCTCGACCGCTGGGTCGAGGCTTGGGAATCCGAACAGGCAACGACTGCGGAACTCCACGCCCACCTGGCCCCGGACCGGCCCGCCGGACGGACGGAGGGCCTGCAACACTTGCAGGCCCTCCACGCCAGCGGGCGCGGCGCGATCGTCTGCACGCTGCGCGCCGGGGCATGGCTGGCCGTGGCGCTGGAAGCCGGGCGGGCGGGCTATCACGCGCAGGTGCTCGGCAGCAAGACCTTCCTCGACGCCCACGGCGCGCGCTTCCGATCCTGGACCGACGCGCTCGGAGTCGGCCTGGACCTGCTGCCTTTCGAAAACCGCGCCACCGTGCTGCGCTTGATGCGCGGTCTGCGGAGCGGCAAGGGGCTGTTCGCGCTCCTCGATTCGAATGCCAGCGTGGCCGGCATCGCCGCGGGGCGGGAGCGCAACGCGCCCCTCGACTTTCTCGGCATGCCGGTCTTGATGCGGCGCGGCATGGCCTACCTCGCAGCCAAGACCGGCGCAGCGATCGTGCCCGCGCTCAACCTGGTGGAAAACGGCGCCCGCGTCACGCGCTTCCTCCCGCCGATCGAGGCCCCGGACCGCCACAGCGAAGCGGCGCTCGCGGGCACGACGCGGCGCGTGTACGCAGCCCTGGAGGAACTGGTACGCGCACATCCGGAGAGCTGGGCCGGCTGGTCCTACCTGCCGCTGTGGTGGCGCGATGCGCCGTCGCCGCGTGTGCCTGCCGAGGCCTACCAGGCGACCCTGGACCGCGTTCGCGAAGAATTGCGGAATGGCGGAGAGGCTCCGGTCTCGATCGATTCGCGGCACACCATTTCCTTCCAGCTCGAGGGCGCGGACGCGTTTCTGGACGGCCGCCACCGCCGGGTCCTCCACGCCGATGAACCCACCTTGGCCGTGTTCGAGGCGGTCGGCGCGGCCCGCTCGCTCGGCGCCGTGCACGCGGCCAGCGGGCTCGATACCGAGGCCTTCTCGGTGGCACTCACCCGCCTCCTCCTCACCGGCCTCGTGCAGGCCGACGGATTCGCAACGGCCCCGAGGTGAAGCTCCGTTCATCTCAGAATTTGACCGCTGCCGGTCTTCACGGCAGTCTAACGGACCCGGTTCCGGAGGCGCCGCCCCAGCTTCCATTTCCTATAGGAGTGACTAGATCATGAAGGGAATTGCATCCAACAAGAAGAGGCCCGCCCGCGTCGGCGCGGCATTGCCCGCCGAACACGAAGTCGAGTTGTTCCGTGCCTTCCGCGTGGAGGAGCTCGAAACGCGCCTCGAGTTCAGCAAGAAGAAGCGTGGACGCCGCCGCGAGAGATTCCACCGCGGCTGCAACTAACAAGTCGCACCGGCGGTCTGGAGCAGCAGCTCCGCGTCGCACGGCTCCCGACGAACCCACAAGGTCTCGCTTGCGCCCGGCGCCAGCGAGACCTTTCCCATTTCCGGCGCAGCCTCGATGAAGGTGCATCCCGAGACCGTCCCCGTATGCCGCAGCGGCCTCGAGTTGCCGGCCGCCGAGGCCAGCGAGAGCATCGCCAGCCTGCCGTCGGGACGGCATTTCCGCCTCGCCCCCGCCGCAGTGGAACTCCTGCGCCGGATCGATGGCCGGAAGGACCTGCGCGCGATCGCGGCGGAGTTTCCGCCGATCGAGGGGCACCGCCCGAACGCCGAAGACCTGGCGCAGGTGGTCGAATCGATCCTGCTGCCGCGCGAACTAGTGTACGTCGGCGAAGAACCGGCCGAGACGCTGCGGATCCAGACGCCGGTTTGGGCGCGGCTGCCGCTGATTCCGGCGCGGCTCGTGGACCAGCTGGCCCGGCCGCTTGCCGCGCTGTTCGCACCCGCTTTCCTGCGCCTCGCCGTTCCGGCGGTCGCACTGGTATTCGCCTGGTTCTTCGGCGGCTATCTGTTCGGCGCACGCCCACTCCTTCCCGAGCGCCTTCTCGATCCCGCCTTGTGGATTCCCTTGATGCTGCTGCTCGAGGTCGCGGGTTTCTGCCACGAGTTCGGGCACGCCGCCGCCTTGCGCCGCGGCGGCGAGAGGCCCGGGACCATCGGACTTGGCATGTACCTTTTCTTTCCCGTCTTCTACTGCGACGTCACTCGCGCCTGGCGGCTGCGGAGGCGCGAGCGCGTGCGCGTGGACCTAGGCGGAATCTGGTTCGAGATGCTGTTCGCCGCGCTTGCGTTCGTCGCCTGGGGGCTGACCGGCTCGCTCGTGCCCGCCGCGGCCGGCATGTTCCTGATCGCCGAGACATGGACCAACCTCGATCCCTTCCTGCGCATGGACGGCTACTGGCTGGTGACCGACCTGACCGGGATCGACGACCTGCGCGGCTATTCCCGGCGGATTGTCGGTGATCTGTTTCGCGGCCGTTTCAAGGCCCGCCGCAAGCTCGATCGCATCATGGCGGCGTATGCGGTCGCGAGCCTGCTCTTTTTCGCCGCCTTCACGGTCTTCGCGGTGCTGGTGATCTTGCCCCGCGTTCTCGAGGAGACCCGGGCCGCTTGGCAGCATTTCCGGGAGCTCCTGGCGGGCGACTCCGGCGCCGGCAACCTGTTCGACGCGGGCTTTGCCGTGGTCACCGGCGGCTTCACCCTGCTCGGTTTCGCCATTGCCGTCCTGTGGATGCTCGGCGGGGGCCAGCTCCTCCGCCGCCTGCGCGCGAGGAAGCGCGCTTAGAATACGGCGGTGACCCCGCACGCCGGTCTTGCCGTCCTGGTTCCCGTCGCCTTGGCGACCGGCTTGTTGACTGCCGGGACGACGGCGCCGACAGGAGCCAGGCCCGGAAAGCCAAACGTCGTCTTCATCCTGGCCGACGATCTCGGCTGGGCCGATCTCGGCTGCCAGGGCAGCGGCTTCTACGAAACGCCACGCATCGACCGGATGGCGGCCGAAGGCCTCCGCTTGACCGATGCCTACGCCGCGGGCCCCAACTGCGCGCCGACGCGCGCGGCCCTCATGTCCGGACTCTACGGACCACGCACTGGTATTTACACCGTGGGCAGTGGAGCCCGCGGCGACCCCGACCTCCGGGCATTGGAACCGGTGGAGAACCGCGACGAGCTCGCGCTCGAATTCACGACGCTCGGCGAGCGCTTCAAAGCGGCCGGGTACCGCACCGCGCACATCGGCAAGTGGCACCTCGGCGGCGCCGGAGCGCTGCCCGAAGAACAGGGATTCGACGTCAACTTCGGCGGCGACCACCATGGACATCCGGCGAGCTACTTTGCGCCCTATGGCACCGAAGAGAACCGGGCTCCGAATATCGGTGGCAATCGCGACGGCGAGTACCTGACCGACCGGCTGACGAGAGAGGCCATCTCGATCCTGCGCGACAACGCCAAGGCCGGCGCGCCTTTCTATCTGCAGTTGCACCATTTCGCGGTGCACACGCCGATCCAGTCGAAGGCCGAGGAACAAGCGCGCTTTGCACACAAGCCGCCAGTCGGCGGCCAGGGCGTCGCGGCCTACGCCGGCATGATCGCCAGCTTGGACCAGAGCGTGGGGGCGATTCTCGACGAGCTGCTGAACTTGGGCATCGAGAAGGAAACCTTGGTGATCTTCAGTTCCGACCACGGCGGGCTTGGCGGCTACCGCGACGCCGGCGTACCCGGCGCACCCGAGGTCACGAGCAACGCCCCGCTGCGCGGCGGCAAGGGCATGCTCTACGAGGGCGGCGTCCGCGTTCCGTGGATCGCGCGCTGGCCCGGTGTGATCGGCGCGGGACGCGAGAGCGCAGTGCCGATCACGAGCGTGGACCTGATTCCGACCCTGCTCGAGGTCTGCACCGGCGAAGTGCCGGCCGGCCTGGATACGGACGGCGTGAGTTTCGCGGCGTTGCTCGGCGAACGGCCGCCAACGGCCGAATTGACCGACCGCGCCTTGTTCTGGCATTTTCCCGGCTATCTCGAGAGCGGCCCTGAAACCTGGCGCACGACCCCCGCCGATGCGATCCGCAAAGGGCAGTGGAAACTGCACGAGTTCTTCGAGACCGGTGCGGTCGAATTGTACGACTTGAGCCAGGACATCGGCGAGCGGAAGGACCTGGCGGCAGCCTATCCCGATTTGGCGGCCCGTCTGCGCACGGAACTTACCGACTGGCGCGCCGCAGTGTCGGCGCCGATGCCGATTCCGAAGCCAAACCCGAATCAGGACCCGGGGAGCGACGAGGAAGACGACTTCCAATTCGACGATTCGGATCGCCAGGTCGAAGCTCGGTTTCTCGCCGGCCCCAGGGCCTACGACCCTTCCGTGATCCGAATCGCCGACGATGCTTTCGTCGCTTGGCTCGAGTACGCGGCCGGCGTCGGCGATCGCATCCGCGTCGCCTCGGTCCAGGAAACGGGTCTGGGCAGCAGCGGCCTGCTCGACTTGCCCGCGGGGCGTTACGCCCGCCCGACGCTGCACGACAACGGCGACTCGCTTTGGATCAGCTTCGAAAGGGAGGATCCTCGAGACGGCTGGCAGGTGTGCGTGCAGCCGGCCTGGGCCACCGATCCGCCACTGGTCGTGTCGGCCGGCTTCGGTCCCGCGCTGCACCACCGCGCGATTCCCGACGGCAAAGGTGGCTTGTGGTTCACCTGGCAAGAGGGACGCGCCGGCGATTTCCACGTCTTTGCCCGCCACATGGCCCACGCCTGGAGCCGCGACATCGGGTTCACCTTGGAACCGGGGCCGCTGCAAGAGGTGGCGGTCACCGACCGCGGCGAGTGGCACCCGAGCCTCGCGCGGGCCGACGACGGCGCGCTGCTGTTCGCCTGGGACGCCTACGACAGCGGCGACTTCGACGTCCGCGCGCGCTGGCGCCTGCCCGACGGCGAATGGGGCGCGCCGTTCGTGGTCGCCGGCGGTCCGCGCTTCGAAGGCCGCGTGCAGGCGGTACCGGGTCCCGAAGGCGGCGTCTGGCTCGCATGGGAAGAGGGCGGCGAGAATTGGGGCAAGCCCTTCCGCGGCCGTGAAGGCCTGTGGAACAACGCCACCGACGCGAGCGGCCCCGTACACCGCTCGCGCCGACTGCGCCTTGCCCTGACGCGGCGCGACGCGGAAGACCGACCCTTGCTCGCAGCGATCGAGGTTCCCCAGCCTGGTTTCGCTGCGGCCGCCACGCGCGACGACCGGCGCGAGGGAGTCAGCGAACTCGGCGTTTTCTACGAGCGGCCCGAGCTGGCACTCGACGGCCGCGGCCGTCCCTGGCTGGTCTACCGGCACTTCGCCAATCACCAGATCGGCTCAGAGGAGACGGTCCGCACCCACGTCGAAGAAGGCTGGCGGCTCTACGGCCGTTGCCTGCGCGGCGACGGCTGGTCGCCGCTCTTGCGGCTCGACCAGCCCCAGCGCGACGGCCTGCAGCGGCTGGCGCTGGCTCCGACCGAAGCCGGCGTGACGGCGATATGGGCGACCGGCCGGACGGACCGCGACGTGGACGCACGCCCGATCGGCATCGCTTTCGCCGAACTCCGCGCGGGCCGCGGCCTGGCCCCGGACGATCTGCCGGCCGGCCGGCCGGCGGCTCCGGTCGTGGCCCCGGCACCGGTCGATCGCAGCCGGCCGGCCGCCGACGGGATGCAGCTCTTCTTCGGCGACCTGCACCGGCACACCGACCTGTCGCTGTGTTTTCCGTTCTTCGACGGTTCGCTCGACGATGCCTACCGCTACGCCATCGAAGTCGCCGAACTCGACTTCCTCGGCATCACCGACCACACTCGCGACATCGACCGCGGGCAAGTGCAGAGCCTGCTCTGGTGGCGCGCGACCAAGGAAGTCACCCGCCACCGCCTGGCGGACCGCTTCTGGCCCTATTTCGCCTACGAGCGCAGTCGCGGCGACACCGACCACAACGTGATCTCGCTGCGCGACGACATGCTGCGCCCCTTCCAGCCCCCGCTTCCGGAATTCTGGGCCGAGATCGACCACGACACCTTCACGATTCCGCACAACCCCTTCCTGGCCGGCGTGTGGGACCACCACGACGACGCCAAACGGCCGCTGCTCGAGATCTACCAAGGCTTCCGGGACCAGCCGGAATACGCGCCGCCGCACGTCCACGACGGCCTGGCGCATGGCTACCACTTCGGCTTCGTGGCCAGCAGCGACCACCTGTCCACCAGCGCGAGTTTCGCCGGCGTCTGGGCGCCCGAGGCCGAGCGCGGAAGCGTGTTCCGCTCCATGCAGGCCCGCAGGACCTTCGGGGCCACGGCGCCGATCACGCTGGAGTTCCGCGCCGGCGAGGCCTGGATGGGCGAACGCTTGCAGGTTCGCGAAGCCCCGCCGCTGCGCTTCTCGGCGCGCGGCACCGCGCCTTTCGCGTACGCCGACGTGATCGTCGACGGAGAACTCTTCCACCGCTTCGAAGCCGCCGCCGAAGCACTCGAATTCACGCGCGAATTCCGGCTCGGCGCTTTCGGTTCCGGCGAGCACTGGGTGTACGTGCACCTGGTCCAGACCGACGGCGAGCATGCCTGGGCATCTCCCATCTGGATCGAGTTGTCGTGACCGCTCCACGACCCGTTCCCTTGCTCGCAGGCTTGTGTCTGGCCTTCGCCGGTACTGCCGCGGCACAGCGCCCAAACGTGGTCCTGATCATGGCCGACGACCTCGGTTGGGGCGATCTCGGCGCCTACGGGCAGGAGCGGGTCCGCACGCCCCAGCTCGACCGCATGGCCGCCGAAGGCCTGCGCTTCACGGCGCACTACGCGGGCAGCACGGTCTGCGCACCCTCGCGCGCCGTGCTGATGACCGGCCTGCACACCGGACACGCCGCGGTTCGCGGCAACCAGGAACTCCAGCCCTTGGGCCAGTACCCGTTGCCCGCGGCCGAAGTGACGCTGGCCGAGGTCCTGCGCAGCGCCGGCTACCGCACGCATGCGATCGGCAAGTGGGGCCTGGGTCCGCCCGGCAGCGATGGGGATCCGCTCGCCCAGGGGTTCGAGCACTTCTACGGTTACAACTGCCAGCGCAACGCGCATTTCCACTACCCCGAATTCCTGTGGCGCGACGGGGAGAAAGAAGCATTGGAAGGCGCGTACGCGCACGACCGCATGGCGGAGGAAGCGCTTGCCTTCGTGCGCGCGCAGGACGGCTCACAGCCCTTCTTCCTGTACCTGCCCTTCACCATTCCGCACGCCGGCCTGGAAGTCCCAGCCGACGGCCTCGCCGAGTACCGCGGCGCTTTCGCCGAGACGCCTTGGCCCGAACGGCACTATCGCGGGCAGGCCGAACCGCGCGCCGCGTTTGCCGCGATGGTCTCGCGCCTGGACCGCGACGTCGGCAGGCTCCTCGCCGCGCTTCGCGAAAGCGGGCTCGACGCGAACACGCTCGTGCTCTTCACCAGCGACAACGGGCCGCACGCCGAGGGCGGCGCCGATCCGGGGTTCTTCCGGAGCAGCGGTCCGTTCCGCGGCATCAAGCGCGATCTCTACGAAGGCGGGATCCGCGTGCCGCTGATCGCGTGGTGGCCGGGCGCGGTACGACCGGGCGTGACCGACCAGCTGGCGGCGTTCCAGGACTATCTGCCCACGTTCGCCGTCTTGGCCGGCACGCGCGCGCCGGCGGGACTCGACGGCATCAGCTTCGCGCCCATCTTGAAGGGCAGCGGCGCGCAAGCACGGCACCGGGACTTGTACTGGGAATTCCACGAACGCGGCGGCAGCCAGGCGATCCGGGCCGGCAAGTGGAAGGGCGTGCGGCTGCAAGTGCGCCGCGACGCCGACGCGCCGCTCGAACTCTACGATCTCGAAGCCGATCCCGGCGAGACGACGGACGTCGCCGCCGAGCACCCCGGAGTGGTGGCGCGCCTGCGCGCGCGGATCGACGCAGAGCACACGCCGGCCGCCGACTGGCCGCTACTGCCCGCCGAGATCGCGTTGCGCTGACGATCGCCGCGGGAGCGGCCGCAGCCAGAGCGCCGGCAGCACGACCAGGTCGGCGACCAGCGCCGCCGTGGCACCGGCGGCGGCCAGCAGCCCGAAGCGAGCGATGGGCACGAAACCCGACAGGGCCAAGGTCGAGAAACCGAGCGCCAGGGCGAGCGCGGAAAGCGCCGCGGCTTCGCCGACTTTTTCGAAGGCGGCAAGTCCTGCGCGCAACGGCGCGTCGGGCCGCCGTCGCCCTTCGTGCAGCAAGTGCAGCGTGTTGTCGACGGCCAGCCCGAGCACCGCGGCCGCCACCACGACGGTGGCACCGTCGAGGGGATAGCCGAGCAAGCTCGCCAGCAGGAGGCTGGTGGCGGCGGGAACCAGGTTGGCGAGGAACCCGGCGAGCCAGGCGCGCCTTGTTCGCGCCGCGATCCAGAGCAACAGACCGGTCACCAGGACGGTGAGTCCGAGCGACAAGCCGAGCGTTTCGACGAGCTGGTCGTGGAGCTCGAGGATCTGCAGCAAGCCGCCCGCGATCCGGACGTCGGCGCCATGCTCGGCGCCCCAAGCCGCGACGTCGCTCTCGACGCGCAGCGCGAGCCGTTCGGCGACTTCGCCTTCGTCCGTGGCGAAACGCACCGTCCAGCGCAGCCAGCGACCGTCCGGCGAGATCCGGCCGGTGCGCCGCAAGGCTTCGGGCTGGGCGAGCGCGGCGCCCAGACCGAACAAGTACCGGGTATCGGCCAGGACCGCTTCGGGGCCGAACACGCCGGTCACCGTGGGAAAGGCCGCGAGACGCTCCGCGAGAGTCTCGGCCGGCAGGGCTTCGAGATCCCAGGCGCTGCCGTCGGCCGGGCGCGCGATCACTTCGAAGGCCGACAGCCCGACGCCGCTGCCTTCGAGTTCGAGGAACTGCGCGCGTACCGGATTCCCTTCGGGGAAGTAGTCGAGCGGGTTGGAGCCGGCGTGCAGGTTCACGACCCCGAAGCCGGCGGCGACGATCAGCAGCACGGCTGCGGGAATCACCGCGAACCGCCGGCGGATCGAAGCGACAGCGAGCCGCCGCCAGACCCGCCGCACGCGCTTGGAATGGCGTGGACCGCCGGGCGCGAGGCCCGCGAGCAAGGCGCGCAGGCCGAGGTACGCAAGGGGCGAGGCGATCAGGATCGCGACGGCGATCGCGCTGCCGAGTTCGCGCACCGGCGGCAGCGGACTGACCAGGAACACGCCGAATCCCGCCGCCGTGGTGAGCGCGGCGAGCAAGCCGGCCGGGAGCCGCTCGCGCAAGGCGATGCGCGCGGCTTCTTCGGCGCCGCAGCCCGCCGCGGCGCGGCGCTCGCGGTACGCGGCGAGCGGGTGCAGAGTGGCCGCCACCAGCATCACGAAGACCAGCGGGCCCGCCGCCGCGAGCACCAGGTTGGAAGGCAGGCCGAGCGCGCGCAACGCCGCTTGCAGCAGTGCGGCCGTGAGGGCGGCCGGCAGGACCGCGAGAAGCGCGGTGACGAAGGAGCGCAGCAAGATCCACAGGCCAAGCCCCGCGACCAGCGCGAGCGCCGGGGCGAACAGGCGGCTGACGCGCTGCGATTCGGCGTCCAATGCGGCGACCAGCAGCGAGTGGCCCGCGGAAACGAGCCGCAAGCCGTGAGCCTTCGCGTCGCTCTCGAGCGAGCCGAGCCCGCGGCCCAGGCCGTCGAGTTCGCCGGGTCCGGCGTCGGGATGCACCGTCAGCAGGAAGTCCGCGTGGTCGAAGGAGGGATCCACCAGGTCGAGCGCGCGGACGGCCGGGCGCGCGGCGGCCGCACGCAGGCGCATGGCGGCGCTTTCGGTGTCTCCGGTGGCCGCGCCCGGCAGGTGGAACGGGTCGACCACCGCCGCGACCCCGCTCAAGTTCGCGAGGCGCGCGCCGAGACCGTCGGCGAACTCCCAGCTTGCCTCCCCGCCGCCACCGAGGCCGATCGCGCGCACCAGGATCAGCGAATCGCCGCCGAGTTCGGGCGGCAGCGCGCGCGCCTCGAGCGCGCCTTCGCCGGCCCACACCTGGAGGCGGTTGTCGGGCTTCCAGCCGGACGCGTAGCGGCCCGCGGCGGCCGCCACGGCCAGCAACGCGATCAAACCGACGACGGCCGCCGCCGACCGGGGACTTCCGCTCCGCATGCGCGGCGGAACCGCTACTGGCCTGCGCCGCTCTCCGCGATCACCAGGGGAGTGACTCCCGGCACGGCGACCCTCGGCTCGGGAGCATCACCCCACGCGTACGCGGCCGGCGAGAGGTCCTCGGGCGAGTTCCAGGCCTGCTCCCAGGTCACCGTCTTGCCGCTGTAGGCGGACATGCGCGCCATGATCGCCATCATGGTGCTCTTGCACATGTACTCGCCGTTGTTGATCGGCTCGCCCTTGCGGATCGACTTGAAGAATGCGTCGTGCTCGTTCTGGTACATGTCGTCGGGGCCTTCGCCCCGCCAGCGCCAGCGCTCTTCGCCGCGAATCCGGTGCGACTGCAGCTCGGCGACTCCCTTTGTGCCGAAGGTGAAGTCGGAGACGTCCGACGACGCGCCGACGATCTGGCGGCAGGAGCTGAAGGCGCGCACGCCGTTCGCCCATTCGTAGACCGTCTGGAAGTGGTCGTACACGTTGCCCCACTTGGCTTCGGTGCGCGCGCTGCGTCCACCGGTGGAGGTGCACAGGACGGGAGGCTCGTCGCCCATCGCCCACGCGACCTTGTCGAGGCTGTGGATGTGCTGCTCGGCGATGTGATCGCCCGACAGCCACGCGAAGTACAGCCAGTTGCGCATCTGGTACTCCATCTCGCTCCACTCGGGCTTGCGCCCGCGGTGCCAGAGTCCGCCCGTGTTGTAGGTGCACTGCAGCGCGACGACGTCGCCGATGGCGCCGTCGTGGAGGCGGCGCATCGTCTCCTGCTTGGCGAACTGGTAGCGGTAACAGAGACCCGAGACGACCGCGAGGCCCTTCTCCGCGGCCTTGCGCGACGACTCGAGCACCGAGCGCGTGCCCGTCGCGTCGGTGGCGACCGGCTTCTCGACGAACAGGTGCACGCCCTTCTCGACCGCGTAGGCCATGTGCAGCGGCCGGAAATGCGGCGAAGTCGCGAGCAGCACCACGTCGCAGGCGTCGATCACCTTCTTGTAGGCATCGAAGCCGACGAACTGGTGGTCGGGCGCGACCTGCACCCTTGCGCCGACTTCGGCGTCGCCTTGCAGAGTGCGCAGGCTGTTCTGCAGATGGTCGTCGAAGGCGTCGCCGAGGGCCACCAGCACGACGTCCGGATCGGCGCTCAGAGCGTTCTTGGCGGCACCGGTACCGCGGCCGCCGCAGCCGATCAGGCCGACGCGCAGCGTCTCGCGGGAGCGGGCGTGGCCGCGAGCTGCGAACGGCGAAGCTGCGGCGGCCAGGGCGGCGACACTGCCGGAACGGAGGACCTGGCGGCGCGAAGCGGACGGAGGATTGGGGTTCATGGTCGGGGTGCGCGAAGCGACTCGCCAAAGGTGGCACGCGGGCTCCGCGGGGGCTCCATGATGGCGGCGAAGCCCGGGGAACGCGCGCTTATTTCGCCCCCCGCCTCGCGCCAGCGCAACAGGGCCTCGGCTCCATCGGTCGCGGTCACGAGCGCGAGCCCGGACTCGACCCCCAGCACGCTGACCGCCGAGGCCAGGGCGTCGGCCTGCATGGCCGTTGGCGCCACCACCGTCACGGTCAACCCGCTGCGCAGCCCCGCCCCGGTGCCGGGGTCGAGCAGGTGCGACTCGCGGGTGCCGTCGGCGGTGATCCGGTAGCGGAACGCCGCGCCGGAGGTCGCCACGCCGGCGGCGGCGAGGCGCAAGTGCAAGGTCTCGGCCCCTTCCACCCCGGTGCGCACCGCGACCTGCCAGGCCGAGCCGCGCGGCGGCGCCGGGCCCAGCGCGAGGTCGCCCCCGCCTTCGACGATGGCGTTGGCGAAGCCGCGCGCCGCGAGGAGCGCGAGCAATTCGTCGAGGGCGTAGCCCTTGGCGATGCCCCCCAGGTCGAGGCGCATCGCCGGCACCAGGAACTCGACCGACTGGGTCTCCGGATGCAAGCGCAGTTTGCGCCAGCCGACCGCCGCGGCCGCCGCCTGCATGCGCTCGGGATCGGGTTCTTCGTTCTGCCGGGCTGCCCGCCGCCACAGCCGGGTGTAGGCGCCGACGGTGACGTCGAACGCGCCGTCGCTGGCCGCGGCCACTTGCTGCGCGTGGACGAGCACCCGCCAGAGATCGGCCGAGACCGGGACCGGGCCGGTCGGCGCGCTGTCCTGCGAGCGCGCGCAGGCGCGCATCAGTTCGCTGTCGGAATTCCAGTCGGAAAGGATGGAGTCGAGTTCCGCGAGGCGTTCCCAGGCGGCCGCCGCGGCGGCTTCGAGTTCGGCGGAGCGCGCCGTGTCGGCGGCGACCAGCAAGGAGAAGTGCGTGCCCATCGCCGGCTGCTCGAAGCGCCAGGTCGGAGGCCCAGCGCAAGCGGCGGCGAGCAGCAAGGCTGCGACGGCAGGCCGGCGGATCGAATTGCCTGGAAAGCGGGACACCGGCCCAGCATGACAGGGACTGCGCCGTTCGCGAAGGCACGCAGCGGGCGACGGTAGGATCGCTGCTTCGGCATGCCCCCGACCGTCTCCTCCATTTCCGACTCCGGCACCCGTCGCGGCCGCGCCGCCGTCGCAGCCGTGCCCGCTTTCCTGGGCTTGCTCGCCGCGCTCGCGCCGGCGCAAGAAGCTGCGACCAGCGTCTATCCGGCCATGCCGGCCGGCACCCCGCCGGCGCTCGAGAATCCCATGGCCGTGGCGACGACCGCAGCCGAGATGAAGGCCTATTCCGAGGCCGTCCCAGGCACCAAGGTCGCGTTCGAAATGGTCGCGATCCCCGGCGGCCGCTTCCTCTTGGGCAGCCCCGAGGACGAAGACGAGCGCAAGCTCGACGAAGGTCCGCAAATCGAAGTCGAGATCTCGCCGTTCTGGATGGGCAGGCACGAAGTCACCTGGAACGAATACCAGTTGTTCATGTTCAAGCTCGACCAGGAGCTGCGACGCAAGAACGAGGCCGAGCCCACGCAGCAGGATGATTGGGCCGATGCGGTCAGCCGCCCGACTCCGCCCTACGTGCCGATGGATTTCGGCATGGGCATCGAAGGCTATCCGGCAACCGGCATGACCCAGTTCGCCGCCCGGCAGTACACGAAATGGTTGTCGATGAAAACCGGGCGGTTCTACCGCCTGCCGACCGAGGCCGAGTGGGAATACGCTTGCCGCGCGGGGACCACCACGGCCTACAGCTTCGGCGACGACCCTGACGCGATCGACGATTACGCGTGGTACTTCGACAACGCCGACGACAAGTACCAGAAGGTCGGCACCAAGAAGCCCAATCCTTGGGGTCTCCACGACATGCATGGCAACGTGGCCGAGTGGGTGCTCGACGGACTCGACAAGGACTTCTACGGCCAACTGGCCGCGGGCGCGCGCGACCCTGTGCGCTGGCCGGTCGAACTCTATCCGCGCGTGGTTCGCGGCGGGTCCTGGGACGAAGACGCCGAGTCCCTGCGTTCAGCGGCGCGGCGCGGCTCCAAGAGCAACTGGAAAGTCCAGGACCCGCAGCTGCCCAAGAGCATCTGGTACCACACCAATGCCTCCTTCGTCGGCCTTCGCGTGGTGCGCCCGCTGGTCGAACCGCCGCTCGAAGAGCGCCTGCGCTATTGGGAAGCCGACCTCGACACGGTCCGCGAGATCCAAGAGAAGCAGCGCCGCGGCGGGCGCTAGCCCGCCGCGCAATCGGATGGGCGGGCGCTAGCCCGCCGCGCAATCGGATGGGCGCGCGCTAGCCCGCCGCGCAATCGGATGGGCGGGCGCTAGCCGCGCAGTTGGCTGCGGCGCCAGCCCGCTGCGCAGGAACGGGGAGCAGGCGCTAGGCTAGTGCTCCCGGTGCCGCGCAACGTGGCGCCCGAGCCCCGATTCCGCCATGACCGATCCCCAGAACGATGGCTCCGCGTCGCCGAAGAGCCGCCGGCGCTTCTTGCATCAATCCTCCGTGCTCGCCGCCGGCGCACTGGCCGCGCCCGGACTGGTGACGGCCCCCGTCCAGGCGCGAGCGCTCGGCCAGGCCAAGCTGCGCGTCGCCTTGATCGGCTGCGGCGGCCGCGGCACCGGCGCCATCACGCAGGCGCTCTCCACGGAAGGACCGATCGAACTCGTCGCCGTCGCCGACGCGTTCCGCGATCGTCTGGACAGCGCTCTGAGCGAAGTCATGAAGCACGTTCCCGAGCGCGTGAACGTCCCCGAGGAGCGCCGATTCACCGGCTTCGACGCCTACAAGAAGGCCATCGACTCCGGCGTCGACGTGGTGGTCCTCGCCACCCCGCCCGGATTCCGTCCGCTGCATTTCGAATACGCGGTCGCGCAGAACAAGCACGTCTTCATGGAGAAACCGGTGGCGGTCGACGCGCCGGGGATCCGCAAGGTGCTCGCCGCGGCCAAGGCCGCCAAGGAGCGCAACCTCAAGGTCGGCGTCGGCCTGCAGCGCCACCACTCGGCGCTCTACCAGGAAACCGTGCAACGCATCCAGGAAGGCGCGATTGGCAAGCTCGGCCTGCTGCGCGTGTACTGGAACGGCGGCGGCGTGTGGGTGCATCCGCGCCAGCCGGGCCAGACCGAGATGGAGTACCAGATGCGCAATTGGTACTACTTCAACTGGTTGTGCGGCGACCACATCGTGGAGCAGCACATCCACAACCTCGACGTCGGCAACTGGATCATGAACGGCTACCCGGTGTCCGCGCAGGGCCAGGGCGGCCGGCAAGTGCGCACGGGCGTCGACTACGGCGAGATCTACGACCACCACATGATCGAGTTCACCTACGCCGACGGCACCCGGATGCTCTCGAACTGCCGGCACATCCCCGGTTGCTGGAACAGCGTCAGCGAACACGCGCACGGTTCCAAGGGCTCGGCGGACGTCGGCGGCGGCCGCATCAAGACCGACAAGGGCGAGACCTGGCGCTTCCGCGGAGACGACCCCAACGCCTACCAGGTCGAACACGACCGCCTGTTCGCCGCGGTGCGCAACGACACGCCGCACAACGAAGCCAAGAACGGCGCGATGAGCACCATGACGGCGATCCTCGGCCGCCTGGCGAGCTACTCGGGACAGGAGATCGGCATGGAAGCCGCGCTCGCGTCCGACTTGAGCCTCGCGCCGAACCGCTACGCCTTGGACGCCGATCCGCAGGTCCTGCCCGACGCCGACG
>DASWJW010000151.1:0-6595 GCA_036396955.1 Planctomycetota bacterium
GACGGGCCAAGACGAGACCTCGTTCGAGCGCCGCCGCAGCTTCCGGATAACGCCCAGCGGCCGCCAGGGCGCCGGCACGCGCGTCGTGCGCACGGGCGTCCTGGCCACGAGCGACCTGATCCGCCCGGTCTGCTAGTTCGAGCGCGCTCGCTGGGTTGCGGAATCGCTCGCTGGTGTGCGCCGAACGGATCCAGGAGAGATTCAGCAGCGCATCGAGTTCGCCAGGATTGGCGGCGAGCGCACGCGAGAGCGCGGCCACGGCCTCGCCGGTGCGACCCAGCCGGGCCAGCGCTTCGCCGAAATAGGCGTCGGCCGGCGCGAATCCCGGCAGCAAGGTGCCAGCCTCGCGCAGCGGCGAGAGCGCTTCCCGGTACTCGCGCAACAGCACGCGGCCGGCCCCGATGTTCAGCAGCGCATACGCGCGCTGCTCGGGAGCCGCACCGGGGCCGTCGATGGCGAGCGCTTCTTCGGCGAAGCGCACGGCGTCGGCGTAGCGCCCTTCGTGCAAGCGCAGCATGCTCATGCCGAACTTGGCTTCCCAGGTCTGCTCGCCGTAGAGGCCTTCGGGGTCGTGCGGGTCGAGCGCGAGAGCCTTGCGGTAGTACTCGGTGCCCTGCACGACGTCGCCGCGCTCGATGTGCAGCATGCCGAGATTGCGCCAGGCTGCGTAGGCCGTCGGCGTCTTGGCGACCGTGTCGGTCCAGAGCGTCTCCTGGTCGGCGTAGATTGAACACTGCTGCCAGGTGCGCGCACCCAGCCCCGCCGCGAGCGCGCCGGCCATCGCGAAGGCCGGCCACGCCCGCCGCCCCTGCAGGAGTCCGGCCCCGGGCTCCGGCGCACCGGCGCGCGCACGCCACAACGGCGTGCGCGCGAGCCCCGCCGCGAACAACGCGAAGACTCCGAGGCAGGCGTGGTACTGGAAGTGGTCGGCGGTCCACGAATACCGGTGGGGATAGACGTTGAGGAAGCCGAGGGCGGGAATCAGCGTGCCGCCGAAGAACAGCACGGCCACCAGCGGTCCGCGCCCAAGCCGGGTCCGTGCCGCCCACAGCGCGGCGACCAGTGCGAGCGCCCCGAGCGGGAACAGCCACCACCACCACAAGCCGGGGTCAGGCTTCCAGCGCTCGTAGAAGAACGCCAGATCGAACGGCACGAACAGCTTCTGCATGTAGTGCCAGCAGGAGCGGCCCGCGATGAGCAGCGACTCGACCAGGCTCTGGTCCCAGTAGGGTCCTTGCGCACGCACCTGGACGCGCTCGAGCGCGGCCGTGTGCAGGCCCGCGATCAAGCCGAGCGGCAGCATCGCGAGCAGCGACAGCAATTCGCGGCGCGGCAGTCTGCCGTGCTTCCACCACAGCACCAGCGCGAGCGCAGCCGGCAGCGAGGCCGTCACGCTCTTGCTCAACAGCGCTGCGCCGTAGAGCAAGAAGGCGAGCGCCAGCGCCCCCCACCGCAGCCGCGCTGCGGAACGCTCTCCGGCGGCAGCCTCGCCGTTCGCGATTGGCGACAGGCGGGCGAAGCGCAGCCAGGCCAGGGCCGCCCCCAGGTAGAAGACGGCCGACAAGACGTTCTTGCGCTCGGTGACCCAGGCCACCGACTCCACGGTGACCGGATGCACGGCGAAGAGCAGCGCCGCGAGCCACGCTCCGGGCGCGCGCAAACGCGCGAGGACCCGCCAGAACAGGACGGCCACCAGAGCATGCAGCAGCACGTTGTCGAGGTGGTAGCCGAACGGATTCGGACCCGAATCGCCGTCCGCGGCGGCGCGGTCGCCCCACACCCTGCGCTCGATCCAGAAACCGCTGTGGACCAGCGGGTAGTACTGGGGCGTCGCCGCCGGATCGAACCAGATGTCGGTCAGTCCGTGGGCGCTGGTCAGCGTGGGATTCGCGGTGACGTAGTCGTCGTCGTCCCAGATCCAGCCATTGCCGAGCGCGGGCAGAAAGGCCAGCACGGCGACCGCCACCAAGAGGCCGGCGTCGCCGAGTGCGAGGAGCTTGCGCGCGTTCGTCGCTGCCATGCCGGCGGTCCCGGCGCGGACGCCGGAACTCCGAGCCTACCGCTGCCGCGGCCGCGGCCCGACCATGGAGTCCGTGGTGGCCGAGCTCTTCGCCGTCCTGATCACCGGGGCCCTGCACCTGGTCTTCGAGAACGTCTTCGATGCGAAGGCGGTCTTCCTCGTTCTCGCCGCGGCATTCTGGACCTGCTGGATCGCTCTTCGCGTGCGCCGCCGGCCGGCACTGCTGCGCGAATGGGGCCTCGGCCTGGACATCCCCGCCCGCGCCTGGCGCGACGCCACCGCGTTTGGTCTCCTCGCGCTGGCGGTCCTGGCCACGATCGGCGCCGCGCGGGGCAGCTTGCGCTTGACTCCGCACATGCTGCCGCTGCTGGCTTTCTACCCCGTGTGGGGCCTGTTGCAGCAGTTCCTGGTGCAGGCGCTGGTGGCGCGCAACCTGCAGAGCCGCTTTGCGATGCTCGCCGCGCCCGCGCGTACGACGATCGCAACCGCGCTGCTGTTCGGTGCCGCCCACTTGCCCGACCTCGCCCTCGCGCCACTCACCGTGGGCCTGTTGCTCGGTTTCACTCCGCTGTACCTGCGCGACCGCCGGCTCCTCCCGCTCGGCCTGATCCACGGCTGGCTCGGCGTCGCCGCCTACTACTGGGTGCTGGACCGCGATCCGTGGCTCGAATTGCGCGCGCAGATCGGCTTCTAGCAAGCGGCCGAGAAGGCGGATCTATTTTGCAGGTTCCTAGGCGACGAGATCTGCCCGGTTTTCTCCGGGGATTCCCCGAGCGATTGGCAAGTGAAAGGCGACGGACAGGCCGTCGGTGTGCTCGACGAAGCGCGCGCGGATCCGGCGATTCAGGGCCAAGAGATTCGACGGACTCCGCGAAAACGCAGGAGCGCAAGGAGACCGCGACCCGCTTGCGCGGCATCTCGGTCTCCACGGCATTGAGGAGGGGTAAAGCCTCAGCCGCATCGCCTGGCAACAGGCTTTGGAGTTGGGCCCGGAGGTCTTCGGATCTTCGGGTCCTTTTCCATTCGCGGCCTGCGCTCGTTGGCGCAAATCCTGCCGCGTTTACCGATCGCGACTCGGGTTCGCCCCGGAAACGCAAAAAATCGCCTGGAGCGGACTCCAGCGACTCGCGAGGGGGGTGGCTACCCGACCAGGACTTGAACCTGGAACGTCTGGACCAAAACCAGATGTGTTGCCAATTACACCATCGGGTAAGCGCCGGGAAGCATAGGGGCCACCGCGAATGTCGGCAAGACCCGCGCGCGGCCGGCGCGCCTCCGACGGCCTCGTGGCACTCGCCCCTAGGCGCGATCGGGCAACGAGGGGTGGCCCAGGATTTCGCGGCGCAGCGCTTCGAGGGCGTCGCCGACCCCTTGCTCCTGCACCGAGGCCCGGCCAGCGCGTGCGTAGGCGCGCCGCAATATGGCGCCGCGCTTCGCGGGACCGGCAAGGCCGATCCAGATCGTGCCGACGGGCTTGGCCGGGGTGCCCCCGCCGGGCCCGGCGACCCCCGTGGTCGCCACCGCCCAGTCGGTTCCGGCGCGTGCCCGCGCGCCCTCGGCCATTGCCAGCGCCACCTCGGCCGAAACGGCGCCGAAACGCTGGAGCAGGTCCGCGGACACGCCGAGATCCCGCTCCTTGGCGGCGTTGGCGTAGCAGACCCATCCGCCCTCGAAGACTCCGCTGCAACCGGGCACTGCGGTCAGCGCCGCGGCCAAGCGCCCGCCGGTGCAGGACTCGGCGCACGCCAGGGTCGCATTGCGCTCCTCGAGCGCCGCGAGCACGACCGTCGCAGGCGTGTCTTCGCCGCGGCCGAAGCAGAGCGGGCCTAGCCGGCGTATCAGTTCGCGGCTCGCCGCGGCCAGCACCTCCTGGGCCGTGCGTCCGCCCGGTTCGGGGTAGGCCATCGCCGACACGCTGACCCCCATGCGGCTGGCGATGATGCCGAACCGCGGATTGCGGGAGTCTTCGAGCAGATCACGCACGCGCGGTTCGATCGCCGACTCCGGTTCGCCGGAAGTGTGGAAGACTTCGAAGGCCAGGCGTTCGCCGGATCGGATCGAAGCGGCGAGCAGAGCGCTGCCGCCGCCGTCGAGCAGCGCGGACCGCGCTTCGCCGGGCGGACCCGGCAGACAGAGGATCTGCCGGTCGCCGGGGATCCGGCACGCAAAGCCCCAGGCGGTTCCGGCGCGGTTTTCGAGCGGCTGGGCGCCTTGCGGCACGAACGCCTGCTTGAGGTAGAAGGCCGGCGGCTCGCCGCCGCGGTAGCGCTGCCACAGTCGGACCAGCGGTTCGACCGCGCCTTCGACGGCGACGAGCGGCGCTCCGGCGAGAGCCGCGACTTCTTCACGCACGCGGTCGTCGGCGGTCGGGCCCAGCCCGCCGGTGGTCACCACCACGCGGTAGTCGCCGGCAACTTCGTCGAGCAGCGCGCGCAGAGCGCCCGGCGCGTCGCCGAGGGTCACGTGGCGGCCCACCAGGTAGCCCAGACTCAAGAGCTCGCGCGAAATCATCCGCGAGTTGGTGTCGAGCACGCGGCCCTCCAGGAGCTCCTCGCCGAAGGCGACGACCAGGGCGCGCGGCGCGGAAATGGGGCCCCCCGTCAGACCGAGAAACGGATTTCGAGGATGTCGCCGTCGACGACGACGTAGTCCTTGCCCTCCAGGCGAGAACCGCCCTTCGCCTTGTAGCTGCGCAGGTCGCCCGCGGCATGGAGCGACTCCCACGGCGAGACCTCGGCGCGGATGAAACCGCGCGCCAGGTCGCTGTGGATCTTGCCCGCCGACTCCACCGCGCTCGCGCCGACCGGAATCGTCCAGGCGCGCACTTCGTCCTCACCGGCGGTGAAGAACGCATGCGCCCGGCACGCCGCGTACGCAGCCCGCACCAGCGCGTCGCGCGCGCGCTCGGCGATGCCGTAGGCGTCGAGGAATTCGGCGCGCTCACTCTCTTCGAGCCCGGCGACGTCTTCTTCCACGGTCGCGCAGAGCGGGATTTCCGGGCAGTCCCTCTGGATCGGGTCCACCGCCCGGCCCAGGTCTTCTTCGCCCACGTTGTGCACCACCAGCAGCGGCTTGAGAGACAGGAACTGGAAACCGGAAATGCGTTTCTCGTCTTCGGCCGACAACGCGAGCGACTGCAGGCTCTCGCCGGCCTCGAGCGCGGGCGCGATGCGCGCGAGCAGCAGGCGCTCCTTTTCGTCTTCGGCCTGCTCTTTGACCGGTTTCTTCTTCTTGGATTCGAGCCTTTCCAGCCGGCCTTCGACCACGGCCAGGTCGCCGAGTGCGAATTCCGTGCGCAGCGTCTCCAGATCGCGCGCCGCGCCGGGCGCGCCGATCCCGTAAGGGTCGGCCGAGAAATCGCGCAGCACCACGGCCAGGGCGTCGCACTCGCGGACGGCCGCCAGCAGTTCGGGCTTGCCCTTGACCGCGCGTTCGGGAATGCCCGGCAGATCCTGGAATTCGACGCGCGCCGGCGTGTACTTGCGCGGTTTCCAGAGATCGCGCAACCACTCCAGACGCGGATCCGGGACTTCGACGCTCACCACGGGCCGATCGTCCTGCGGCGTGTGCGGAAGCTTCTCGTTCTGGCCGCCGAGGGCGCGGAACAAGCTGGTCTTGCCCGCTCCGGAGAATCCGACGAGGCCGACCCTCATTCCGGAGTGCCGGCGGCATTGCGCCGGCGCTCGATATAGGCGACCAGCAGGACGCCGATCTCGAAGAGAAGAATGGTGGGAAGGGCCATCAGGACCTGGCTGTAGGGATCGGGAGGCGTGAACACCGCGGCGAGCACGAAGGCGCCGACGATGCAGTGGCGGCGGTAGTGGCGCAACTGCTTGGCCTTCAAGATGCCGACGGCACCGAGGCTGGCAAGCAGGAGCGGCAGCTGGAACACCACCGTGAGCGAGACCGTGAACATGAGGAAGAGCCCGAAGTACTCCTGCAGCCGGATGCCGGCCTTCATGTAGTCGGGATCGATCTCGCGATAGAGGAACTCGTTCACGAGGGGAATGAGCAGGAAATAGCCGAACAAGACGCCGGCGACCGCAAGGCCGAGCGCCGCTGGCAGCACGCGCTGGATGACGCGCCGCTCCCGCGGGTAGAGGCCGACGGCGATGAACGACCAGAACTGCCAAAGCAAGTACGGAAGGCCGATCACCAGCGCGGCGACGAAGCTGATCTTGAGCTTGAAGAACACCGCCTCGAGCGCCGACAAGGTCTGCAGGTGTTCGTCGAGCCCGCGTTCCGCGGCCGCGTCGCCGAGCGCGCGCACGGCCAGCCGGTGCGGCCGCAGCACGATGTCTGCCAGCACCTTGTGGAAGAGCATCCACCCGAACAGGAACAGGCCGCCGATGACCACGACCGAACGCACCAGGCGCGAGCGCAGCTCCTCGAGGTGCGCGGCGAAGCTCATTCGCACCTCGTCGGGATCGTCGGGGAACCGGGGCATGGTCGGTCGTCTCCGGGGATTATCCCCTCTTCGTCGGCTGGCGCGTCCACATCCGTGGAAGAAGCCGCCAGGAACGGCCGGAAGGCCGCCGGAGCGAGTCCGGCGGCCGTACGGTGCGGGCGGCGCGC
>DASWJW010000152.1:0-3943 GCA_036396955.1 Planctomycetota bacterium
GCGCGCCGCCCCGAGCCAGCCCCACGGCCCGAGCAGGCCGAAGACGGCGATCGCCAGACCGAAGCTGGTCCAGGCCGCCACGCTTCGCAGCGGAACCGCGCCGCCCGCCGGCAACGGCGATCCGGCCCCCACGGGGGCCGGGCTGACCGCGGCCACCGGGGCCGGTGAAACAGCCGCGGCAACATCCGGATCCTCCAGGATCTCGAATTCGTCGCCGAGGGGTTCGATCTTGGAATCCTGGGGATCGCTCATGACGGAATCGCTCGGGGGGTTGGCGAAGGCGACGCAGACCGGAGCCGCGCGGGTCCGGAGAACATCGCACGGGCCGCGCGCCGGTTCAGAGGGAGGCCAGTTTGGCCTCTCGGTCGGCAGCCAGCAACGCGTCGAAGAGCGGGTCGAGCCGCCCCTCGAGCACGATCTCGAGGCTGAAGTTACGCCCCAGGCGGTGGTCGGTCACCCGGTTCTGCGGCCAGTTGTAGGTGCGGATGCGCTGGCTGCGGTCGCCGGAGCCGACCTGGTTGCGGCGCAGGTCGGTGCGCGCCGCATCGCGCTTGATCTTCTCGAGTTCGTACAAGCGCGAGCGCAGCAGTTCGATGGCCTTGGCCTTGTTGCGGTGCTGCGACTTGCCGTCCTGGCAGCGGACCGCCATGCCCGAGGGCTTGTGCGTCACGCGGATCGCCGAAGAAGTCTTGTTGACGTGCTGGCCGCCGGGCCCGCTGGCGCGCATGGCGGTGATCTCAAGGTCTTCGGGGCGCAGCTCGAAGTCGACTTCCTCGACTTCGGGCAGAACCGCCACCGTGGCCGCGGATGTGTGGGTGCGGCCTTGCGTCTCCGTGGCGGGCACGCGCTGCACGCGGTGGCCACCGGTCTCGAAACGCATTTTCCGGTAGGCGCCGACGCCGTTGAGCTGGAAAGTGATTTCCTTGAAGCCCCCCGCGTCGGTCTCGGAACTGTCGAGGATTTCGAGGCTCCAGCGCTGGATCTCGGCGTGCTTGCTGTAGATCCGGAACAGGTCGAGGGCGAAGAGCGAAGCTTCGTCGCCGCCGGTGCCCGCGCGGATTTCCACGATCGCAGCGCGGTCGCCGTCGTCGTCGGTGTCGAGCACGCGGTCGAGGATCTCCCGTTCGATTTCGCTGAGTTGGGCCTCGAGTGCCGGCAGCTCCTCCGTCGCAAGCGCGCCGAGTTCCTCGTCCCCGGCTGCGGCGAGTTCGCGGTTCTCGGCGATCTGCTGCTCGAGTTCGAGGTAGCTCTTCCAGATCCCGAGCAGCTTCTGCACCGAACCGAGTTCGCGCAGGATCTTGCCGAAGTCGGGCTTGCTCGCGCGCGCAGGGTCCGACGCCATCGCCTCGAGCTCGGCGCGGCGAAGCTCGTAGGCCTCCACTCGTTCACTGAGGACCGCGGAAAGACTCATGGCGCGTGGTGCCGCGCCGACGAGAGCCGACCGGACCAACCGGTCTGCGCACGGGCGGCCGTCGGGATCAGGTCTGCTTGCTGCCGTAGCGCTTGTTGAAGCGGTCGACGCGGCCGGCCGCATCCACGAACTTCTGCTTGCCCGTGAAGAACGGGTGGCATGCAGCGCAAATCTCGACGTTCAGTTCCTTGACCGTGGCTCGGGTCTGGAACTCATTGCCACAGCCGCACTTGACGGCGCAGGCGTGGTAGACGGGGTGGATGCCTTCCTTCATGATCGGAGCCCGGCGCGGCGGCGCGCCCGCGCGATCCCAGCTGCTTCCCGGCGCGGGAAGCGGGAGATCGGACCGCAAATCTTATCCATCCAGGGCGTCGGAGCAAGGGCTCCCGGCCAGGAGCTCGTGAACGGTGGCGATCCGGAGCCCGATCACGGTCTCGACGTCGCCTTCCTCCAGGGTCGCCCAGGCCCCCGCCGCCCCCTGGATCCCGTAGGCGCCGGCCTTGTCGCGCCACTCGCCGCCGTCGAGGTAGGCGGCGAGTTCGCCGGGCTCGTAGCGCCGAACACGCACCTGGGCCCGGTCGGCGCGCTCGCGGACGGATCCGTCCGGTTCGCGGAGCACCACGCCCGTCCAGACCTGGTGGCTGCGGTCTTCGAGTTCGCGCAACATCGCTTCGGCCTCGGCCGCGTCGCGCGGCTTGGGCAGCGCCAGGGATCCGGCCCAGACCAGGGTGTCGGCGGCGAGAACCCGGCAATCCGGACGCCGGAGCGCGCCGGCGTCGGCCTTGTGGCGGGCGTGGCCGAGCACACGCTCCGCGGGAGTCGTGCCTAGTTCCGGTCCATCCGCACCGGGGTCGAGAGTCTCGCACTCGATGCCGGCGGCCTTCAGCAAGGCGATGCGGCGCGGCGAACCGCTCGCGAGAACCAGCGGAGCCGTCACGTCGATGCGATCAGAGCGCGGCGCGGCGCGGGACCAAACGGCGCAGAACGCCGCTGGCCTTCTTGCGCGTGGTCTTCTTCGTCGCCGGCTTCTTCTTCGCAGCCGGCGTTTTCTTGGCCGTCGGCTTCTTCTTCGCCGCGGGCTTCTTCTTGGCCGCCGGCTTCTTCTTGGCAGCGGGCTTCTTGGTCGCGGCCTTCTTGGCGGGCGCTTTCCGTGCGGCCGGCTTCTTCTCGCCCGCGGTCTCGCTCGCGCTCTCGGCGACGGCTTCCTTCGCGGGCTCCGCCGCGGCTTCGACCGGCGCCGCCTTGCCGTTCAACGCCTGTGCGGCCTTCTTGGCGTCGGCGAGCATCTCGGCGCGCGCGGCCTTGACTCCCGCCGGTCCGAGGGTGCGCTTGCCGTGCGGACAGATCACGAGCAGCGCGCACTGCCGGCAGCGCGGGTGCTTCGACTCGCAGATCTCGCGGGCGTGCACGTAGAGCGCGAGGTGCGTGGGGTAGAGGTCGGCGCCCCGCATTTCCGGCTCGACGAGTTCGAGCACTTGCGCGTCCTTGGGATTCGACGGCACCAGCCCCAGCCGCGCCAGAAGGCGCTTGAGGTCGGTGGTGATGATGGGCACGCTGACTTCGTCGTCTTGCAGCGCGGCGTCGAGGTCGAGGGTGGGCCCCGCGTGCGGCGGCGCCATCATCAGGCTGTTCAAGTGCCGGTCGCGCCGTTCGCTGGTCGCGTCGTACAGCCAGCCGAGGTCGAGGTGGTTCTGGATGCCGAAGTTGCGGCGCAGGAAACTCTGCGCGAGTTCGGCGCGTTCGTCCGACGCAGACACGCGCTTGTCCGCCAGGACCTCGCGGACCTCGTACTGGCGCGCGACGCGGACCTCGTTCCAATGCGCGAACGCGCGCCCCAGGGCCTTGACGCCCTTGCGCGCGATCGCATAGGAACCGTCGCCTTGCAGCACGAGCGCGAGCAGGCGCTCCAGCGCCGTCTCCTCGGGTTCGAGGGGAGGCACCTTGTACGCCGGCCGCATGAGGCGGCCGAGCACGTCCTTCAAACCCGTCACCCGGGCTGTGGCCGACTTGGGCATCGGCGCTAGGACTTCTTGGCGGCCTTCGCCTTGCGCCGGCGGCCGGCGTTGTTGGCGAAGGGGATCTCGATCTTGCGCGCCTTCAGGAGCGAGGCGACGGTCTGCGACGGCTGGGCGCCTTCGCTCAGCCAGTGACGAGCACGCTCTTCGTTGAGCGTGAAATCGTGCTCGCCGTCTCCGCCCAGCGGGTCGTAGTGGCCGAGCTCCTCGATGGAGCGGCCGTCGCGGCGCGTGCGCGAGTCGAAGACACAGATGCGGTAGTGGGGCCGGTTGCGCCGGCCGGTCCGCTTCAAACGCAGGACAACTGCCATCGGGTTCGTACTTGAGTGTCGGGTTCGGGTCGATTCGGGATCAGCCCCGGCCGGAGCCGGGCGGCATGCCGGGGAGTTTCCCCGACTTGCTCAACTGCTTGAGGAGTCGTTTCTTGGACCGCCCCCCTGAGAGCATCTTGCCTAGCGACTTCATCTGCTTCTGCATTTGCTGGTAGCCCTGCAGGAGCCGGTTGACGTCGCTGACG
>DASWJW010000153.1:0-13522 GCA_036396955.1 Planctomycetota bacterium
GAAGGCACGCGCATGCTGGGCGTGATGGAGCGCCACCTGCGCGCGCACACGTGGTTCGTGGGCGAGCGCGAGAGCCTCGCCGACCTGGCGCTGTATGCCTACACCCACGTGGCGGAAGAAGGCGGCTTCGACTTGGGCGACCTGCCGGCCGTGCGGGAGTGGATCGCGCGCGTGGCCGACCACCCGCGGCACGTGGCGATCGACGCCTAGGATCCGGCCGCTGCGGGCTCGTCGCCGAGCAGCGCGGCGAAGCCGGTTTCGTCGAGGATCTCGACTCCGAGTTCGCGGGCTTTCGCGGCCTTGGAACCGGGGTCGGCGCCGATCACCACCCAGTCGGTCTTCTTGGACACCGTGCCGGTGACCTTGCCGCCCAGCGCCTCGATGCGCGCCTTGGCTTCTTCGCGCGGCGTGCCCAGCGTGCCCGTCAGCACGAAGGTCTTCCCGGTCACGCCTTCGCGCGCGCCGACCGCCGCGGATTCGGCCGCCACCGGCTCCAGGCCGAGTTCGCGGAAACGCGCCAGCGCGGCGCGGTTGTCCTTGCGGGACAGGAAGTCGAGGAGCGAGGCCGCGACTTCCGGGCCCACGCCGTCGATCTCCTGAAGTCGTTCGGCGGCGTCCTCCCGATCCGCCAGGTCTTCGAGCGCGTCCAGATCGGCGTAATGCGCCGCGATCGCGCGCGCCGTCTCCGCGCCGACGTCGGGAATGCCGAGAGCGAAAAGGAAGCGCGGCCATTCGGGGTGCCGCGCAGCTTCGATCTGCGCGCGCAGCGCCTGGGCCGATTTCTCCCCCCACCGCTCCAGGTCGGCCACCTTTTCGAAATCGAGGTCGAAGACGTCTTCGACGCGATTCAGCAGTCCGGCCGCGGTGAATTGCGCCACGGCCTTTTCCCCCAGGCCCTCGATCCGCAGCGCGGTGCGCGACGCGAGGTGCAGGATGCGGCGCTGGACTTGCGCCGGGCATTCGAAATTGACGCACAGCACGTATTCGCCGTGCTCCACGAGCTCTTGCTCGCACGCCGGGCAGCGGTCGGGCATGACCCATTTCCGCAGCCGTCCGCGGCGCCGTTCCTTGACCGGTCCGACGATCTGCGGAATCACGTCGCCGGCGCGCCGGACCACCACGACGTCGCCCACGCGGATGTCGCGTTCGGCGACGTAGCCGCGGTTGTGCAGGGTGGCGTGCCGCACCGTGGTCCCGCCGAGCTGCACCGGCGCGAGCACCGCGCGCGGCGTGATGCGTCCGGTGCGCCCCACCTGCACTTCGATGGCTTCGAGCAAGGTGGTTTCTTCGCGCGGCGCGAATTTGAGCGCGCATGCCCAGCGCGGCGTGCGCGCGCGCGCGCCGAGCAGGGCGCGGAGCGCGTAGTCGTCGACCTTGGCGACCACTCCGTCCATCTCGAAATCCAGGCCGTCGCGCCGCGCTTCGAGCTCGGCGTGAAACGCGACGACTCCGGCGGCATCCGCGGCCTGCGCGCGCAAGTCGCTGACCGGAAAGCCCCACGCCGCGGCCGCACGCATGGCCTGCGTGTGAGACGCAAACGGCTCGCTGCCGTCGGCGGCGCGCACCTGTGCGACTTCCCAGGCCAGGAAGCGCAGCCCGCGCGATGCGACCACCGCGGGATCGAGCCGTTTCAAGTTGCCCGAGGCGGCGTTGCGCGGATTGGCGAAGGGCGCGTCGCCGGCGGCCGCCATTTCGCGGTTCACGCGCTCGAATTCGGGCAGCGGCATCATCACCTCGCCGCGGACTTCGAGCAGTTCCGGCGGCGGCTCGCCTTCCGGAACTTGCAGGCCGAGCGGCACGCCGCCGACCGCGCGCAGGTTGCGGGTCACGTCTTCGCCCGCCATGCCGTCGCCGCGCGTGAGGCCGCGGACCAGAAGACCGTTCTCGTAGGTGAGGCTCGCGCTGGCGCCGTCCCACTTGGGTTCGCACACGTATTGGGGAACGGCGCCGGTTTCTCCTTCCAGGCCCTTGAGCATGCGCTGGTGGAATTCGGCGACTTCGGCGGCGTCGAAGAGGCTCTCTATCGAGATCATCGGCACCGCGTGCGCCACGCGCTCGAAGCGGCTGCCTTCGGGAAGCGGCGCGCCGACTCTCTGGGTGGGGCTGTCCGGCCGCTGCCATTCGGGGTGCGCGGCTTCGAGTTCCTGCAGTTCGCGGAACAACCGGTCGTAGGCCGCGTCGGAAATCGTCGGCCGGTCGAGGTGGTGGTAGCGCAGGTCGTGTTCGCGGATCTCGCGGATCAGCGCCGCATAACGCGCTCTGTCGGCCTTGCCGCCCGCGCTCACTGCAATCCGGCTTGGGCGCGCAGATCGGCGAGCGTGCGCTCCTGGTATTCGCCCCGTCCCGCGGAAAAGATCACCACGAGCCCGGGCGCGGCGATTTCGTGGAGGCGCTGCAGGGTGGCGGCCGGCAGCGTCGGCAATCCGCTCTCGGTCGGTTCGTAGTAACCGACGCGCACGACCCGGCGCAGGCCCTGCGCGCGGCCGGCGGCGATCCCGTTGGACACGGCGTCGAGGTCCAGGGCGGAGTCGGCGAACTCGAGGCGGCAGCCCAGGAAGGTGCGGCCGTCGTCGGCGAGCACGGTGGCTCCGGCCCGCGCGCCGCGAATCACACGGGACGTGGCGGCCGCTTGCTCGGCCACCGCGATCAGATTGCGATCGTCCATGAACAGCGGCCCCAGGATACTCGCGCCGCGCGCGCGGACGTGCTCACTCGGCCGCGCGATCCGCCGCTGCGTCGGGCGGCATTTCGGCCATCGACCGGTAGCCCGAGAAGGGCACGCGGTTGGTCAAGCGGCGAATGCCGGTGGTCGGATCCTCGCGCTCTTCCGACGCGACCAGCACGAGCGCCTGGCGGTCCTCGAGCGCGGCCGGATCGAGTTCGAGGGGGCCCTCGACGTCGAAGCCCAGCAAGCGCAGGAGGTACTTGGCCCGCGGCATGCCGCGTTCGGTCCAGTGCAGCGAATCCCAGCAACAGGTCCGGCCGGCGAAGTCGCCCTGGCAGACTTCCCAGCGCAGTCCCCAGCGGACGTGCCCGGCCGGGCTCTGGCTGACCCGGACTTCGGCCACCCGGCAGGGATACTCCCCCTCGGGCACGGTGCGCAGGTCCTCGACGTCGGCAATGCGCGAGAAATCCAGGCGAATGCGGCTCTCTCCCATCGCTCCGATGACGCGGGAGCGGCTCCCGGGTTACATGCCTCCCTTCCCCGGGTTCCCCGCCGATCTGGGTTTGCCCATCGAGGCGGCTGCGGCCACAATCGCGGCCACCACGCAAGGTGCGCGAGCACCCTCCCAGTGGCCACGATGAAGCGCCTGCTCTTCTTGTTCCCCCTCTTCGCCCTCCTCCTGCGCAGTCCGGCCCTCGCACAAGACGCAGCCGGCGACGCATCCGGGAGCTTGACCGGCTCCATCGACGAAGCGGCGGGCTGGGTTGTGACCAAGCTCAGCAACGTGTTCTTCGTCGACGTCTGGCCCGGCGAAGGCTCGGTGCCCTTGGTGGTGGCCTGGCTCGTGCTCGGCGCGATCTTCTTCACGCTGCGCATGGGTTTCATCAACCTGCGCGGATTCCGGCACTCGATCCACGTGGTCGGCGGACGCTACGACAACCCCGACGACGAAGGCGAGGTCAGCCACTTCCAGGCGCTCGCGTCCGCGCTGTCGGCGACGGTGGGCCTGGGCAACATCGCCGGCGTGGCCATCGCCGTCAGCATCGGCGGCCCCGGCGCGATCTTCTGGATGATCCTGGCAGGTTTCCTCGGCATGTCCTCCAAGTTCGCGGAGTGCACGCTCGGCCAGAAGTACCGCGAAGTGCGGCCCGACGGCCGCGTGATGGGCGGCGCGATGCACTACCTGTCGAAGGGCCTGACTGAACTCGGCCTCAAGCCGCTCGGCAAGGTGCTCGCGGTCATGTTCGCCATCCTCTGCATCGGCGGCTCGCTCGGCGGCGGCAACACCTTCCAGGTCAACCAGTCGCTCAACGCGATCCAGGAAACGGTTCCGTTCCTGGCCGAGAACCGCTGGATCTACGGCGCGGTCATGACCGTGCTGGTGGGCATCGTGATCATCGGCGGCATCAAGCGCATCGCGCATACCGCCGAGAAGATCGTCCCCGCCATGTGCCTGATCTACGTCGTGGCCTGCCTGTTCGTGCTCATCACCAGGGCCGAAGCGGTCCCGGCGGCCTTCGGCAGTATCTTCGACAGCGCGTTCACTCCCGCGGCCGGCTACGGCGGCTTTCTCGGCGTGCTGGTGCAGGGCTTCAGGCGCGCGGCCTTCTCCAACGAAGCCGGCGTGGGTTCGGCGGCGATCGCGCACTCGGCGGCGCGGACCGAATACCCGGTGCGCGAGGGAATCGTGGCGCTCCTCGAGCCGTTCATCGACACCATCGTGGTCTGCACCATGACCGGCCTGGTGATCGTGATCACCGGCGCCTACGACGGCGAGGCCAACCCCGAGTTCGCGCCGTACCTGAAGAACGCCAACGGCGCGGGGCTCACCTCGCAGGCCTTCGCGAGCAGCATCTCTTGGTTCCCCTACGTGCTGTCCGTGGCGGTCATGCTGTTCGCCTTCTCCACCATGATTTCGTGGAGCTACTACGGTGAGCGCTGCTGGGCGTGGATGTTCGGCGACCGCAGCTCGATGATCTACCGGATGATCTTCCTGATGTTCGTGTTCCTCGGGTCGATCATCACTTCGCAGAACGTGCTCGATTTCGGCGACTTGATGATCCTGGGCATGGCCTTTCCTAACGTGCTGGGCGTGGTCCTGCTGAGCGGCGGAGTGCGCCGCGACCTCGTCGAGTACATGGGCAAGTTGAAAAGCGGCGAGTTCAAGGCGTACAAGTAGGGGTGTGAACCCCGCCGTCGTCACGCTGCTCGCCGCTGCGCCGCTGGTCTTCCAGGACCCGGTTCCGGTGGCGGCGGCGGCCGAACAGGCGCCCTTCGAGGTGAATCCCTTCGGCACCTGGTTCACCGTGGCGACCTGGGCGGTGCTGATCGCGTTGAACCTGTATTGCTTCCTGCGCCTGTTCTCTGCCCGCCCGCCGGTGCCCGCGGTTCCGGTCGAGCCGACCGTCGAGCCGAGCCAGGTCGAGGCCGAACGGCGGCCCTTCCAGGTCTAGCGAAAGTCGCAAAGACTTTCTTGTAAGGAGCTTGGGCTCGAATGCGGGGCGCACGCACGCCCTTTTGGAAATATGCAATTTCCTTGGTTGGGCCCTCAACCGTGGGTTCCTGCGGCCGCAAAGGAGACGTCTGGACGCCCCTGGACGCCCCCTGAACGCCGCTATGACGAATCCCACCGCAGTCACCCCCGTCGATGCCGGAAAGCTCGATGAACTGATCGATCTATTCGACGGCAAGGAAGAACTCGCCATCCTATTCCAGGAGTTCTTCTCCGATCTCACCGACCGGCTCCAGACGATCCGCGGCTGCCTCGATGCCGGCAGCGACGTGGACGTCGACCAGGTTGCGCATGCCATCAAGGGCAGCAGCAGCAATCTCGGCGCCGTCGGAGTCCAGAAGGCCGCCGAATCGCTCGAGACCTGCGCGCTCGAGCACGACGTCGCCGGCGCTTCCGAGGTCTTCTTCCGGCTCGAGGAAGAACTCGCCCGACTGCGGATCTGGCTCTGCCAGGAGCACTTGCTCTAGGCAGCCAGGCACCAGGGTTTCGCCGCGCTCCGCGCGGCTCGCCATTGCGGCGTCCCCGTCCCGGCTGCTCAACGCACCGGCATGGAGGCCCCGCGGTAGAACGCTGCGAAACCCTCGATGACCTCTTCGCGCTGCTCGGGGCGCACGCCCGGATGGATCGGGAGCGCGAGCACCTCCTGCGCCGCGCGCTCGCTTTCGGGCAGATCGCCGGGGCGGCCGCCGAGTCCGGCGAAGCAGGGCTGCAGGTGCAAAGGCACCGGGTAGTAGACCGCCGAACCGATTCCAGCCGCGGTCAGTGCCGCCCGCAAGGCGTCGCGGCGGGCCGCCCGGACCACGTACTGGTGATAGATCCGCCCGGCCACGTGCGGCGGCGGCTGGACGCAGCCGGCCAGGCCGTGCTTCTCGAGCAATTCGCCGTAATGGCGGGCGCTCTCTTCGCGCGCGGCGTTCCACGCCGGCAGCTGCGGCAAGCGCTCGCTCAAGGCCGCGGCCTGCAAGCTGTCGAGGCGGAAGTTGTAGCCCACTTCGTCGTGGTGGTATTGCTGGCCGCCGCCGTGTTCGCGCAGGCGCCGGATCCGCGCGGCGCGCCCGGCGTCGGTCGTGGTCACGAATCCGGCGTCCCCGCACGCCCCCAGGTTCTTGGTGGGGAAGCACGACCATGCCGCCACGAGCCCGAGGCCGCCGATCGGTCCTTCCGGCGCGGCGGCGCCGATGGCTTGGGCCGCGTCTTCGACAACTGCCACGGGGTGGCCGGCGGCGGCTTCGACCGCCGCGCGCAAGGGCGCGATCGGAGCGGCCATGCCGAACAAGTGCACGGGAAGGACCGCCTTGGTGCGCGGTCCGCACTTGCTCGCCGCCGACTGCCGGTCGAGCAGCAGGCTGTGCGGCTCGACGTCGGCGAACACCGGGGTCGCGCCCAAGCGCGCGACGGCGCCCGCGGTGGCGAAGAAGGTGAAAGCCGGCAGCACCACTTCGTCGCCCGGGCCGACGTCGGCGGCGCGCAGCGCCAGCACCAGCGCATCGGAGCCGTTCGAGCACGCGATGGCGTGCGGCACGCCGAGGAACGCCGCGAGCCGCTCTTCGAGTTCCCCGAGTTCCGGGCCGTTCAAGAAACGACCGTGCTCGAGCACTGCGGCAAAGCGCTGCAGCAGCGCCGCTCGCTCTTGGGGGCCGAGGTTGTAGCCGATGTCGAACATGGGAACGCCCATGGCCCGAATTCTAGGCTCCGCCCCGCGCAGTACGATGACCGTTCGTGCGCTTTGCGATCCCATTCCTGCTCCTCCTGGCCTGCTCGACTTCCGCATCGCGCTACCGCTACGAGCCCGCGCTGGTCGAAAACGTGGTGGCGAGCGGCAACGGCGAGCGCGTGGCGCGGGTCCTCGTGCGCGTGAACGGAGTGCAGCCCGCCGACGCCTCCGCCGGGACGCCGGCCGGCATCGAGCTGCGGCTGCGGATCGAGAATCCCGGTGCGATCCCCTTGCGGATGGAGAGCGGCGGCCTGCGGCTCTCCACCGGCGACCTGAAAGCCCTGCCGGCCGTGCTCCTGGACGGCTCGCTCCCGCTCGTCGTGCCCCCAGGCGAGGAGTTGCGCCTGCTGGCGCTGTTCCCCTTCCCGGCCGGCCGCGTTGCCGCGGACCTCGACCTGAGCGTGCTCGATCTGGCCTGGCGGCTGGAGCGCGGCGCGGAACGGCTGGACGGTTCGGCGACTTTCGAGCGTGCGTCCTGGCGGCGCTATCCGCGCTCCTGGGACCGGAGTGCCTGGTACTGGTGCGGCTACCACGGCTACTCGCACGCTTGGCAGGGCCACGCTTCGTGCTCGCCCTGGTTTCCGCGCTCTTTCTACTACTAGGAGAGCTTGCCCGGGCGCACCCGGGGGGCGGCCACGAAACCGCGGCGCGCAAGGCGGATCAGCAAGGCCTCGAGGAACCGCTGCACGACCGGGCGCGAATCACAGGCCAGGGCCCAGATCATGGCCGCAAAGTCCTCGCGGCTGTCCGGAGTCGCGCCGATGCACCATTCGAACAGAGAATCGGTGCTGCTGGCGGCGGCGCGCTCCAAGGTGGCGGCGTGGCGGCGGTCCAGATGACGCTGCAAGCGCGTCCTGAAGGCGCCGGGTCGCCGCAAGGCGCTGTGCGCGCGGTCGTAGAGCGCCGCATCGGCCGGCCGGTCGGGTCCCGCCAGCCCGCACTCGGCGAGACGGTTGTGGAGGCTGGCCGGATCGAAGGAACTCGTGAGAATTGCTTCGATGGTCAGGGCGTCCATCACGCGGAGATTGCGAACCACCATCTTGGGAAAACCAGGGTCGGGAAGAAAACCGGAAAAGGGCCGTGCGAAGGAAGCCTACCCCTCGAATTGCCGCCGTCGTCGGGATTCCCCCGAGAAACCCCTAAAGTGAGGCCCCGGAAGGCGATGAGCCGTCGAGCGTCCAGCTGGTGAGCGCCAGGAAAGCCGCCAGGGCCCCCAGCTCCCCGGCGATCCGGTCCTCGAGCGACGCACCGGCGGCGACCGCCTGGGCCGCCGGCAGCTCGCAGCGCAGCTCAAGTTCGCTCTCTCCGGGGCGCACGATGCCGGCGATGTCGCGCCAGTCGCGTGCGGAGACGCCGTCCGCGGGTCGCGCCCCGCGGCCGTCGACCCGCAGCTCGAATCCCTTGGCAGCGCGGCAGGCCTCGACCAGGGCGCGCTGGCCGGCACCTTCTTCGGCGCGCTTGAGCAGCACGTTCAGGTCGTACCATGCGCCGGCTTCGACGCGCAGCCCCCAGAAGCAGCCCGCGCGATCGAGCCCGGCCTGCAAGTGAACGTTGTTGTGCGCCGAGTCGAGGTCCTTGCCGAGCTCCTTGCCGAGAAAGCCCTGCAGCGACTTCCGCGCCTTGCGGTCGCGGAACAGCATGGTGCGCTGCCGCGCCACGCGCTTGCGATTGCTCGCGTGGGGATGGTGCAGGCTCTCGCGCCGGTCGAGGCTGACGCCCGCGGCCGCGTACTCGCCCTTCACACGATCGCCGAGCGCTTGCAGGCGGCGGCGGATCTCGAGGCGGCGTCCGTTCCACTCCGGATCGGACTGGAAGCGCAGGTCGAAGAGTTCGAAGTCGGCGGCACCGAACACGGCGCGGAGGATAACGGCCGCAACACGCGTACCAAAAAAAGCGGCCCCAGCACCGAAGTGCCGGGACCGCAACTCCATCCCCTCAGATGGCACCATGAAAAATGGCACGGAGCAAACGCCCGCACGTTCGCATCAAGCGAATCCGCCGACGCATGTCCGCCTTCCGACAAAACGACCGTGATAGATCTGCGGCCGGTCCGAGGCGGCGGGGATAGAAAGATCGAAGGGGTGGTCTTCTGGGAATGCCTCGGCGCGACCAGCGCGAAGGCACTGGACAAATTGACGAGCCAGCCGGTCTTTGACCAGCTTTTTTCCGACACAAAATCCGGCGAACCCTGCCTGCGGCAAGAAATCGTAATTTCGTGCCAAGGTCCCTCGAAACAGCCGCAGAGCGCGCCGGGCGCGCTCTGCGTGAACGTTCATTCACCGGATTCCACCGGAAATCGGCCCGAACGACCCCCTCAGTATTCCTGCTGATCCGCGGGCTTTTCGCGGCGCACGTAGAAGCCGTCGAAAGCGTCGGCCCAGCTCTTGCCACCGTCGGCCGAGGCCTGCCAGATCTGGCGCACCCGGCCGTCCGGCATCGGCGTCCAAGTGATGCGGTTGCGCCGCTCACCGATCTGGTTGCCGAGCACCATCGAGCCGTCGACGAGCCCACCGTCGACGAACAGGGCCTGGCCGCTCTGATCGATCCAGGTCTGGTGCCAGCGGTTCTGGGCGGCGTCGTAGAAGGTCAGGCTGGAGCCAGTGTTCCCGGCCGCCGAAGTCCAGTTCTCGTGGAGCGCCGCGCCACCGTGCACGACTTCGATGCGGTTCTTGCCGATCTGCTTGCCCGACTTGTCGAGGACCACCCAGTCCCCCGCCCAGAAGTCGAATTCGCGGTGCCGCGCCGTGAGCGCCGCCTTGGGGGGAGCCGGCGCAGCGGCAACGACGTCGCCGCCGCCATCCACCCGCGCGACGATCTTGGCAAAGCGGGAATCCTTGCGCAGCGCGTCGAGGTCGGAGTCGGTGCGGAGCAGCTCAGCGTCCGCGAAACCTTCCTGGACCGCGCGTTCCAGCCACGTCAGGCCGATGTCGATGTTGCCCTGGAGGGCGTTGGTGCAAGCCAGGTTGTAGGTCGACGCCGGCACGGCGAAGCCGAGCGCGCGCGACTGCAGGAACGAAGCCTCTGCGGAGAGGAAGTCGCGGGCCTGGATCGAAACGTATCCGCGCTGGAAGTGCGCAAAGCCGTTCTTCGGCTCGAGCGCGACCGCCTTGGCGTAGGCCGCAGCTGCGGCTTTCGCGTCGCCGGCGTCGCGGGCGGCGTTGCCCTGGCGCAAGAAGTCTTCGACCGAGCCGCCCGAGCGCAGCTTGACCTTGCCGGTGTCCGGCACGGCGTAGGGCTTGCCGGCGAGGATCGGCTCGAAGCGCGCGTCGCCGCGGATCGCGGCGAGGTCGCCGTCGGTCCGCGCCAGCTCGAAGTCGTCGAATCCGCCTTCGACCGCGCGCGCCAGCCACTGCAATCCGCCTTCGGTGTCGCCCGTCAACGCGCTGCAGCAGGCGATGTTGTAGGTCGACGGGCCCACGGCGACGCTGAGTTCGAGGCAGCGCTCGAATACCGGGCGCGCGTCGGCCGGCTGGCCGGCCTGGATCAAGGCGAAACCAAGACGGAAGGTCGCGTTGCCGTTGGCCGGGTCGTGGCCGAGGCCGTGGCGGAATGCCTCGATGGCTTCGGTCCAATCGCCCGCATCGAAATGAGCGTTGGCGTGACCGAAGACTTCCGCGACGTGGTCGTCTTGCGCGGCTGCAGGAGCCGCGAGCGCGAAGGGCAGGAAAAGAGCGAGGGCGAGCGAGGCAAGTCTCATTACGGAGGAAATTCCGGGGTAATTGGCGGGATCGGACGTCGGCGCGAAGGCCTGGAAACCCAACTTACGCGAGGAGGCGCGGCCGGGCCGGGAATTCCGCGACGAGGCGGTGGCATGGCACGGAGACCGGCCGGGTGCAATCGAGAACGCGCCCCGCTCCATCGCTGGGGCGGGGCGCGGGCCCGGCACTCGTGCTGCGCTAGAGGCCGACGACGTTGCTGGTGGAGCAGCTCGCCAGGTCGATCACCTGGGCGAATAGCCGCCCGCAAGCCGAGGCCGGCACGTTGGCGCTCATCGAGGCGTCGCCCGAAGCGTCGGCGCGCACGGTGGCGATCAAGCGCACGGTGGCGTTCAGTCCGAGCACGGTTCCGGCACAGGGCCGGCCGTTGGGAACCACGAAACTCCCCGTCCCGCCGGCGGCGGCGATGGCGAGGTTGCCGTTCGGGGTCGCGCCGTTCACCGTGAGGGTCATCGGCCCGGGGCAGGTGCCGCGGAATGCGATCACCAGAGCGCCGCTGCAGGTCGCGTTGTTGTGCACCGACAGCGAGTTGCTGTCGCGGTTGCCGTGGAGCAGCTCCAGGTCGCCGTCGCCGTCGAGATCGGCCGCGCCAGGCTGCTCGGGCGTGATTCCCGCAGCGAGGGTTCCGGCCAGCGCGAAGCTGCCGGCGGTGTTGGCCAGCAAGCTCAGGTTGGACGAAGTCTCGTTGCCGGTGACCACATCGAGGTCGCCGTCGCAGTCCAGGTCGGCCGCGAGCACCGTGCTGGTGTCGATGCCGCCGGTGGCCACGTTCACGACTCCGCTCCAACCGGCGCCGGTCGAGTAGAAGAAGCTGGCGAAGTTGGGGTCGTTGACCGCCGCCACGATGTCGTCGAGGCCGTCGCCGTTGAAGTCGCCCGTGGTCACGCCTTCGGGGCGCACGTTGGCGAACGGCAAGGTGGCGCTGAGCGTGAAGGCGAAACCGCCGCCGCCGTTGGTGAACACGTACAGGTTGCGGCTGTCGTGGTTGCTCACCACCACGTCCTGGTCGCCGTCGCCGTCGAAGTCGCCGAAGGCGGCTCCGCGCGGATCCAGACCGGCGGTCAGGGTGATCGGACTGAAGGCGCCGGCGCCGCCGTTGATCATCACGGTCGCGGAGTTGCTGTCGCGGTTGGCGACGACCATGTCGAGGTCGCCGTCGCCGTCCATGTCGGCGACGTCGAGACCGCGGCTGTTCAGACCGGTCGCCACGGTGCCGCCGCTGGCGAGCGCGCCGCCAGTGTTGAGGAGCACCAGGACTTGCGAGAAGTCCTTGAGCGCCACGGCGAGGTCGTCGAGGCCGTCGCCGTTGAGGTCGCCGGCGACCACTGCGCCGGGGCTGCTGCTGTTGGGCAGGGCGAAGGCTCCACCGTTGACGAACGTGCCGTTGCCTTGATTCAGGTAGATCAGCAGGCGGTCGGGCGTGTCCACCGACACCGCCAGGTCGAGATCGCCGTCGCCATCGAGATCGAAGGCGGCGGAACCGTCCGGACGGCTGGCTGCGGCGTAGTCGACCTTCGGGTCGAATTGGAATTGGGCCGTGGCGGTCTGGGTGGCCAGAAAGACGGCCACGAAGGAGAGGATCAGCGAGCGCATGGTTGTCGTTTTGTGAATTGGCAGTTGAGGGAGGAGGTGTCGCAGCAGGGCCGGAAGGGGTCCCAGGGACCGCCCGCCGTAGCGGGCTCACGGGTAATGCGAGGCTGCGGCGCGACTCCCCTCACGCGCGCGGGGAAATCGGCCACGCGGCGCTGGGACAGCTCGGTGTCGGCCGACTCCCCTTACGCGCGCGGGGAAATCCGGCCGGTTGGCGGCTAGACTCCGCAACCCCTCTGATGCCGCGACACCTCGAAGGACTCAATCCCGCCCAGCGCGAAGCCGTCACCACCCTGGACGGCCCGCTGCTCGTGCTTGCCGGGGCGGGAACCGGCAAGACCAGGGTCATCACGCACCGCATCGCGCAACTGCTCCACAAGGGCGCGTCCCCGCGCCAGGTGCTGGCGATGACCTTCACCAACAAGGCGGCCACCGAGATGCGCGAACGGGTGGCGGGGCTGCTGGGCGCGAAGAAGGCCGCCGAGCTCACGGTCGGGACCTTCCACTCCTTCTGCGTGCGCTTGTTGCGGGTGCACGCCGAGCGCATCGGCCTGCCGGCCGGTTTCGGCATCTGCGACGGCTCCGACCAGCTCGGCGCGATGAAGCGGGTGCTGCGCGAACTCGGCGCCGACGAAGGCCCCGGCGCGCCGGCGGCGGTCCTCGGCCAGGTCTCGCTGCTCAAGAACCGGCTGGCCGACCGCAGCGCGCTCGCCGCCGGCGCTGACGAGGACGCCGCCCGGCTGGCCGTTGCCTGGGAGCGCTACCAGGCGTCCTTGCGGCGCAGCAAGCTGCTCGATTTCGACGACCTGCTGCTCGAGACCCTGCGGCTGCTCACCGAGGACGCGGAGCTGCGCGGCGAACTGCAGGACCGCTTCCGCTGGCTGCTGGTTGACGAGTTCCAGGACACCAACGCCCCGCAGTACGAGATCGTGCGCCTGCTCGTCGGCGCGCGGCACAACCTGTGCTCGGTGGGCGACGACGACCAGTCGATCTACGGCTGGCGCGGTGCGGACGTCTCCAAGATCCTCGGCTTCGAGAACGACTTCCCCGGCGCGACGATCATCCGCCTGGAGACCAATTACCGCTCCACGCAGCAGGTGCTCGAAGCCGCGAACACCTTGATCGCGCACAACTCGGGCCGGCACGAGAAAGTGCTGCACTCGGACTTCGGCGACGGTTCGCCGCTGGACCGCATCGAAGCGCTCGACGCCGAAGACGAAGCCGACTGCGTCACCGACGAGATCAACCGCCTGGTCCGCGACAACCGCGCGCGCTTGAGCGACTTCGCGATCCTGTTCCGCACCGCCGTGCAGCCGCGCGCGTTC
>DASWJW010000154.1:0-4592 GCA_036396955.1 Planctomycetota bacterium
AGCCGTTCCTGCGCGGCCGCAAGCTCGACGGCGCGGTGGTGCGCCAGTCCCGCTTGCGCTGGCCGGTGCCCGCCGACCTCGATTCCCTGGTGTGCGGCCGGCGCGTGCGCGCAGTCGGCAGGCGCGGCAAGTACCTGCTGATCGAGCTCGCCGAGGGCAGCCTGATCCTGCACCTCGGCATGTCGGGCAGCCTGCGCGTGCTGCCATCCGCCACGCCGCCCGGCCGCCACGATCATCTCGATCTGCTGCTCGCTGGCGGGCGCTGCCTGCGTCTGCACGATCCGCGCCGGTTCGGCAGCGTTCTCTGGCAGGCAGGTCCTGCCGCCGCGCACCCGCTGCTCGCGGCGCTCGGCCCCGAGCCGCTGGAGCCAGGCTTCGACGGCGGCCACCTGCACGACCTCGCGCACGGCCGGCGCGTGGCCGTCAAACCGTTCTTGATGGACGCGAAGATCGTCGTCGGCGTGGGCAACATCTACGCAAACGAAGCCTTGCACCGTGCCGGCATCCATCCCGGCCGCGCGGCGGGACGCATCTCGGCAGCGCGCTACGCCTTGTTGGCGGCGGCGGTGCGGAAGGTGCTGGCCGAGGCCATCGCGACCGGCGGAACCACGCTGCGCGACTACACGGGCAGCGACGGCGAGCCCGGATGGTTCCGCCTTCAGCTGCAGGTCTACGGACGCGAAGGCGCCGCATGCCGCACGTGCGCGACGCCGCTGCGCGCGGCGCGCCTCGGCCAGCGGGCGACCGTCTGGTGTCCGCGCTGCCAGCGCTGAATCGCGCTACTTGTAGCGCGGTTCGAGGCCCGCGCTCCGCATGCGCCCCGGGCGCGCAGGCGGCAGATCCTCGCCGCGTGCCGCCGCCGCGATGATCGCCGCGATCTGGTCGAGACCGTCGGTCAGCGCGGCGGGTCCCGGCTGCAGCACGTAACTGCTCTTTATCTCGTAGAGACGATCGGCGCGCACGGCGGCGACTTCGGACCAGCCGGACCGCTCGCGGATCCGCTCGGGTGCGACCTTGCGCCCGCACCACGACGCAATCACCACCTCCGGATCCCGGCGGGCGACGTCCGCCGGATCGACGGTGCGGCCAGCGGCATCGTGGCGTGTGCGCGTCTCGGCGCAAACGTCGGCTCCGCCGGCGATTTCGATCAATTCGGAAACCCAGCGGATTCCGGAAATGAGCGGCTCGGGCCACTCCTCGAAGAACACGCGCGGCCGGCGCGGCAGCGCCCGGGCGGCGACGGCGACTGCGTCCAGGTGCCGCTGCAAGGTTCCGGCGAGCGTGGCCGCTTCCGCGACGCGCCCGACCAGTGCGCCCGTGATGCGCACCGCCTGGAGGATCTCCGCAATCGAGCGCTGATTGAAGACGTGGACCGCCAGTCCGCGGCGCGCGAGTTCGGCCACGATGTCGGCCTGCAGATCGGAGAAGGCGAGTACGAGATCGGGCTCCAACGCGACGATGCGTTCGAAATCGGCGTTCACGAAGGCGGAAATCCGCGGCTTCCGACGCGCCTCCCGGGGCCGCACGGTGTAACCGGACACTCCCACGACCCGATCGCCGGCGCCGATCCGGTAGAGCACCTCCGTGGTTTCCTCCGTCAGGCACACCACCCGCTGCGGCCAGTCGCCAGGCGTTCCTGCGGGTTCTCCGCTCCCCTGCAATTCGACCATCGGGGCATTGTGAGGGCTCCACGCGGAACGGCCAGGACCCGGGCCGCGAGGGCGCATGGGGGTCCGATCGCCGAAAAAATCGCCAGCGAGGCTTCCCTGGAATCAAACGATCGTATAAAACATTCGACCGAATGGAAGCGCCGGACACCAAGACCCGGATTCTCGATGCCGCCGAGAGCCTGTTCGCCACGCGCGGGGTCGAGGCCTCGTCGCTGCGGGAGATCACGGCAAGCGCGGGAGTGAACCTCGCGGCGGTGAACTACCACTTCGGGTCGAAGGACGACCTGGTGCTCGCCGCGTTCCGGCGCCGGATCGGGCCGGTCAACCGGGAACGGCTGGAGCGTCTCGACGCGCTCGAGGTCGCCGCGAACGGGCGGGCGATCGCCCTCGAAGAGCTCGTGGAGGCATTCCTGGCGCCGTCCATGCGCTTCCTGTCTCCCGACCGGCGCCTGCACGCCCGCCTGCTCGGCCGCGTGCACCACGAAGCGCAGGACGAGCTGCAGACCAAGCTCACCCACGAGTTCGAACAGGTCGTGCACCGCTTCGTCGGCGCCTTGTCGCGCGCGCTTCCCCGTCTCGGCCCGGCCGAACTCCTGCTGCGCGGGCACTTCATGGTGGGCGCGATGATCTACACGCTCACCCACCTCGACAAGCTCGAAACGGTCGCCCCCGTACCTCTGCACATCGCCGCGGACCAAGTCCTTCCGCAGATGATCGCGTTCGTCGCCGCCGGGCTGCGGGCGCCGGTTCCAGACCGCACCGAGGTCGGGCGATGAGGCCGCAGCTCGCGTTCGCGTTCCTGCTCTGCACCGCCTGCGCGGTGCCCGGAGTGCCCCCGCCGGCGGCGGCCATGCCGGCGACTCCGGCGGACTGGACCGCCGGGTCCGCCGCGGCCGGCAGCGGCCTCGAGAGCGACTGGTGGTCGGCGTTCGGCGATCCCCAGGCGGCGGTCATCGTCGCCGAAGCGCTCACCGCCAACCGCGACCTGCAGGCGGCGGCGGCGCGGGTGCGCGGCGCCGCCGCGCAAGCGCGGATTGCCGGCGCCGGCCGACTTCCGCAACTCGCCGCAACGGCCGCGGCCCGCCGCAGCCGCCAGGCCTTCTTCGGATTCCCCATTCCCGCCCTGCCGGGGGTGCCGGTCCAGGATCCGCTCACGAGCACGACCGAGGTCTTCGATCTGGGGCTTGCGGCGAGCTGGGAACCCGACTTGTGGGGGCGCCTCGCGGCGAACGAACGCGCGGCGGTCGCGCAGGCCGAAGCCGCGGCGCTCGACGAAGCCGCAGCCCGGCTCGCGCTCGCCGGCCGCGTGCTGCGCGGCTGGTACGCACTCGGCGAAGCCGAAGCGCAGCTCGAACTCGCGCAGCGCGCGCACGGCAACCGTGTGCAGACCGTGGAACGCATCCGTCTCGCCTACGAGCACGGACTGCAACCGCCGGCGGCGGTGAGCCTGGCCGAAAGCCAGGAAGCCGCGGCCGCGGCGGAGCTCGAGATCCGCCGCCAGCAGGCGGATGCATTGAGCCGCAGCGTCGAAGTTCTGCTCGGCCGCTATCCAGCCGGCGCGCTGCTCCAGGGCGGAGTGCTCCCGGAAAATTTGGGCACGGTGCCCGCGGGTTTGCCGGCGGAGCTGGTCGGACGGCGCCCCGACCTCGCCGCTGCCGAGCGGCGCCTGCTCGCTGCCGACGCGCAGTTGGAGGAAGCCCGCGCCAGCCTGTACCCGCGCTTGTCCCTGACCGCTTCGGGCGGCACCAGCAGCGACACCTTGAGCGAGCTGCTCGACGGCGACTTCCGGGTATGGAGCCTGCTCGGCAACCTGACCGCGCCCTTGTTCCAGGGCGGCAGGTTGCGCGCCGGCGTGGATGCCGGTCTCGCCGGAGCCGACCAGGCCCGCGCGAATTTCGCGCAGGCCGCGCTCGTCGCCTACGAAGAAGTCGAAGGCGCGCTGTCCGCGGCCGATTTGCTGCCGCGGCGCGTGGCTGCGCTGCGCCGTGCCGCGCTCGCGGCCGCCGCGGCGGAGAGCTCCGCGCGCGAACGCTTCCAGTCGGGAATCGGCGACTTGCTGGTACTTCTCGAGGCGCAACGCGGCGCCTGGCAGGCCGAAAGCCTGCTCCTCCAGGCGCGCCGGCTGGTCCTCGACGCGCGCATCGACCTCTACCTCGCGCTGGGAGGTGGCTTCACCGACTCGCGCGGCGGCTCGCTTGACGCCTCGCAATGACATCTCCCCGCCAATTCCTGCTGCCGCTGCTCAAGGTCGCGCTGCCGATCCTCGTGCTGGTCGCCGGCGCCCTTGGTGCGCAAGCGATGATCGCCGCCCGCCAGCCGGTCGCGCGTCAGGACATCCCGACGCCGCCGACCGCCGTCGAAGTCGTGGCGGTGCACGCCGCCGATCACCCGGTCACCGTGCGCGCGCACGGCGAAGTGCGGGCACGCCGGCAGATCGACCTGATGGTGGAGGTCGCCGGGAAAGTGCGCGCGGTGTCGCCCGATTTCGAACCGGGGGCCTTCTTCGCCGCCGGCGAGTTGCTCGTCGAAATCGACCCGCGCGACTACGAGCTCGCGTTGGTGCGCGCCCAGGCGCAGTCTGCGCAAGCGGCGGCGCGGCTCTCCCTGGAGGAAGCCGAAGCCGAAGTCGCTCTGCGCGAATGGGAGCGGTTCGGAACAGGCGCGGCCTCCGCGCTGGTGCGGCGCGAGCCGCAGCTCGCTGAGGCGCGCGCCGCGGTCGCCGCGGCCCACGCCGCGACCGAGTCGGCGCGCCGCGACCTGGACCGGACCAGCCTGCACGCGCCGTTCGCAGGCCGCGTCCGTACCCGCGCCGCCGAACCCGGCCAATTCCTGCCAGCCGGCGCCGTGGTCGGCCGGGTGCACGGCATCGAAGAAGCCGAGCTCTTCGTCCCGGTTCCCGAGAGCGAGCTGTCCTGGCTCGCG
>DASWJW010000155.1:0-3769 GCA_036396955.1 Planctomycetota bacterium
CGGCAGGCGGAATTGGTGCAAGCGCAGCGGCTCGAGATCGCGAACCTGCGCCAGGACCGCCAGAAGCAGAACGAAGACCGTGCGCGCGAGGATTTGCTGCGCGGCGTCTTCCAGCAACGCGACCGGCTGGCCGACTTGATCACGGACACGCCCGACGGCGTGCACCGCGCCCGACTTGCTGCGACCCTGCGCGCGACGGACGAGTTCCTCGCCATGCAGGGCATCGTCCTGGAACAGGATCCCGATCCCGAAGATGCGCGGCTCACGCGCGTGGTCGGCATCCGGTCCAGGATGGCATCCGATCCAACCGCCGACCGCGTCGTGCGGCGCCCGGCCTTCTACAAATTGGAAAAGGGCGAGCGCCGGATCCTCCGGCAAGGCGAAATCGAAATCCTGCAATCCACACCCGTCACGGGGGCATGACCTTGGACTCCTTCCCGATCGGCATCGACCTCGGCACCACTTTCAGCACCGTAGCCGTCTTCGACCCGGCCTCCGGCAAACCGCAGGTCCTTCCCAACAGCGACGGCGAGCGCTTGACGCCTTCGGCCGTCTACATCACCGACTACGGCGTGATCCAGGTGGGCACCGTGGCGGTGAGCCAGGCTCGCCGCACGCCGCACCGCGTCCGGCGCTGGATCAAGCGCGACATGGGCACGGACCGGCGCATTCCGCTCGGCGACGGCTCATTCCGCGCCGAGGAATTGTCCGCCGCGATCCTCGCAAAACTGGTCGCCGACGCCGAGCAGTACCTCGGCACGCCGATCCGCAAGGCGGTGGTGACGGTCCCGGCCTACTTCGACGAACCGCGCCGCAAGGCCACGGTCGACGCCGCGGCCATCGCCGGGCTCGAAGAAGTGCGGCTTCTCAACGAGCCGACCGCGGCGGGCCTCACGTTCGGCATGCAGGAGCGGCCCGGCGAAACCTTCCTGGTCTACGACCTGGGCGGCGGCACCTTCGACGTCTCGGTGATGCGCAGCGGCGAACAGCGGCTCGAGGTCCTGTCCGTCGCCGGCGACCACCATCTGGGCGGCTTCGACTTCGACGTGCTGCTCGCGCAGCACCTCGCCGGCCGCTTCGAAGAAGAACACGGCTTCGCGCCCGGCCCCGACGACGTCGAGTACGCCGCCGACTGGCACGAACTCATGGCCGAAGCCGAAGAGACCAAGAAGCGTCTTTCCCGGCTCGGCGAAGTGCAAGCGACGATCCGCGCCCGCGGCCACCGCAGCGACCTGGTCGTGCGGCGCCGCGAGTTCGAGGACCTGATCGCGCCGTACGTCGCACGCACCGAGAACCTGTGCCTGCAGGCGCTCGGCGAGGCGGACGTCGAACCCGACCAGGTCACGGCGGTCATGCTCGTCGGCGGTTCGACCCGGATCCCGTCGGTGCGTCGCACGGTCCGCACCCTTCTGCCCCACCTCGACCCGATGCCCGGCGTCAACCCGGACGAAGTGGTTGCGCACGGAGCCGCAATCCGCGCGCACCTGCTCTCGGGCGCGCCGGCCGGCCCGCTGCGGCAGGTGCAGGAAATCACCGCGCATCCTTACGGCGTCCTGCTCAAGGATCCCGACACCGGCAAGGTGGTCAACGAAGTGCTGATCCCCAAGAACGCGCCGATTCCGCACGAGGTGCGGCGCACGTTCTACACCATGATCCAGGGGCAGACGCTCGTGACCGCCAAGCTGACGCAAGGCGACAGCATGGACCCCGAGGAAGTCTCGGTGGTTGCGGCGACGGAATTGGCGCTGCCGCCGAACCGGCAGGTCAACCAGCCGATCGACGTGACCTACCGGTACGACGACGAAGCGCGCATGCACTGCGACTTCATCGACCGGGAGACGGGCCTGCGGACCGCGGTCGCATACGGCGAAGGCACCACCGGATCGATGCCGGCGAAGGAAGTCGAAGCCGCGCGCACGAGCCTGCGCACCTACGAGATCTCCTGAACCTCGCGCCGGAACGGAAGACGGGCGGGCCGCAGACTGCGGCCCGCCCGTCGCGTCGTTTCCGGGATCCGGCTACTGAACCACGGCTGCGATCGAATTCGACAGCGTGGCGGAGCAGACGTCGACGCCTTGGAACCAAACCGGGCGCCCGGTCGCGCCGGCGGGCACCGGCGGCGACCAGGACACGACCCCGGCCGGCGTGGCGCTCAGCGACACCGTGCGGATCGGCGGGGTCAGGTCGACGATCCCGAACGCCGAATTGGTCGGCCCGCCGCCCGCGAGCGAGTACGCGAGGTAGGTGGCGCCGAGCGGGCTGCAGCCGCTCAGCGAGATCGAAGCGTTGCTGCCGGCGACCAGGCTGTCCACGGCCAGGACCGGCGGAGTCTCCGCGCGGAAGGTCGAGAAGGTCGGCGCGGCGGTGTTGAGCGAGCGGTGGTTGTCGTCGTTGGCCGTGCCGAAGGCGTAGCCGCCCACGGTGAGGTTCGGGTTCGACCACTTGAGCACCCGCGTTCCCGGCGAGTAGGCCATGATCGAACGCCAGGCGCTGTTGGGCGTCCGGTAGCCGAAGCTGTAGCCGTAGGCGCCCTGGCTCGCGTTCTGGCGGTCGTGCGCCGAGCCCATGTTGTGGCCCATTTCGTGTCCGAAAGTGTAGTTGCCGGTCGCGCAGCTGCGCAGCGTGACGCTGAAGGCCGACGACGCGAAACCCTGGCTCACGTTGGTCATCAGGTAGGCGATGCCGCAGTACTGGCCGCCGTTGACGATCAAGGCCACGAGGTCCGCGCCGTACTGCGTGCGCAGCGTGTGGACGTTGCTCATGTACGAGTCGTTCGTGCTGCGGAGCCGCGACAGGTCCTGGCCCATGTCGCCGCTGTCGGCGTAGGTCGTCTCGAAGACGTGCGCCAGACGGTGACGCTGGTCGACGTCGCTGGTGGCCATGCCGATGTTGGTCTCACTGATCGCGAGGTTGATCAAGCTCAGGATCCCGTTGGTCCCGCCGGCGCCGTTGCGGGCCTGCGGCGTGTAGAGAACCATGGTGTCGACCGCGCGCGGGCCGCTCGCGCTGCGTTGCGTTCCGCCGCCGCGCTCTTCGGCTTGAGGCGGAGAAACGACTTCCTGATCGGGGCCGGTGCCGCATGCGGGCGCCAGGCTCTCGTCGATGGCCGTCAGGCGGTGGATGCCGGCGCCGGCGGGCGCGACCTTGAACAGGGAACCTCCGGAGCGGATCGAAGCGTGCACCGACTCCCCGACGCGCGAAATCACCACCAGCCCGAATTCGTCACCGGGGATCGCGCCGATCCAGACGCTGCCGCCGCCGTAAGCGGACTCGACGCTCGTCCGCTCCGACGTCACGCGCGCGCCGTCGAACAGCTCGAGATCCAGACGCCGGGCCGACGCCGCGCCGTCCAGAAGATGGAGGTCGAGCTCGACGATCCGCTCCCGGACCGCCCCCGGCTGGTCCAGCGGCAGCGTGGCCGCTTGCGTGGAAGGCCGGAAGAGGTCGGCGGCTTGATCGGATTGCGGGACCGGGGCCGCCGCGGCGAGGAACAAGAGAGCGGTTGCGAGCATGCTTTCGAAAGGGGGCGGGATTCGGTTGGGGGTTGCCTGGAGCGTTCCAGACAGGGATCGAAGGGGATGGACCGTGGGCCCCGGTTTTGGAGGACCGGATCGAATGGCCGATGGTTCCAGTCTTTCCCCTGTGAGGACCTAGGGGGACGTGGCCGCGCGAAAAACCGCGTGGCGGTAGTAGCGGAGTTCGGCGATCGACTCGCGGATGTCGTCGAGCGCCCGGTGGGCGTTGCGTTTGGCCGGCCGGGAGTCGAAGG
>DASWJW010000156.1:0-12903 GCA_036396955.1 Planctomycetota bacterium
TGATGCCGTGCGCGAGCCACAGTTTGAACACGTATTCCGCGCCGGCGCCCTGCTCGCGTCCGCCGATGTGGCCGTGCATGTCGATGAAGCCCGGCAGCAGGTACAGGCCGCTGCAGTCGAGTTCGCGGCCGCCGGGCGCGAGCTGGGGCCGCTGCGCGGCGTCGATCGGCAGGCCGGGATTGCCGACGTTGACGATGCGGCGGATGCGGTCGCCCTCGATCACCACGTCGACCGGCCCGCGCGCCGGCGCTCCGGTGCCGTCGACCAGCGTCGCGCCGCGCAGCACCAGCATGGGGAAAGGGCCTTCGCCCTCGCCGCGGTCCGGAGCGTCGGGCCAGTCCTGCTGGGCGGGGAGCGCCGCTGCGGCGAGGACGAGCGCGGCGAAACAAGTCGCGCCCCGGGCGGGGAATCGGTTGGGGAGCATGGGGGAGGTCGCCGCCGGGCGGCGGGCGCTTCCCAGCATAGACCGGGCGGCCAGGCTCAGTCCTTGCGGTCGGGATCGTAGCCGAGGTGCGGCGACAAGCGCCGTTCCGCGACCGCGAGGTCGACGTCGCAGCGCGCGGCGTAGTCGCTCACCTGGTCCCGGTCCACGCGACCGAGCGAGAAGTAGCGCGCTTGCGGATGGTGCAGGAACAGCCCGCTGACCGAGGCCGCCGGGGTCATCGCCCCCGAATCCGTCAGGCCCATGCCGATCGCCGTGGCGTCGAGCAGCCGGAACAGCTCGTGCTTGGGCGCGTGGTCCGGGCATGCGGGATAGCCGAACGCGGGACGGATGCCGCGGTGGCGCTCGGCGATGCAGGCGGCGAGGTCGGGCTGCGCGGCCTCGAAGCCGCACTCCGCCCGCACTTGCGCGTGCAGCCTGGCCGCGAAGGCTTCGGCGAGGCGGTCGGCGAGCGCCTTGACGAGCAGCGAGGAATAGTCGTCGAGCTCGGCCTCCATGCGCGCGCAGAGCTCCTCGGCGCCCAGTCCGCCCGTGACCGCGAAGGCGCCGGCCCAGTCGGTGGCGTTCGCCGCGCGCGGCGCCACGAAGTCGGCAAGGCAGAGGCAAGGCTGCTCTTCGCCGCGCGGGTCCTGCTGGCGTAGCATCGGAAAGCGCGCGGCGGTTCGCGAGCGTTCCGCGTCGGCGAACAGCAGCAGGTCGTCGCCTTCGCTGGCCGCCGGCCAGTGCCCGTAGACGCCGCGAGCCCGCAAGGAGCCGTCCGCGGCGAGCTTGGCAAGCATGGCTTCGGCGTTGGCGAACAGCTCCCGCGCCGCCGGGCCCTTGTCGGGGTCGTCGAGGAGTGCGGGGAAACGGCCCTTCAGCTCCCAGGCGTGGAAGAAGAACGTCCAGTCGATCCACGGCTGCAGTGCGGCGATGGGGACTTCGATCTCGCGGCGGCCGAGGAATGGCGGCGCGACGCCGGCGTCCGGAGCCAGCACCTGGCGGCGCGCGCGGGCGGCGTCGATCGGCACCAGCGGGCGCGCCTTCTTTTCGGCGTAGACGAACCGCATCCGTTCCTGGAGTTCGCGGTTGGCGAGGTCCAGGCGCGCGGCGCGGCCGGGGTCGAGCAGGTCGGAGACGGTGTTGACCGCGCGCGAGGCGTCGAGGACGTGCACCACCGCGGGCGCGTACTCGGGCGCGATCTTGACGGCAGTGTGCTGCCGGCTCGTGGTCGCGCCGCCGATCAGCAAGGGCAGCTGCATGCCGCGCCGGGCCATTTCGCGCGCCACGCCGACCATTTCGTCGAGCGACGGCGTGATCAGGCCGGACAGGCCGACGACGTCGGCACCGTGCTCGACGGCGGCGTCGAGGATCCTGGCCGCCGGCACCATCACGCCCAGGTCGATCACGCGGTAGTGGTTGCAGCCGAGCACCACGCCGACGATGTTCTTCCCGATGTCGTGGACGTCGCCCTTGACGGTGGCCATGACCACCGTGCCTTGCACGAGCGAAGCGCCGTCCTCGCCTTCGTCCTCCATGAAGGGCGTGAGCCAGGCGACCGCCTTCTTCATCACGCGCGCGCTCTTGACCACTTGCGGCAGGAACATCTTGCCGGCGCCGAACAGGTCGCCGACCACGCTCATGCCGGCCATCAGCGGCCCTTCGATCACGTGCAGCGGCCGCTCGGCGGCGAGGCGGGCCTCTTCGACGTCGACGTCGATGAAGTCGACGATGCCGTGCACCAGCGCGTGCTGCAGCCGCGCCGAGACGCCGGCTTCGCGCCAGCGCAAGTCGACCGCGCGCTCCTGGCCGCCGCCGGTGACGGTGTCGGCGAACGCGACCATGCGCTCGGTCGCGTCGGCGCGGCGGTTGAAGATCAGGTCCTCGACGCGTTCGAGCAGGCCGGGTTCGATGTCCTGGTAGACCGCGAGCTGGCCGGCGTTGACGATGCCCATGTCGAGGCCGGCGCGGATCGCGTGGTACAGGAAGGCCGCGTGCATGGCCTCGCGGACCTTCTCGTTGCCGCGGAAGCTGAACGACAGGTTGCTGATGCCGCCGCTGATCTTGGCGCCTGGACAGCGCTCCTTGAGCAGCGCGGTCGCGGCGATGAAGTTCTTGCCGTAGTCGGCGTGCTCCTCGATCCCGGTGCCGATCGCCAGCACGTTGGGGTCCATCACGATGTCGAGCGGATCGAAACCGGCCACGTCGACCAGCAGCCGGTAGGCGCGCTCCAGGATCGCGACCTTGCGTTCCACGGTGTCGGCCTGGCCTCGCTCGTCGAAAGCCATCACGACCACGCCGGCTCCGTAGCGGCGCACCACGCGCGCCTTGGCGAGGAAGTCGGCCTCGCCTTCCTTGAGGCTGATCGAGTTGACCACGGCCTTGCCTTGCACGCACTTGAGGCCGGCTTCGATCACCGACCAGCGCGAACTGTCGATCATGATCGGGATGCGGGCGATTTCGGGCTCGCTCGCGATCAGCTTGAGGAAAGCCTCCATTTCCGCTTCGGAGTCGAGCATGCCCTCGTCGAGGTTGACGTCGAGCAGGTTCGCGCCGCTGCGGACTTGCTGCATCGCCACGTCGAGCGCCGTCGTGTGGTCGGCGTCGCGGATCAGCCGCGCGAACCGCCGCGAGCCGGTCACGTTGGTGCGCTCGCCGATCATCAGGAAGTTGGAGTCGGGGCGCACCACCAGCGGCTCGAGGCCGGCAAAACGCGAAAACGGCTTGGGGGGCGCGTCCGGCCGCTGCCGCGGTGCCCGGCCGGCCACGGCCCCGGCGAGCGCGCGCACGTGCGCCGGCGTGGTGCCGCAGCAGCCGCCGACCAGGTTCAGCAGCCCGCTCTGCGCCCACTCGGCGATTTCGGCGCCGGTGACGGCGGGGTCTTCGTCGTACTCGCCGAAAGCGTTCGGCAGGCCGGCGTTCGGATAGCAGTGCACCCAGGTGTCGGCGAGTTCGGCGAGCTCGGCGAGGTAGGGGCGCATGTCCCGCGCACCGAGCGCGCAATTGAGTCCCACCGAGAACGGCCGCGCGTGCTCGATCGAGATCCAGAAAGCCTCGAGCGTCTGGCCGGAGAGCGTGCGGCCGCTCTTGTCGGTGATGGTCGCCGAGATCATCAGCGGGACCCGCCGCGCGCCGGATTCGAACAATTCCTCGATCCCGACGATCGCCGCCTTGGCGTTGAGGGTGTCGAAGATGGTCTCGATGAGCAGCAGGTCGACGCCGCCGTCCAGCAGCCCGCGCGCTTGTTCGGCGTAGGCGTCGCGCAGCTCCTCGAAGGAGATCGCGCGGTAGCCGGGGTCTTCGACCTTGGGCGACAAGGACAGCGTCTTGCTGGTGGGACCGAGCGCGCCGGCGACGAAACGCGGCCGTCCGGGGGTCCGGGCCTCGAATTCGCGAGCCGCGGCGACCGCGATCCCGGCGGCGGCCTTGTTGATCGCGTAGACCTGTTCCTGCATGCCGTAGTCGGCTTGGGAGACCGCCGTCGCGTTGAAAGTGTTGGTCTCGATGATGTCGGCGCCGGCCTCCAGATAGGTGCGGTGCAGGCGCGCGAGCAGGTCGGGGCGGGTGAGCGCGAGCAGGTCGTGGTCGCCGTGCAGCGCGCCGGGGTGATCCGCGAACCGCGCGCCGCGGTAGTCGGCGTCCTCCAGCTTCTCGCCCTGGATCAGGCTGCCCATCGCGCCGTCCATCATCACGATCCGCTGGCGCAGCTGCGCTTCGAGCAAGGCGCGCACTTGCGCATCGCTACGGAATCCGGCGGCGGGGGAGGCGTCAGGCATCGGCGGAGCGGTGGGCATGCAGGGTGAGGACCTGGAAATAGGGCGGCCGGCGCTCGCGCGAAGTGATGCCGGCGAATTCGACCACCAGGCCGGCGGCGCGGAACATGCGCCGCAAGGCGGCGGCGCGGAAGCCGCTCTGGACGTGGTCGTAGGTCGCGGCGACGTCGGCGTGCTCGTGCTTGTCGAGCATCACCGCGGCCACGCTGCCGCCCGGGCGCAGGACGCGCGCGACCTCGCGCACCGCCAGGCGGGGCGTCTCGGAGTAGGAGAGCGCGTTCATGAACAGCACGTGGTCGAAGCTCGCGTCCGGAAACGGCAGCGCGTGCATGTCGCCGGCGACGAACCGCAGGTTGGGCAGGTTCTCGAGCCGTGAGACGCCGCCTGCGATCACGCGCCGGCTGCGGTCGAGGCAGGTGACCGAGCGGGCGCGCGGCGCCACGAGTTCGGCCAGCGCTCCGTCCCCCGATGCGACGTCGAGCACGTCGCCGAGCCGCGCGAGACCGAGCAGGCCGCGCGCCGCCGATTCCCAGGTGCGGCCCGGGGAGTAGTGGCGTTCCATCCGCCCGGCCACGCGGTCGGCCCAGCGGCCGTCGCGGGTCTGCAGCACGGCGCGCAGGCGCGCGCGGTCTTCACGGACCGTGCCGTCCAGGCTCTGGATGCGCAGCAGCTGCCAGAGACCGCGGGCGTCTTCCGGCATCGCCGCGCCCTGCAGGGCGTGGTACGTGGCGGAGCCCACGCGGCGTTCGCGCACGAGGCCGGCTTCCTTGAGGCGCGCGAGGTGGGTCGAGACCCGCGACTGGGTGAGACCGGTGGTGCGCACCAGCTCGGCGACGGTGAGCTCTTCCTGCTCCAGCAGGTGGAGGAGGCGCACCCGGCTCGGTTCGGCGAGGAGCTTGAGCCGGGCGGCGGTCGCGTGGAGGCCAGGACCGTTCATCCGTATATGCGGATGATAGCGATTTGCCGGCGCCGGGGCCGGCGGCGCTACGCTCGCGGCATGCGCACCATCGTCCGTTGGATCGGCTTGTTCCTGGCGGTCGGGCTCCTGCTCGGTGCGGGCCTCCACGCCCAGGTCGCCGGTTGCGAACTGGAACGCCGGGAGAGCGTCCTCGACGGCCGGGCCTTCGGTGCGGCGGGGGCCTACGAACTCCTCGCCGGGAAGCTGCAGGTGGCGCTCGATCCGGCCGATCCCGGCAACGCCGGCATCGTCGATCTGGCGCTGGCCCCGCGCGACGCCGACGGGCGCGTCCGCGCCGTGGCGAACTTCATGGTGCTGCAGCCGGCGGACCCGGCGAAGCGCCGCGGCACCGCGCTGGTCGAAGTGAGCAACCGCGGCGGCAAGGCGGCGCTGAACTACTTCAACCGGGGTCGCGGCGGCGCCGACCCGCGCACCCAAGCCGATTTTGGCGACGGCTTGCTGATGCGCCTGGGCTTGACCGTCGTGTGGGTGGGCTGGCAGTTCGACGTGCCGGCGGGTCCAGGGGCGCTGCGGCTCGAGGTTCCGCGCGTGCGCGCCGCGGACGGCGCGCCGATCACCGGCCTGGTGCGCAGCGACTGGGTGGTCGATGAGCCGGCCGCCGAACTCGGGCTCGGCCACCGCGGCCACCAGCCCTATCCGGTCGCCGATCCGGACGCCGCCGAGCACCGTCTGACCGTGCGCAGCGGGCGCGATGCCGCGCGCGAGACCGTACCGCGCGGTTCCTGGCGCTTCACCGGCAACGGCGGCATCGCGCTCGACGGCGGGTTTCGGGCCGGCCGGATCTACGAGCTGGTCTATCGCGGCCAGGACCCCGCGGTGGTCGGCATGGGCCTCGCGGTGATCCGCGACGTCGCGAGCTGGATCAAATTCGGCGCCGACTGCCCCTTTCCGGCAGCAAGGACGGTGGCGGTCGGAATCTCGCAGACCGGGCGCTTCTTGCGGCTCTTCCTTTACCAGGGCTTCCACCGCGACCTGCAGGGGCGGCCGTGCCTGGACGGCGTGCTCGCCTACACCGCCGGCGGCGGCCGCGGTTCCTTCAACCACCGCTTCGCGCAGCCGAGCCGCGACGCCCACCGCTACAGCGCGTTCTTCTATCCCACCGACCTCTTCCCGTTCGCCTCGCGGCTCGCGGAAGACCCGCTCAGCGGGCGTCTCGACGGCCTGTTCGCTCACGGGGATCCGGAGTCGCTGCCCAGAACCTTCTGGATCAACACGGGCTACGAGTACTGGGGTCGCGCGGCCGCGCTGATCCACGTGGAGCCCGACGGCAGCGCCGATCTCGCGCCGACGGGCCGCGAGCGGATCTACCACATGGCGAGCGCGCAGCACTTCCCGGGCGGGGCGCCGCGGGGCTCGCTGGGCGACGGCCCGGCGCCGGTGCTGCGCGGCAATCCGCTCGACCTGCGGGCTCCCTACCGCGCGCTGCTGGTGCGCATGCTCGCGTGGATCGAAGACGGCACGCTGCCGCCGCCGTCCCGCTACCCGCGTCTGGCCGACGGCAGTCTGGTTCCGGTCGCCGAATATGCCGGTCCGGGCGGGCCGGGACTGGCGGCGCCGCGAGCCGCGCACGTCGCCTACCGCGCCGACTACGGGCCGCGCTGGGAGCTGGGGATCGTCGACCGCCAGCCGCCGGAACTGGGCGCGGCCTTTCCCGCGCTGGTGCCGCAGGTCGACGGCCTGGGACGCGAACGCGGCGGGGTGCAGAACCTCGAACTCGCCGCGCCGGTGGCGACCTACCTGCCCTGGCATCTGCGCGCCGGGCTGGCGGGCGGCAACGGCGAACTGGCCGATTTCGTCGGCGCGTTCGCGCCCTTGCCGCGCGACGAGCGGGAACGCACGGACTGGAACGATTCGCGGCCGAGCCTCGCCGCGCTCTACCCAGGCGGCATCGATACCTACCGCGCGGTGGCCCAGGATGCCGCCGGCAAGCTGGTCGCGGCCGGTTTCCTGCTCCAGGAAGACCGCGCGGACGCGGTGGAGCGCGCTGAGCGGCTCTGGGAGCGCGCCATCGCGCGGTGACCGCCGGACGCGGCGTTCCTAGCCGGAGGAGCCGCGCGGCCGATGCGCGCGCCCAGCAATGCAACGCCGCCATCCGGAACGCGAGATCAGGCCGGACATGACGCCGATGATCGACGTCACGTTCCTGCTGCTGATCTTCTTCATCGTGACCCTCAAGTTCCGCTCCTTGGAAGGGCGGCTCGACGCGAGCCTTCCCAAGCGGCACGGCACGGGCAACGAATCGGTCGAAAAGTCCGACAAACTCCAGTTGCTGGTGTTCCTCGAACGCGAGGGCCACCAAATCGGTGCGGGTCCGGACGCGCACTGGGAGGGCCGGCAGCTCCGCTACGAGATCGGCACGCACGTGTTCCGCGAGCTCGCGGGAGTCGGCGCCTTCCTCGCCGAGATCGCCGACAAGGCGACGCCGGTCGTGCTCGCCTCGCGGGGGCCGGTGGTGTACGGCGAAATCGTGCAGCTCCTCGACGCGGTGATCACCGCCGGCTTCGCCGGAATCTCCTTCGAAGGCGCGCGCGCCGAGGACGGCTAGAATCCGCGGCCTCCGCGCCTGCGGAGCTCCCGCCGATGCCCGCCGCCACCCGTCACGACGTCGAACGCCTCTGGCCCGAACTCGCGTGGATCCAGGATCCCGAATTGCGCGAGCGGACCACCCGCTGCTGGGAGATCGCGTTCGAGCGCAGTCCGCTCGAACCCGACGACCTGCTGACGATCCCGTTCACGCTGCACGTGCCCGGCTGCCAGGTCAGCTTCATGGCCCACAAGCGGCTGGTCGTGCACCTGGCGCGCGACTGCGCGGCGAAGATCGCCGAGTTCATGCCCGCCGACATGCCGGTCGACGCCGACGTCCTGATCGCCGGCGCGATCCTGGCCGACGTCGGCAAGCTGCTCGAGTACGAAAAGACGGGCGGCAAGGTGGGGCAGTCGGTGCGCGGCCAGTATTTGCGCCACCCCTTCACCGGAGTGTCGCTGGCGCAGGAGGCCGGGCTGCCCGACGCCGTCTGCCACGTGATCGCCACGCACGCCGGCGAAGGCAACCTCGTCAAGCGCAGCAACGAGGCGTACATCGTCCACCATGCCGACTTCATGACCTACGAGCCGCTGGTCAAGGGCTTGAAGATCGGCGGCTGAGCGCGCGGCCGCCGGTGAACTGGCTCGCGCACCTCTGGCTCGGCGGCGACGAAGCGCTGCTGCGGATCGGCAACCTGATGGGCGACTTCGTCCGCGGAATCGATCTCGACGGCTTGCATCCGGAACTGCGGCGCGGAGTGCACATGCACCGCAGCGTCGACGGCTTCACCGACGCGCACCCCGATTTCCGCCGCAGCCGCGCGCGCCTGCAGCCCCGCTGGCGGCATTGGTCGGGACTCCTGGTCGACGTGGCCTACGATCACCTGCTCGCGCGCGACTTCGAGCACTGGACGGGCGAGCCGCTGGACGCTTTCGTCGACGGCGTGCACGCGGACCTCGACGCGCACCGCGAACTCCTGTCGCCGTCGCTCCGCCGCGCCGCGCCGCAGATCATGGCGGCCGACCTCTTGCGCGCCTACCGGACTCGGGCCGGCGTCGCCGGAGCCCTGCGTTCGCTGGGCCGCCGCGCGCGGCGCGACCCCGGCCTGGAAGCCGCCGCGGCGACGATCCACGAACACGACGCGGGGCTCGCCGAGGACTTCGCGGACTTCTTCCCGCAGCTGCGGGACCACGCGGCGCACGTGCGCCGCGCCGACGTCTAGCTCGCCGCTAGCGGCAGGCGTTCAACCGCCAATCCAGCAGCACGGCCCGCAATTCGGCGAACAGGCCCGCGTACGCGGGATCGGCGTGCAGCGACCAGGTCTGCTCGGGATCGGCGGCGAGGTCGTAGAGCTCGGGATCGCCGCTGGAATGCAGGATGAGGGCGAGCCGGCCGTCGGTCACCAGCCACGAACTGGGCGGGACTTCCTGGACGGTGAACGCGAACTGGCGCACGGGCGGCCCGCCGCGCGGAAGGCGCAACAAGGATCGTCCCGACAGTCCGGCAGGGACTTCGAGGTCGAGCAATTCGTAGAGCGTCGCGGGAACGTCGATCCCCTGTGTCAGCGCATCGATCTGGCTGCCGGGAGGAAAGTGCGCGGGGTCGACGATGACCAGTGGAACGTGAGCGACGCTTTCGTACGGGCCGAACAGCTTGTGCGCGGCGCCGAGCTGGCCGGCCATGTCCCCGTGGTCGCTGGTGAAGACGATCACCGTCCGCTCGTCGAGTCCGCTGCGCTCGAGTTCGTCCAGCACGATGCCGATCTCGCGATCGACGCCTTCGACCATCGCCACGTAGGCCATGCGCTGGAGACGCGCCTCGGCGATCGTCTGGTCGTCCAGACCGAGCTCCAAGAGGCGCGCCTGGGCGAACGGCGGCTTGCGCGCCCACACGGCGGCCTGGGGCAAGGTCGGGACGACGTCGTCGGGCCGCACTCCGGCCCAGTTCTCGTCGGTCGGCGCCCAGGGCGGGTGCGGGAAGACGTAGCTCAGGTACAGGAACCAGGGCCGGCGGTGCGGCTGGCGGAAGAAATCGGTCGCCAGCGCGGTCTTGAGCCGGTCGCGCTCCCATTCCGGAGGCATGAGCAAGGTCCCGACCTGATGGCGGAAGTCGATCCAGCGGATCGAGTTCTCCGGACACCAGCCTGCGCCGGCCAGGACTTCGAGGAACCAATCCGTGTCGAAAAAGCTCTCAAAGCCTTGGTCCGCGCCTTCGGCCGGCGTGTGCACCTTGCCGATCGCGCAGGTCGCGTAGCCGGCGGCACGCAGGGACTCCGCCAGCGTCACTTCGGTGTCGGCGAGCCGCCAGCCGTTGCCGAGCGCACCGTGGCAGTGCGGAGGCTTGCCGGTGAGGAGCGAACTGCGCGAGGCATGGCAGTCCTCGGCGTCGGCGTAGTGGCGCCGGAACAACGAACCCTTGGCGCACAGGCGGTCGAGGTTGGGCGTCTGCACGCGCGGATACGCGGCTCCCGAGTATGCGAGGACCGACCAGGACAATTGGTCGACCGTCAGCAAGAGGACGTTGGGCCGGTCCCGGCCCGTGCCGCCGTCGCGCTGCCCGGAGCGGCCCCTATACCCGATGCTGGCCTGCTGCGCCGCGAGCGTACCGTCCAGCAGGCCGATGGCCACGGCGACCGCGAGTGCGGCGGCGATCCGGGCGCGGGCGAAGGCTCGGCGGCGAGAGGGGGCCATGAGGTCGGGGGACGCGGCCGGCCGGCTGGACGGTGGGGCGCGCACGCGATACGAACTCGATCCTAACCGGGTCGCCTAGCGCTTTTTTGCGAGGCCCTCCCGGGCGCTTACCATCCGGGCGTCGCGCCGGCGTCTGGCCCGCCGGTTGCGCCCCGCATGCGTCCGTACCTCGACTTGCTCCGGCAGATCCTCGAGAAAGGGGAAGCGCGCACCGACCGCACCGGCACGGGCACGCTGTCCCTGTTCGGCATGCAGGCGCGTTTCGATTTGCGGGAAGGCTTTCCGCTCGTGACCACAAAGAAGGTCCTGTTCGCCGCGGTCGTGCGCGAACTGCTCTGGTTCCTGCGCGGCTCGACGAACATCCACGACGACCTCGCCGAACACACGCCGATCTGGAACGCCTGGGCCGACGCGAACGGCGATCTTGGGCCGATCTACGGCCACCAGTGGCGCAACTGGGGCGGGGTCGGCATCGATCAGATCGCCACGGTCCTCGAACAGATCCGCACCAAGCCCGATTCGCGCCGGATCCTGGTCAGCGCGTGGAACGTCGCCGACCTGCCGCGCATGGCGCTGCAGCCGTGCCACGTGATGTTCCAATTCTCGGTGCGCGGCGGGCGGCTCGACTGCCAGCTCTACCAGCGCTCGGCCGACATGGCGCTCGGCGTGCCGTTCAACATCGCGAGCTACGCGCTGCTCACCACCATGATCGCGCAGGAGTGCGATCTGGAGCCGGGGGTCTTCGTGCACACCTTCGGCGACGCGCACATCTATGCGAACCACGTCGAGGGCGTCCGCGAACAGCTCGAACGCGAACCCTTTGCGCTGCCGAGGGTCGAGATCGCCCGCAAGCCGCTCGACTCGGTCCGATTCGAGGACGTGGTCCTGCACGGCTACCAGCACCACCCCTTCATCCGTTTCCCGGTCGCGGTCTGATGCGGCTCGCCGTGGTGGTGGCGGTCGACGACGCGGGCGGCATCGGCAAGGACGGCGGACTGCCGTGGCGGTTGCGGGGCGATCTCGCGCATTTCCGCGCTTTGACCACCGAAGCGCCGCCGGGACGGCGCAACGCCGTGCTGCTCGGACGCCGCACCTGGAACTCGCTGCCGGAACGCTTCCGGCCGCTCCCCGGCCGGCTCAACCTGGTCCTGACCCGGCGCGGACTGGTGCTCCCAGAAGGCGTGGTCCGCGCCGCGTCGTTCGCCGCCGCCCGCGCGCTGCTCGCGGAAGAAGACGACCTGGAGCAGGTCTTTGCGATCGGCGGCGCCAGCGTCTACGCCGCGGCGCTCGCCGACCCCGCTTGCGCGCGCATCCACTTGACGCGCGTGCACGGCGACTTCGACTGCGACGTGCATTTCCCCGGCGTGCCCGAGGACTTCCGCGTCGTCGCCCAGGCCGGTCCTTTCGAGGAGGACGGCCAGGCCTATGAATTCCTCGACTACGAGCGCACTCCCGTGCAGGCCCGCCCACAAACGCCATGAATTCCAGCTTTTCGTTCCTCAAGGCCTTGCCGGCCGCTTGGCTGTCCTTGATCCTGCTTGGCTCCGCGTGCAGCGACGACGAACCCGCCGCGGGGAACGCCGACGCCGTGGCCGCCAATCCCTGGCAGGCCGAGGCGGCGGACTTCCTCGACCGCTACACGGCCAAGTACGTGCGCCTGTACACCGGCTGGAGCCTGGCGCAGTGGGAATCGAACACCCGCATCGTCGAGGGCGACGACACGCTCGCCAAGGCCGAAGCGGCCGCCAACGAGACCTACGCCGCGCACACCGGCTCGATCGCGGTGATCGGCGCGGCGCAGCGCCTGCTCGAACACCGCGACGAGCTCGCACCGCTGCAAGTGCGCCAGCTCGAGAAGGTCCTCTACCACGCGGCTTCGTATCCGCAGACCGACGCCGAACTCACGCGCATGCGCATCGCAGCCGAGACCGCGCAGACGCAGGCGCTCTATGGTTTCGAGTTCCGCGTCGACGGCAAGCCCGTGTCGACCAACGAGATCGACCGCCTGCTGCGCGAGTCCACCGATCTGGACGAGCGCCGGCGCGTCTGGGAGGCTTCGAAAGTCGTCGGCGTGGCCACCAAGGCCGGCCTGGTCCGCTTGCGCGACTTGCGGAACAAGGTCGTGCGCGCGTTCGACTACGACGACTTCTACGCCTACCAGGTCTCGGCCTACGGCATGCAGCCGGCCGAAATGAACGCGATGATGGAACGGCTCAACCAGGAGCTGCGGCCGCTGTTCCGCGAGCTGCACACCTGGGCGCGCTACGAACTCGCCGCTCGCTACGACGTGCCGGTTCCCGACATGCTGCCCGCGCATTGGCTGCCCAACCGCTGGGGCCAGGACTGGTCGTCCTTGATCGAAGTCGAGGGCGCGGACGTGGGGGCGGCGCTCGCGGAGAAGAGCGCCGAGTGGATCGTGAAGGAGGGCGAAGCCTTCTACGTCTCGCTGGGCTTCGACCCCTTGCCCAAGTCCTTCTGGGAGAGCTCCTCGCTGTACCCGCTGCCGGCGGCGGCCA
>DASWJW010000157.1:0-11772 GCA_036396955.1 Planctomycetota bacterium
CTGCACGCGCGAACCGAGTTCGCGTTCGAGCAGCGATTCCTTCTTGGCGACGTCGACTCGCGGGTCGGCCAGCCAGCCGCCGACTTCAGGGTGGCCGAGCGCTTGGCCGAGCAGTTGCACGTCCTCCGCCACGGCCTCGAGCGTGCCCTGGGCCAGCGCGGCTTCGAACAAGGCGCGCGCGTAGCGGCGGGCGGCCGGGTCGAGAGGGCGGGCGCTCATCGGCCGGCCGCCAGATCTCCTTCGAAGGACTGAACGAGCCGTTGCTGGTCCTCGGGCGCGAACTGGCGCCCCAAGACCTTCTGCGCGACGTCCATGCCGAGGATCACGGCCTCGCTGCGCAGCTGTTCACGCGCCGCGACGAGCGAACGGGCGATTTCTTCCTGTGCGCGCTGCCGGTCCTTCTCGGCCTGAGCCCGGGCCTCGGCGAGAATCTGCTTCTCGCGGGCTTCGGCACGGGTCCGTGCGTCGGCCACGGCCTGGGCCGCTTCCCGGCGGGCTTGATCCAGTTCGAGCTGGATTCCGGCTTTCATGGATTCGATTTCTTCGCGGGCCCGCTCCGCCGCTCGCGCGGCTTCCCGGGTTGCGAGTTCGCGGTCGTCCAAGGCCTTGGTGATGGGCCCGAACACGACTTTCCAGAGCGGCAGCAGTGCGAGGCCGAAGATCAGCAGCGTCCATAGGAAGCTGCCCGTCCCAACCGTGAACATGCCGTCCAGGCCTTCACCTTCCGAGGCGAAGAGCGTTGCGGTTCCGAGGATCGTGGCCATGAAGACTCCCGGGGCACTGCCTTCCCGCCGCGCCGGGCGCGGCGGGAAGTTGCGTCCCCGCTTAGCGGACTACTGCTGCTTCAGAGCGATGAGGAGGGCGACGGCGATTCCGAAGAAGGTCGCACCCTCGATGAGCGCCGACAGGATCAGCGCGTTGCCCTTGATGTCGCCAGCGGCTTCGGGCTGACGAGCGATGGCTTCGTTGGCGGAAGCAGCGCTCTTGCCGATGCCGTAGCCGCCACCGATGACGGCGAGCCCGGCGCCAATGGCCGCGATCGGGATGTACTGCGAGGTCGACACGGGATCTTGGAGGATCGGCGCGGCGAGGGCCTCGTTCAGGACGGGAAGAAGGGTATGGAACATCCTTGCGGTTTTCCTATTTTGCTTGCTGCGGGAACGCTTGGTGAGCGGTTAGTGCTCCGGGTGCAGGCTCATGCCCACGAAGATGATGCTCAGCAACGTGAAGATGTAGGCCTGCAGGAGGGCCACGAAGCCCTCGAGAATGGTGACGAACACGGCCATGCCGACCCAAGCGGGACTGGAAATCAGTCCGACGGTCGTGCCCATGTTCGCGCCGAAGTAGAGAATCAGCCCCAGGAAAGACAACAGCACCAAGTGGCCGCCGAGCATGTTGGCGAACAAACGGACGGTGAGAGCGAAGGGCTTCACCACCAGTCCGATCAGTTCGACCAGGAACATGAGCGGCACCATCCACGCCGGGATGCCGTGCGGGAGCAAGTTCTTCCAGAAGGCGATGGGCCCCTGGACGACCATGCCGCCGATCACCATGCACAAAAAGGTGATCGTGGCGAGGGCCGCGGTCACGAACACGCTTGCGGTCGCGGTGGCGCCGCCGGGCACCAGTCCGAAGAGGTTCATGAACAGGACGAAGAAGAACACCGACAGGAACAACGGAAGCAGCTTGCGGCCGTGGCTCTCGTCCATGTACGGAAAGACCATTTCATCCCGGATCCAATTCACCCACCCGGCCAGCACGCGTGTGCGGATGCCGCCAGAAGAAGTGCGCACGGCCCGTGCGACGCCCAGGAACGCCAGGAAGATCGCCGCAATCGCCGCGACTTGGAAATACTGGATGTTGTAGATCTCGAGCCCGAACAGGTGGTAGCCCGTGCCGTGCGGCACCACGTGGCCGAACAGCGCTCCGAACGGATCGCCCCCGCCATGCTGCGCGCCCTTGAGGGCGGTTGCTGCGGCGCGGACGGTTTCGGGATCTTTGCTCAACACGCGGTCAGGAATCGGTGCGGGAGGACTTTGGGCCGGTGCCTTTGGACTCGCGCGCGCGTGAGGCACGCAGCAAGACGGCGGGCAGTCCGACCGCCTCGCCGAGGAGCACACCGGCGAGGAAGGCGAGGACGAAGGATTCAGGAGAGAACAAATGGGCGTAGGCGCCGAGGACTCCGCCGCCCAGCAGCAGTAAGGCCTTGGCGAGAAACCCGAACGCGAGCAACGCGGACAAGGCCGTGCGCCGGTTGTCCGCGGAGGCGAGCAATGCCCGCCGGCGCGCGACGAGCACCGCCTCGACGGCGAGCGCGGCGACCCAGCCCGAAACCAGGCCCGGCAGCCAGGCTGTCGGCCAGAGAGGCCAGCTCGCCAGGCCGGCGAGCGCCAGCACGAACACCGGGATCACTCGCGGTGCCCTCCAGTCCGGGGCGGGCGGGACTTCGACCCGTCGTCGCCCGGCGGGTCGAGGCGCAACTTCATGCGGTAGATGCCGAGACCTAGGCCGAGGAAAAGGCCGGACAGCAACAGCAACGGGAAACTCTCACCGAGGCCGGTCCAGGTGTCGAGCTTCCAGCCGATCCAGCCGAACAACAAGACCGTGACGCTGAACTCGATGCCGAGGCCCGAGTAGCGCGAGTAGTCCCGCATCAGGCGCCGCCGCGCTTCCGTCTCGTCGGAAGCTTTGGGGGGGGGTGGATCCTTGGGCCGGGGCCCGGGCCTTTCTTCAGGGGTAGCCAAGTTCTCCTCCCAGGGGGAGGCGAAAGAACCGAACCGCTCAATTTCAATTCCCAGCGGCTCTGCGGGAAGTAGGGCGCGAATTCTAGTGTTGCGGAGCCCTGGGTCAAGGCAAGCGGCGCAATCGTCGTGGTCGGCCCGGGAAGCGATTCCGTGGCCGCGCGCTGGTCCGAATTCGGCCTCGTCCCTACGCTTTCCAGTTGGCCGGTCGGCAACGAACCGGGATCTGCCGTGGAAACCACCCTCATTCTCCTCAAACCCGACACTCTCCACCGCGGACTTGTCGGCCGGGTCCTGGCGCGTTTCGAAGACAAAGGCCTCCAAGCCGTCGGCATGCGGCTCCTCCGGATGGACGCCGGTCTTGCCGCGCGCCACTACGCCGACCATGTCGGCAAGCCCTTCTATGCGGGCCTGGTGCAATTCATGACCGCTTCCCCGATCGTGGCGCTCGCCTTGCGCGGTCCGGGCGCCGTGGCGGTCGTGCGGAAGATGCTCGGCGCCACTTTCGGAACCGACGCCGAGCCGGGGACAGTCCGAGGCGACTTTGGCTGTTCCCGGAGCTTCAACCTGGTCCACGCGTCCGACTCTGCGGAGAGCGCGACCCGCGAGTTGGGGCTCTTCTTCCCGGACGGTCTCCTCGAGTGGGAGCCCATCCAGCGTGACTGGCTCTGGGACGGCGAATGAACCTCTCAGCGGCCCCTGAGCCTTCCCAGGGCCGCCGCAAGGTTGCCGGAACGTCCCCGCCGGCTATGGCTGTGACTCCCCCCGTTTGACGGTGTCCCGCTTCCGGGGGATCATCGAGGATTCCATGCGCCGCCTCCTCCTGCTCGCGGCCGTCGTCGGCCTCTCTTCCTGCTCCTCCACGGCGACCCAAGACCAGGCTCGCCTCGAGGAGTACTACGCCCGATCCTTGCGCTACTACGACGCCGGCGACCTCGCCCGCGCCGAACAGCAAGCGCGCATGGGCCTTGCGATCGAGCCCGACGACGGGCGGCTCAACCACCTCTTGGGCCGTACGCTCCTCCGTTGGCACGACCTGCGCTCGGTGGGCCGCTCCCGCGGCTTCCTAGAGAAGGCGCACGAGGAGCTGGACACCTACAAGACCGCGTATTCCCTCGCGGAGTTCCACTTGCGCTACGCACAGTTCCTGATCGGCGAGACAGAGGTGCTCACCGAACGCGCTGCGGAACTCGATCCGGAGGAAGTCGTCGCGGGCGACTTCGACTCGCGCATCCAGAATCAGCGGCTGAAGTCCGCTGAGCACCTCGTCGAAGCCCACGGTCTGCTCGAGCGGACGCTCGCGGAAGCCACCGACGACGTATTTGCGCTGCGGTTGATGGCCAACGTCCAGACCCACCAGGGACAAGACCGCGCGGCTTTGGCCACGCTCGACCGCCTGGTCCAGGTCCTCGTCGATTCAAGGCAGTTCAAGAACAAGCGGTTGGCGCGGTTCGAATTGCCAGTGGCCGAGGAAACGGTCCTCCGACGCGACCTGATGGACGACATCGACATGGAAGTCGAAGCGCGCGGACTCTCGTCCACGGTGCTCAAGCGGCTCCGCGATTTTCCGGCAGCAGCCGAACAGATCGACCAGGTCCTCAAACTCAAGCCTGAACTCGCCCACGAGTACTACAACCGCGGGATGTGCCGGTACTGGTCGGGCAACTTGGTCGCCGCGGCGAGCGACATGGAGATTTTCCTGCGCAAGACGACGCGGGAGCAGGAGAGCCCGGAAGTGGCCCAGGCGCTGGAGATTCTCAACGAGAACGCCAGTCGCTCCGGCAGGTCGCCGAATTCGCCCGCCCGCTGACCGCTGCGCGGGCGCCCCTAGCGCTTGATGTGGGTCGTGTTGTCCGAATGGTCGGCCAACGCGAGCTTCAGCTTGCGCGTCTCTTCGCGGCCGCCGCGCCGGAATTGGACCGGCGTCACTCCGTTGGCGTTCGCCAACGCGAACTCGAGGCACTCGAGCGTCCGCAGGGGCCGGCCGTCGAGCGAAATCAACTGGTCGCCGACCTGGAGACCGGCGCGCGCTGCGGCGCTGCCGGCCTGGACTTCACTGACGATCAGCCAGGAGGCGACATTTCCCCCGCCGCGGGCGTCCTGCGGAGGGCTGGTACGCAATTCGACGACCACGCCGAGGTGCGGGCGATGGCCGAGATCCACGTCGAGGTGTTCGTGGAAACCGGCAATGACCAATTCGATCGGGATCGCGAACGAAACCATTTCACACTGGAGCATTGCACCGGTTGCAGCGCGGCCCTGACCGGCGGCCTGCCTCTGCGCAGCCTCGCGCAGAGAGGACAAGAGCACGCCGACGACGCGTCCTTGACGGTCGGCCAGCAGACCTCCGCCGTCGCCGGGATTCACCGGATTGCTGACCTGCAGCAGCCCTTCGACTTCGCCGACGCGGCGGCCCTTTCCGGCCAGCATGCCGAGACTGAAACTGGCTTGCAGGCCATAGGCGTTGCCCAGCGCGACAGTCAAGGAGCCCACGCGAAGAGTGTCGGAACGGCCGAGCCGCGGAGCGGGGATCTCGAGGCCCTCGGCCTGGATCAGGACCAGTCCCGTCCGGGCGTCCTCGGCGATCACTTCGCCCCTAACGGTCTCACCGTCGTAGCGCACCATCTCGACCGACCCGCCCGGCAGAGGGCCGGGCGCGACCACGCGCCCCTTCCAGTCGATCACGACCCCGGACACCAGCAGCTTGGACTTCTGCAACCCGTGCTCGGTCTGCACCATCACGGTACCGCGGACTTCGACCAAGTATGGCCGCAGCTGCGCGTGCAGCTCGACGAGTTCGGCCTCGAGCGCCGCGAGTCCGGAAAGGGGAATACCGACTTCACTGTCGGCGGGCTGCAGGACAGGAGCCGTGGTAGCGGCTCCATCCTGAAGAAGCAGGAGCGCGAGGGTGGGCAGCATCCGTTGGCGGCGCGATGGGGATCCCTTGGCGGCGTCTTGCCGAAGCCGGGATCTCCGGAGCTAGTACTCGGCGAATCTAAACGCCGCGGCCGTCCCCAGGATCGGATCTTCGAATTCGTTGGTCGGACGGACCCATGCGCCGCGGCGCAGGAACTCCTCGAGGACCTCGTCGGGGACCATGCGCAGGGAACTCGGCTCGAGACCTGCGACCGTGCCGCCGTCCTTGACGCCGGAATCGCCCGGCGCAACGGAATCGGAACCGGGATCGGGCCGGAGCACCGGGATCAGCGCCAGCAACAAAGCTGCTGCGGCCGCCGCCGACCAGACGGACGCTTTCCGGTACCAAGGCCGGCGCAGCAAAGCGGCTGCGTCGGTGGCATCCAGGCGGGCTTCGATCGCCGACCAGAGACCGGCACCGGCAGGTCTTGCGCGACTGGTCCGAACGCCGAGCAGCGCAGAGCGGGCCGCCTGGAAAACACGGCCTTCCGCGGCACACTCCGCGCAGGCATCAAGGTGCCGGTCGACGGTCGAGGCTTCGGAAGGATCGAGATCGCCACCCACGTGCAGGGGCAGCAAACGACGGACTTGTCGGCAACTCAAAGTTCTGTGTCTCCTTCTTCCTTTCCCAAGACCCTTTCCCATTGCTCGCGGAAGAGCTTGCGGGCGTGGTGCAGGCGCCAACGGACGGTTCCGGCAGTCGTGCCCACGCGTTCGGCGATCTCGCCGCATGAGAGTCCCTGGAGGTCCCGCATGTCGAGCACGATCCGGAATTTGCGCGGCAGGTCGTTGAGGATCCTCCGCACGGCGATCCGCCGTTCGTCGCGGGACGCATCCGACACCGGCCCCTTGTCGCTGTTGCTCCAATCGCCGACAAGTTCGACCGCCGCACCAGGGGTGCCGGACGATTGGCGCCTCACCCTGTCCACGGCCTGGTTGCGGAGAATGCGGTAGAACCAACTCGCGAACTTGCGCCGCATGTCGAACTTGTCACGGTTCGCGTAGACGCGGAGGAACGTCTCTTGGACGACCTCGCGAGCCGTCTCGGGACTGCCCACGATTGCGCGAGCGGTGTGCACGGCCTTGTCCTCGTAGCGCTCCACGAGGATCCGAAATGCATCGCGGTCGCCTGCACAGGTCACGGCCAAGAGTTCCTCGTCCCGCAACTGGGAGCGCGGATCCTCGGCGCGGACCCCGGCGTCCGCCGGCCCTTCGGGACGGTGATGGACGAGTCGGAGAGCGGCGGATCCCATGGCGTCAGCAGGGCCTACGCTCTCTACGGCGTCACTGTTGGGGTCTTCCAAGGAGTCCCGGGCCCCGTCCTCGACGTCCCCGCCGCCGGTTCCGGCTCCATGGGCGGCTTCTTTCACTCCCAGCTCCGGCTCAACCTCTTTCCCAGGCTTGCGAGCCTTGCTCATGCGCCGCCGCCTTGCCCCGACCCGGGGGTCGGATGCCCATTGTCGGTCGGACGCGGCCTGGAGAGCAGATCGTCGATTTCGAGGCTATCAAGGCGCTGCTTGTCCGGCGACGCCTGGGACGCCGCGGCTGCGGGCGCCGCAGCCACTTGTCCGGCGGCCAGCTGGGCGATCTTGCGGAACTTGGCGTGCCGTTCGGAGAGAAGACGCTCGATGGGAATCTGGGCCAGCTCGTCCAACCAGGAACCGATGCGTTCGCGTACGACGGCCATTGCCGCCTCCGGATCCCGGTGCGCCCCGCCCAGAGGCTCGCGGACCACATCGTCGACGATTCCCAGGCCCAACAAGTCCGTTGCCGTCAACTTGAGCGCCGCAGCCGCCTCTTCCTTCCGATCCGCGCTTCGCCAGAGGATCGAAGCGCAACCCTCCGGAGAGATCACGCTGTACCAGGAGTTTTCCATCATCCCGACGCGATCCCCGATCGCGATACCCAGCGCGCCGCCGCTGCCTCCTTCACCGATCACCAAAACCACGATTGGCACCCGGATGCCGAACATCTCGACTATGTTTTCCGCGATCGCACGCGCCTGTCCGCGTTCCTCGGCGCCGACCCCCGGATATGCGCCTGGCGTGTTGACCAAGCAGACGATCGGCAGGCCCATGCGCTCGGCGAGGCGCATCTTGCGAAGGGCCTTGCGGTAGCCTTCCGGATGCGCAGACCCGAAGTTGCACGCCATCCGCTCCTTGGTGGTGCGCCCTTTTCGATGGCCGACCAGCATCACCGGCCGCTCGCCGATCCGCGCCAGTCCGGTGACGACCGCTCGATCGTCGGCGAAGGCGCCGTCGCCATGGAGTTCGACCCAGTCGTCGCAGATCGATTCGATGTAGTCGCCCGTGAGCGGACGATCCGCGTGGCGCGCCACCTGCACGCGCTGCCAAGGCGTGATCGAGGCATAGACCTCGCGCGTCAGCCGGTCGAGCCGTGCCCGATAGAAGTCGATCTCCTCCACCAGGTCCTGGCTGGTGCGGGACGCAAGCTCCTCGAGCTCGGCCAACCTCTGCCGGACGTCCTCGATCGGCTTTTCGAAAGGCAGCGCCGGCGCGCTCGCGCCAGCGGCGGGTCGGCTGTCCTTCGCCATGGGTTTTGGGGGCGGCGGCGTCGCGCTGCGGGCTGCCGGCCATCTCCAGCCACCCCGAGCGCGACAGTGCTTGGAAGCGTCACCGCGCCCTCCTAGGATAGCCCGCCTTCTCCCGTGGGCGAAACCAGTGCAATGACTGCCCGATCCGGTGCCTGGAGGATCGAGCTCGAACTCCGGCCGGGAAACCCCGATCCCGTCGGAGAGGCCGCATGGCGTGCCATGCAGGATCGCGGCCTGGACGTCGGGGAAGCCGTACGCAGCGGGCGGGCTTTCCTGCTGCCCCCCGAACTCGGCGCGGAGCAGGTGCAGGTTCTCACTGCATCGCTGCTCGCCGATCCCGTCACAGAAGTCGCCCGCATCGTCGCGCCCGGCGAGGCGCCTGCCGACGGCGACCGTGTCCTGGTCGTGCGCCGGCATGCCGGGGTCGCCGACCCGGAAGGACAGTCGGCTCGCCGCGCCATGCGGCTGCTCGACCTTCCGGTCTCCGAGAGCGCTCCGGTTGAGAGCTACCGGGTGTTCCGCGTCAGCGCGAAAGTCGACCGCCAGTCACTGCTCGACACCGGCGGGCGCGCCGTCGCCAATCCCACCGTCGAGGACGTGCAGCTGGGCGACGAGGTGCTGCTCCCGCATGCGGTGCCTTCCGACCGACCTTGTCCGCGCCGGGACGTCCCTCTCGCGGGACTCGGCGACGAAACCCTCGCCGAACTGAGCCGCGCCATGGGGCTCGCCCTGGCAGTGGAGGAGATGCGCGCGCTACAGGCCCACTACGCGGCCGAGGGGCGCGCCCCGAGCGACGTCGAACTCGAGACTTTTGCGCAGACCTGGTCGGAGCACTGCAAGCACAAGACGCTCACCGGACCGGTCCATTTCGTTCAGCGCGATGCCTCCGGAGCGGTGCTCCGCGAGCGGGACTTCGGCAACCTGCTCAAGGATACGGTCTTCGCGGCCACCGAGAGGCTGTCCCCCGATTGGTGTTGGAGCGTATTCACGGACAACGCCGGCGTGGTGGCGCTGACCGACGAGATCGGCATTGCGATCAAGGTCGAGACTCACAACCACCCCAGCGCCCTCGAACCGTACGGCGGCGCCGGCACGGGAATCGGCGGCGTGATCCGCGACATCCTGGGCACCGGCCTCGGCGCACGGCCGTTCGCCAACCTCGACGTGTTCTGTGTCGGCCCCGCCGACCTCCCGCTCACGGAACTCCCCCCGGGGACCCTGCATCCGGACCGGGTGCTCGAGGGCGTGATCGCCGGTGTGCGCGATTACGGCAATCGCATGGGAATTCCCACGGTCGCCGGCACGGTCTACCGGCACCCCGGTTACGTCGCCAATCCCTTGGTGTTCGCCGGCAGCGTCGGCGAGATTCCCCGCGACTGCGTCTCCAAACAGGTCCAGCCAGGCGACGCGATCGTGGCGATCGGCGGGCGCACCGGCCGCGACGGGATCCACGGCGCGACGTTTTCCTCCGAGGCCTTGCACGAAGAAAGCGAATCGGTCGACGCGACGGCCGTGCAGATTGGCGACCCGATCACGGAAAAGAAAGTCCTCGACGCGCAGCTTGCCGCGCGAGACCGCCGCCTCTACCGGGGTATCACGGACTGCGGTGCTGGCGGCTTTTCTTCCGCCGTGGGCGAAATGGGAGAGCACTGCGGCGCGGAAATCGAATTGTCGCTTGCGCCGCTCAAGTACCCCGGCCTGACTTACTCCGAGATCTGGATCAGTGAAGCGCAGGAGCGAATGGTGCTCGCCGTGCCGCCCGAGAAGCTGGACGAGCTCCTGGGTGTCTGCGCCGACCACGAAGTCGAAGCCGTGCGCATCGGAACGTTTCGTGACAATGGCCGACTCGTCCTCCGCTGGCACGGCGAGGTCGTGGGCGACATGCCCATGGACTTCCTCCACGAAGGCGTGCCGCAGCCGATCCGCCAGGCCGAGTACCGCGCGCTCGCGCTCGGGCCGACGCCCTGGCCCGCCGAATTCGACCGCGGCGGACTGCTGCTGCGCACGCTTTCGCATCCAGCCGTCGCCAGCAAGGAAGCGGTCGTCCGCCAGTACGACTTCGAAGTCCAGGGAGGGACCATCAGCGGCCCTTGCCAAGGCGTCGACGGACGCGGCCCGGGCGATGGCGCAGTGATCAAGCCGCGTCTCGATCTCCCGCAGGGCGTCGCGCTCGGTTGCGGGCTCGCACCGCGCATCGGCGAACTCGATCCATATGCAGGAGCAGCCTGCGCGATCGACGAGGCAATTCGCAACGTGGTCGCAGCCGGCGGGAACCCGCACCGCACCGCCATCCTCGACAACTTCTGCTGGGGCGATTGCCGCAAGCCAGATCGCTTGGGCAGTCTGGCGCGCGCCGCCGAAGCGTGCTACGACGCGGCCCTCGCCTACGGAGCGCCGTTCGTCAGCGGCAAGGACTCGCTGAACAACGAATACCGGGTCGGAGGCGAAGAGCGGCCGATCCCCCCCACCTTGCTCTGCACGGCGATTGCCCCGCTCGAGGACGCCGAGAAGGCAACCAGCACGCCGCTCAAGCAGCCGGGCAATTTGCTCGCTGTCGTCGGCGGCACCGGAACGGCCGGTGGCGGCAGCGTTGCTTCGGACTTGTTGGGACTTTCCGATTCCTTGCCGCCAGTGCCGGACTTCGAAACGGCTCCCGCCGTACTGGACGCCCTTCACAAGGCCATCCTGGCCGATCTCGTCCGAGCCTGCCACGACCTATCGGAAGGCGGCCTTGCCGTCGCGGCTGCGGAGATGGTCATTGGCTCGCGCCACGGCGCCCGGATCGACTCGACGCGGCTTCCCCGGGATCGCAGCGGTGCAGCGCTCGGCGCTGCTGCGGCGTGGTTCGCGGAAACTCCGACTCGCTTCCTGGTCGAAATCGAGGCTGCGCACGCCGAAGATTTTCTGCGCCTGTTCCGCACCCTTCCATGCGCTTTGGTCGGCGAGGTCACCGCCTCGCCCTCGTTGACGCTCGTCGAGGACGGCACTGAGCGCGCGAGCGTTCCCGCCGCCGCGTTGGCCGCGGCGCACCGCGGCGATCCCACAGAGGGCGCAGCGTGAGGCCGCGCGTCCTGCAGCTCTTCGCCGCCGGCATCAACGGCGACCGCGAACTCCGCTTCGCCTGGGAGCAAGCCGGCGCCCGGGTCGAGGAACGCCACATCCGCGAACTGATGACGCGGCCCGAGTTGCTCCGGGAATGCGACGTATTCGCCATCCCCGGCGGCTTCACCTACGGCGACGATCTCGGGGCCGGGCGCATCCTGGCGCTCGAGATCCAGGCATTTCTCGGCGCCGAACTGCGCGCGTTGCACGCTCGCGGCGGCGGCATCTTCGGCGTATGCAACGGCTTTCAGGCGCTGGTGAAGGCCGGTCTCCTGCCTGACCTCGACGGAGTGCGGGCCTCGCTCACCTGGAATGCCACCGGCCGTTTCGAATCCCGCTGGACAAGGCTCAGGGTCGATGCTGGCCTTGCCGGGGTGCTGCCCGAGGGCAGTCTGCTCGCGGCGCCGGCGGCGCATGCCGAGGGCCGATTCGTCCTGGCCGACCCGGCCGATCTCGACC
>DASWJW010000158.1:0-7381 GCA_036396955.1 Planctomycetota bacterium
AGGAAGCGCCACCCTCAAGGATAGGGTCTGGAGGGTCCCCGGAGAAGGCTGCCGAACGGATCCTCCGCATAGAGCACTCTCCACAGGCAGAGGCCGTGGGCCGGGGCCGTCGCCCCCCCCCGGCTGCGCTCGCCGCTGTCCAGCACGCTGCGGGCCCATTCCGGGGCCCGCCGGCGCCGCCCCACTTCGAGCAGCGTTCCCATCAGGTTGCGCACCATCCGGTAGAGGAAACCGTCGCCCTCGAACACCAGGATCAGACCGCCGCGCACTTCGCGAAGGTGCACGGAACGCAGCGTTCTGACCGTGGTGCGGGTGGTGCGGCCGGCGGCGGCGAACGCGGCGAAATCGTGGGTTCCGACGAGCAGGCGCGCGGCAGCACGCATGGCCGCGACGTCGAGCGGCCGCCGTTCCCACGCCGCCCGCCCCGCGAGCAGCACGGGCCGCACCGGCGAAGTCGCGACCCGGTAGAGGTAGCGCTTGCCGTGCGCGCTCGCGCGCGCGTGGAATTCGGGACCGACTTCCGCCGCCGCGCGCACGACCATTTCATCGGGCAGGTAGGCATTGAGCGCCGCGCGCAGCCGTTCGGGCGCCAGCGGCCGCTCACTGTGGAAGTGCACGACTTGGCCCCACGCGTGCACGCCCGAGTCGGTGCGGCCGCTGCCGTGCATCACCGCGCGTTCGTCGCGCACCGCCGCCCACGCACGCTCGAGTTCTTCCTGCACCGTGGGAAAACCCGGCTGGCGCTGGAAACCGAAGAAGGCCGCGCCGTCGTAGGCCACCAACAAGGCGCGCCGCCCCGGCGCGCTCATGCCGGCGGCGGCGTGGTTTCCGCTGCGGCTTCGCCGCCGCCCCACTCGTTGCGGCCGCGGTAGGCCTCGGCGAGGATCTCGCCGTGCAGGTACTCGAGCCGCGTGCCGACCGGTATTCCGCGCGCCAGCCGGGTCATGCGGACGCCGCTTCCGGCCAGCGCTTCGCGCACGAGCAACGCCGCGCCTTCGCCTTCGCGGTCGGGCGCGGTCGCGAGCACGACTTCGCGGACCACTCCCGAGTCGACGCGCCGGCGCAAGCTGCGCAGCGCGCCGTGCTCGGGCTCGGCGCCCTCGCGCGGCGCGAAGCCTTCGACCAGCACGTGGTAGAGGCCCCGGTGCACGCCGGCCGACTCCATGCGCTCGACCTCGCGCGGCCCTTCGACCACGGCGACGATGCTCCGGTCACGGGCCGCGTCGCTGCACAGCGCGCACGGCGACTGCAGCGTGACGTTGCCGCAGACCTCGCAGCGGTGGGTGTGGATCCGCGCGTCGCGCAGCGCCATCGCCAATTCCGCGACTTCTTCGCGCCTGGAGCGCAGCACGTGCAGCGCCATGCGCTCGGCGCTGCGCGCGCCCACTCCGGGAAACCGCTCCAGGGCCCGGACCAGGCGTTCGAGGGGCTCGGGGTACACCGCGCGCCTAGAACATCCCCGGCAGGCCCATGCCGCCGGTGAGCCCTTGCATTTCCTTGGCGACGGTCGCTTCGGCCTGGTTCAGCGCATCCTTGACCGCGCCGAGCACCAGGTCCTCGAGCAGCTCGACTTCCGCGGGGTCGACGACCTCGGGCGAGATCTTGATCTCGAGGATGGCCCGGGCACCGTTCACCTTGGCGCGCACGGCGCCGCCGCCGGCGCGGCCCTCGAAAGTGCGCTTGTTGAGTTCTTCTTGCAGTTCCGCCACTTGGCGCTGCATTCTCTGGGCCTGCTTGAGCAAGCCGCCAAGGTCGCCGAGACTTCCAGCCATGGTCGTTCAGGGGGTTTCTTCGGTGCCGCCGAAGGCCTCGCGCAAGCGATCGCCGATCGGGTCGGGGGGACGCGCGGTCTGCACGGCGAAGCGGATCCGCCAAGGACCGGGACTGCCGGGCAAGTCGCGCAAGTAGGCGAGTTCGACCGGGTCTTCGAGCATGGCCAGGTCGCGCTCCCGCGGCGGGCGCAGGAGCAGGTCGACGGCAGCGCCCGCCACGGTGCCTTCGATCAAGTGGTCGCGCAGCGTGCGGCCGAGCGTCGGACGACCGCGTTCGGCGGCCGTCATCAAGGTCTCGAGCGTGACGGTCTGCGGTGCGCTGGCGGTCGCCGTGGCGACGGTCGCCGTGGCCGCGGACGCGGCCGGCTTCGGCGCCGTCTTCGATCGCGGCGCGGCCTTGGTCGCGGCCGCCGTTTTCGGCCTGGGCGCCGCAGTCGGCCTGGGCGCGACGGCGGCGGCCGGCGCCGCCGCCGAAGCCGGCGAACCGCCGCCCCCTTGCAGGGCTTCGAGCAAGGCGCCGGTCTCGATCAAGGCACCGAGCCGCGCCGCGCGCAGCAAGGTCCATTCGAGCAGGGCGCGCGCGGCGAGCGGCGCGTGGTTCATGCGGCCGTCGAGCGTGAACAGCATGCCGAGCAGGCTCTCCAGCCGCTCGCGGCCGAGCTGTCCGGCCAGCGCGAGCATCTGCTCGCGGCGCTCGGGCGCGGGCTCCACGCCGAGCGCGTCTTCTCCCAGCAAGGCCACGTGCAGCAAGTCGCGCACGGCGTCGATGGCCTGTTCGACGAAGTCGCGCTCGGTGCCGCCGCGCTGCAGGAAGTCGTCCACGGACCGCAGCACCGCAGCACCGTCGTCGACGGCGAGCGATTCGAACAGCGTCAGCCAGCGTTCCGGCCGCGCCAGCCCGGCGATCATTTCGAGGTCGTCGAGGCTGGGCGCGCCGTCGGCGACCGCCAGCAGCTGGTCGAGCATGGACTCGGCGTCGCGCATGCCGCCGCGGCAGCCCCGCGCGATCGCCACCAGCACGTCGGTGGGAACCTCGAGGCCTTCCTCCACGCAGATCCGCTCCATCTTGGCGCGGACGTCGGCTTCGCGCAGCCGCCTGAATTCGAAGGTCTGGCAGCGCGAGACGATCGTGTCGGGGATCTTCTGCGGGTCGGTGGTCGCGAACAGGAACAGCGCGTGGCCGGGCGGCTCCTCGAGGGTCTTGAGCAGCGCGTCGAAGGCCGGGCCCGACAGCCGCTGCACTTCGTCGACGATGTAGATCTTGGTGCGGTCGCGCAGCGGCAGGTAGTGCACGCGGTCGCGGATCGCGCGCACGTCGTCGACCCCGTTGTTGCTCGCGCCGTCGATCTCGACCACGTCGACGTTGGCGCCCCTCTCGATTTCGGTGCAGGCCGCGCAGGTCAAGCAGGGGGCGACCGTGGGGCCGCGTTCGCAGTTGAGCGACTTGGCCAGGATGCGCGCCGTGCTGGTCTTGCCGACGCCGCGCGGCCCGACCAGCAGATAGGCCTGGCCGACGCGCTCCTTCTCGATCGCCCGGCTCAACGCGCGGACGATGTGGTCCTGGCCGATCACCTCGCCGAAGGTGCGAGGACGGTACTTGCGGGCCAGGACGCGGTAGGACAAGGGGATTGCGGCCGTTGCGCGCGACCGGGACGGCCAAGTCGCGGCGCGCCACGGCGGCTGCCTAGAGAGTAACGCCGGCGGAATCGGAGGCCCGGCAGGCCGCGGCACCCGGACGCCTCGCTTTAGGGCTGCTCCGTTCCCGGTCTGACCCGGTTCGGCGAGGGTCCGCTGCGCGGTGCCGAGCCCCCGACTCCGACGGCGTGGCAAGTGGCGGAGAGGGAGGGATTCGAACCCTCGGTGCCTTACGACACACACGCTTTCCAAGCGTGCTCCTTCGGCCACTCGGACACCTCTCCGTGAGCTCCGAAGAGCTCGCCCCATCTTTTCTGGAATGGGTGCGGATTCGTGGGGGAAAGAACGCGGGCCAGATGGCGGAGAGGGAGGGATTTGAACCCTCGGTGGCCGTTAGACCACACTGGTTTTCGAAACCAGACCGTTCGGCCGCTCCGGCACCTCTCCACACGATTGGAGCCGGATAGTCTAGCGGCCCCCGGGGCGGCCGGGAAAGCGCCGGGAGCCGCGCTCTTCAAGCGCGGTCGCGGCCGCGGCGGCCTTGGAAGAAAGCGCGCAACAGCGCCGCCGACTCCTCGGCCATCACGCCGGCGCGCACCGCGACCCGGTGGTTCAGGCCAGGCAGTTCGAGCAGGCGGGCGAGCGATTCCACGCCACCGAACTTCGGGTCGGGCGCGCCGTAGACCACTCTGGCGATCCGGGCGTGCACCAGCGCGCCGGCGCACTGCAGGCACGGTTCCAAGGTGCAGAAAAGTTCGGCGTCGACCAGGCGCTTCTCCCCCGCCGCGGCGAAGGCCTGGCTCAAGGCCAGCATTTCGGCGTGGGCGGTCGCGTCGCGCAGAGCCTCGACCTGGTTGGCGCCGCGGCCGAGCAGTTCGTCACCGCGCACCACGATGGCGCCCACGGGGACCTCGTCGAGCTCGAAAGCGCGGCGCGCTTCGTGCAGCGCCATGGCCATCACGCGCTGGTCGCGCTCTTCGGCGTCCCGCGGCGCTTGCAGGGGGAAGAGGCGGCTCAAGGTTGGTGCACCCGGGAGGATTCGAACCCCCAACCTTCTGATCCGTAGTCAGATGCTCTATCCAGTTGAGCTACGGGTGCGTGCAAAGTGGGAGGAGATTGCATCGGATCCCCCCCCGGGCGTCAAGTCGCGGACCGTGCGGCGGCGGTGGCGGACTTGGGCAGCAGTCCGGCGCTGGCGTAGGCCGCAGCGGTATGCGCCAGTCCCGCCGCCAAGGTGTAGCGCGGCACCCAGCCCAGAGCGGCAGTCGCACCGTCGGCTTCGCAGCACCAGGCCGCGGCGGTCAATTCGCGGGCCTTGTCCAAGGAGAGGTAGCGCGGCCGTCCCCACAAGCGGCGCGACGGCGTGGCGAGCGCCGCCACGGTCCAGAGCAACGCGGTCGGCACCGAGACGATCCGGCTGCGGCCGCCGACCGCAGTGGCGATCGCGGCCAGCAGTTCGCGCGGCGACGGGCGTTCCGGCGCGGCGATGTGCAGGACGCGGCCACGCTCCAGCGCCGCACCGCCGGCCACGGCGAGCTGGAGCGCGGCAACCAGATCGTCGACGTGGACCAAGGACAACCGCGCCGGGCCCTTGGCGGGGAGCGCATTGACGCGCCCCGCCGCCGCCGCGCGGAAGAACGGCAGGAAGCCGACGTCGCCCGGCCCGTAGACCGCCGCCGCCCGCAGGACGACCCGCGGCCCCGGCCAGGCCTGGCCGAGCACCTGCTCACCGGCAAGTTTGCTGCGGCCGTACTCGCTCACCGGCTGCGGCGGGTCGCTGTCGCGGCTCGGGTCGCCGGGGCCGGTGGCGGCCAGCGACGACACCTGCACCCAGATCGCCTGCGGCGCGGCGCGCGCCACGGCCTCGGCGAGCCTGCGGGTGCCGTCGCAATTCACCCGCTGGAAGTCCGCGGCGCGCGGCGCGTCGACCACGCCGGCAAGGTGGACCACGGCGTCGACGCCGGCGCCGAGGCCCTGCAGGCTGTCCGGGCTGACCAGGCTCCCCGCGTGCGTTTCGAGAGCCGGATGCGCGGCGAGGTCGCCGGGCAAGCCCCGGGGGTCGCGCACCAGTGCCCTTACCCGGTGGCCGGCGTCGAGGAAGGCCCGCAGGGCGGCGCCGCCCACGAACCCTGTGGCACCGGTCAGGAGCAGCCGCACAGCGACATTCTAGGCCCGGGGGGGCCTTGGCACAGGCCGGCTCCGTAACCATCGTGAGGGTGGACCCATTCCTGCCGCCGGACGACAATGCGCGGCGAATGCGCCCGGACGTCTTCGCCAAGTGTGAACGCCGGCAGCCGTACATGGCTGTCCAGGAAGCGGGCGTGTACCCGTACTTCCACCCCATCGAAGCGTCGGAGGGGACGGAAGTCTGGGTCGATGGACGCAAGGCGATCATGGCCGGCTCCAACAACTACCTGGGGCTGACGCACGAGCCACGCGTTCTCGAGGCGGCGCAGACCGCGTTGATGCGCTACGGAACCGGCTGCACCGGTTCGCGCTTCCTCAACGGCACGCTCAACCTGCACTTGCAGCTCGAGGAACTGCTCGCCCAGATCACCGGCAAGGAAGCCGCGCTGGTTTTCTCAACCGGCTACCAGACCTGCCTCGGCGTCATCCAGGCGCTCGCGCAGCGCGAGGACCTCATCCTCTGCGACCGCGAGAACCACGCTTCGATCCTCGACGGCTGCCGCTTGTCGTTCGCCGAAGTGCGCAAGTTCCGCCACGCCGACATGGAGGCGCTCGAGGAGCATCTCTCGGCCGGCGAAGGCCGCGGCATGCTCGTGGTGACGGACGGCTTGTTCAGCATGACCGGCGAGTTCGCGCGGCTCCCCGAAATCACCGCGCTCGCACGCCGCTACAACGCGCGCGTCGTGGTGGACGAAGCGCACAGTTTCGGCGTTTTCGGCGACCGCGGCGCCGGCATCGCCGACCACTTCGGCGTCGAAGACGAGGTCGACCTGGTCCTGGGGACCTTCTCCAAGTCCCTCGCCGGCATCGGCGGTTTCTGCGCAGGGCCCAAGTACGTCCTCGAGTACATCCGCCACAACGCGCGTTCGCTGATCTTCTCGGCCGCGACGCCGCCCGCGGTCTGCGCCGCGGCCATCAAGTGCCTCGAGATCATCCGCGACGAGCCGGAACGGCGGGCGCGCGTGCAGCAGATCTCGTCCCAGGCGCGGACCGGCCTGCGCAATCTCGGCTTCAACGTCGGCAGCACCGAAAGCCCGATTATCCCGGTGATCCTCGGCGAGCGGATGTACACCTTCCGCTTCTGGCACCGGCTGCTCGCCGAAGGCGTGTTCGTCAACGCGGTGACCGCGCCGGCCGTGCCGGCCGGGATGGACTTGCTGCGCTGTTCGTTCATGGCCACGCACACCGAAGAGCAGATCGAGCGCTTCCTGTCGACCATGGACCGGGTTCGCGACCAGCTGGCGGCCGAGAGCCTGCGCGCCGGTTCGGCGGCGGGCTAGCGCGCCGGACGTCCCGGGCGCTCCAGGCGCCCTGAGCGCTCCACTCCGGCTCCACTCTCGGCGGGCCCGTTCCGCCCGGCGCCGCGTTGGCACCCTGTGGAGAATGGCGGCCGCCACGCCGCTATTCTCGGACGCAGCACCATGGAAGACTTCGTCCACCTTCACGTCCACACCGAGTACTCGCTGCTCGACGGTGCAAACCGGATCCCCGACCTGGTGAAGGCCGCGGTCAAGGACGGCCACGAAGCGCTCGCGATCACCGACCACGGCAATCTCTACGGCGCGATCGAGTTCTACAAGGCCTGCAAGAAGGCCGCGATCAAGCCGATCCTCGGCTGCGAGGTGTACATCGCGCAGGACTCGCGCCTCAAGAAGCACGACAAGCGGACCAATCCGTACACGCACCTGACGCTCTTGGCGCGCGACGCCAAGGGCTGGAGCAATCTGCTCGAACTCACCACGATCGCGCACCTCGAGGGCATGCATTTCCGCCCGCGCGTCGACATG
>DASWJW010000159.1:0-21164 GCA_036396955.1 Planctomycetota bacterium
ACCCCGAGCGCTTCGTCCGCAAACCTCCGACGCCGCCGGCCCTGCCGACTGCCGTCTGGATCAACCCGCCGACTGCCGAGAACCTCTCGGTGGTCCTGTAAACTCAGATGAAGAGTGTCTCAAAGCCATTGACAACTACCGGACCGCCTGGACGCAAAACCCGTCTCATCTCGCGCAACGCCGCGATGGGCTTGCGAATGTAGTGGAACATATTGCATGAAACGACAACATCGAACTGTTCCCGCGCAAATGGGAGGTGCTCCGCCCACCCCTCACGGAGCTCGATAGATGGTGAAAGCTTGCGACGCGCAATTGCCAGCATCTCCGGTACGGGGTCAACGCCGGACAACTTCACGCCGGGATAAGTCGCCGACAAACGGTGAAGCAAAGCGCCGGTGCCACAGCCAACATCGAGTACCCGGTCTGTCCGCCGCAAGCTGAGTCGGCTCATCGTCTCTCGAGTCGTGGCCTCGACATAGAACGACCACTTCGTGTCGTACACCTCCGCGTGCCGGGAGTACTCCTTCACGATGGGATCTTGCACTTCACGCTGTCTGTTTGCGTTCATAGCGAACCCTGTGTTGCCGCCTAACGCTCAGCATCAGCGGCGGCGCGTAGCGCCGTCCGCTGCATGCTGTTGATCCTCATCATGGCCCTCCCGCGGGTCGCCGGACCGTCCGGCGTCGTGGATGCTGTGTCCACGCTCAACACCCCCGCGGGAGGAACCGGATGAGATTCTACAGCCACACCCACAAGCACACCTGCGGCATCGATCTGCATGCCCGCTCGATGTACCTCTGCGTCCTCGACGGCCAGGACCAGGTCCTCCTCCACAAGGACTTCCCGACCGACCCGGCGATTCTGCTCAACGCTCTGGCACCCTTCCGCGAGGATCTGGTGATCGGCGTCGAGTGCATGTTCAGTTGGTACTGGGTGGCCGACCTCTGCGCCAACGAGGGCATCCCCTTCGTGCTCGGCCACGCGCTCTACATGGGCGCGATCCACGGCTCCAAGTCCAAGAACGACCGCATCGACGCGCTCAAGATCGCCAAGCTCCTCAAGGGCGGCATGTTTCCCATGGCGTACGTCTACCCGCGGCCGATGCGCGCCACGCGCGACCTGCTGCGCCGCCGTCTGCATCTCGTCCGCCACCGCGCCCGACTGCTGGCTCACGTCCAGAACACCCACCACCAGTACAACCTGCCCTCCCCCGGCCGCATCGCCTACAAGTGCAACCGGGAAGGCATCGGACCCGGCTTCGAGGACCCGAGCACTAAGCAGGCCGTCGCTCTCGACCTCTCGTTGGTCGAGGTCTACGACCAGCGCATCCGCGAGCTCGAGCTCTTCCTCGTGCGCCGGGCCAAGCAGCACGACGCCACTGTCTTCCACCGCCTCCGCACGGTGCCCGGCATCGGCAAGATCCTGGCGATGACAATCCTCTACGAGATCCACGACATCGCCCGTTTCCCGCGCGTGCAGGACTTCGCGTCCTACGCCCGGCTCGTCAAGGGCACCAAGGAGTCGGCCGGCAAGCGCAAGGGGTCGAGCGGCGCCAAGATGGGCAACGTCCACCTGAAGTGGGCCTTCTCCGAGGCCGCCGTGCTCTTCCTCGCCAAGTGCGAGCGAGGCAAGGCGTTCAAGGCGCGGCTCGAGAAGAAGCATGGCAAGGGAAAGTCCCTGTCCATCCTCGCCCACAAGCTCGGCCGCGCCGTCTACCACATGCTCGCCCGCAAGACCGCCTTCGACCTGGAGCGCTTCCTGAAGACCAACTGAGAACCACGGAGCGGAGCCGGCGAGCCCGACGCCTAACTCGAGCCACCAAGGGCGGAGCCCGCACGACGACCCGGACGCGACCTGTGCCCCGAGCACGTGAACACAGTCCTGGGCCACACAGCCCGGCAGCCCGACCGCTTGATTGGACGCCGGCTCCCTCCACCCACACCGAACAACTGCGTGCACAGATCCGCCCTGCCCCTCACCCGAGCCCGAAAACAACTGGCCGCCGTCGGCCTGCACCGCATGAGTGGGACGGCACGAGGGAACCGATGAGTTTCTAGGACGCCCGTCGCCCGCGACGGCGCCACCGGCCGCATGCCAGCGAGACCAGGTGGTCGATCCTCGACATGTGTTTGGTGCAGGGCGCTCCCCCGCACCGACTCGGAAACCCGAGACAGGAACGGCTCGAGGCTCACGCGGCCGCAACATCATCCACCCCGATCGGGCCGTGGCCGGAAGAAGTTTGTCCTTGACGTCGGGGGGCCATACATGTGTTTGGTGCAGGGCGCTCCCCCGCACCGACTCGGAAACCCGAGACAGGAACGGCTCGTGGCTCACGCGGCCGCAACATCATCCACCCCGATCGGGCCGTGGCCGGAAGAAGTTTGTCCTTGACGTCGGGGGGCCATACATGTGTTAGCCAGCTCCACGGCCTTGATCTGATCATTCCAGCGGCCGGAGAGCAAGGGAACGGCACCGCCGAATCGCCGTGCATGCCGATCCTGGGCGGCCAGCAGGAATAGGACGCGAGGCGTTCGGAACGCCACCACGAAACGAGCACCGGTGCGGGACCGGAGATCTGCCGCGAGCCGTTCCGTGAAGCCCTGCCGGGATTCACGGCGGAAGTGCTGGTAGATGAGGACCGAGCAACCCGCTTCCCACAACGCCTCGATCTCGCCCCACGTGACGTACTTCGAGGAGCCCATGCGGCCGACGGGTTTCGAAGAAACCTCGATCCCGTTGTCCGGGTCGACGAATACGAGATCGACGCGGCAGGCGGCCCGAAGCAGGTCATGGCGCCAGGCGTCACGTTCCCGGCGTCCGTCGGGAACCACCGCCGAGTGGTAGCACGCCCTGGGCAAAAGCCCGGACCCCTCGATCAGTGACACAGCAGGCATGGGTTCCGAGCGAAGCAGACCAGCCAGGCCGGCGAAGAGATCGGGATCGTGGTTGGCCCATGTCTCGGGAGCATCAAGATACGAGCGGAATCCGCCGTCTCGGCCGCCGTCGTCCGGCGTGAGCATCCAGGCGACCAGAAGACTGCCGTCACCACTCGACTGCAGGGCGCGCAAGAGGCCGTACTTGCGGTAGTCGTTGATGTCACCGAAGTACTGATTCTTCATCCTGCCGCGGTCCTTGTCTGGGTAACTAGTAATTCGACAGACCTGCCTAATGAGTCGGGTTCCAGCAGGTCCCATCGGCCTAACGCCGGCGGCAGGGCAGCCTACCACGGTCCGTACTCCTTGCCAGGGCTGGAGTTGGGATCCTCGTCCTCTGGCCACGCTCCGGATTAGGCTGGTCTGCCGAAGAAGCGTGAACACAGCCAGCGGACAGGTCACGTCCGCCACAGGCGAGGCTGCTCGATGGGGCAGGCGGTCGGCCACCGTCATTCTCCCAGCAGCCGGTCCGCCGGGCTCTGCACGCCCGCCGGACCTCGGTTGAGGACATGGGTGTAGATCATGGTGGTGGACACGTCCTTGTGCCCGAGCAGCTCCTGGACGGTGCGGATGTCGCTGCCGTCCTCCAGGAGATGCGTCGCGAAGGAGTGGCGGAAGGTGTGGCAGGTCGCCCGCTTGGGGATCCCTGCCGCCAGCACCGCCCGGCGCACAGCCTGCTGGACCACGGTCTCGTGGAGGTGGTGGCGCCGCCGCTGGCCGGTCTCCGGCTCGACGTAACCGCGCGTCGCGGGAAAGACCCACTGCCACGCCCAGTCGCGACCGGCCGAGGGGAGCTTCCGCGCCAGGGCGCCGGGAAGCTCCACCCACCCGGCATCCGCCGCCAGGTCCTGGCGGTGCTGCTCCCTCGCCACGCGGAGATGCGCCTCCAACTCCGTCTTCACCGCCGCCGGGAGCATGGTGGCGCGGTCCTTGTCCCTCTTGCCGCGCCGCACAGTGAGCTGATTCCGGCTGAAGTCGAGATCCTTCACGCGCAGACGGCAGCACTCGAGCAGGCGCAGTCCGGACCCATAGAGCAGCGTCGCCATGAGCTTCGGGACGCCTTCCATCCCGGTGAGCACCGCCCGCACCTCGGCCCGGGTCAGGACCACGGGGAGCCGCCGCGGCCCGCGAGCGCGGGTGAGGTCGCCGAGCCATGGGAGGTCTTGGCCGAGCACCTCCCGGTACAGGAACAGGAGCGCCGCCAGCGCCTGGTTCTGGGTGGAGGCCGCGACTCGCCCACGCGTGGCCAGGTCGCTCAGGAAGGCGGTCACCTCCAGAGCGGAACTCCTGTTCCGCCATGCCGTGATGGAACTGCCGGAACCGCCGGAACCGCCGGACCCGACACGCATAAACCTGCTCCGTCCGGCGGCTGGAGTGCCATCCGGCGGCCAAAACGGCGCTGCCGGCCGGCGCGCGCACCGGGGCGCAGGATGTCGTGAACGCCTACTTCCTCGTCAGATCGAATGACCGCCCCGACCCGGTCAAGTTCGTGACTAACCCGACCTATTCATGAGCAGACACCTGCGGCCACCCGCAGGATGTGACAAGAGTGCCACGGTTTCATGCTCTCCCGTCCCTCCTCGCACGGCCGAGACGGCGGCCCCAGTGGCCCCAGAAACGGCGAAGGCCGCCAGCGGATCTGGCGGCCTTCGGTGTGGTGGCTCCCCGAGCAAGACTCGAACTTGCGACAAGCTGATTAACAGTCAGCTGCTCTACCAACTGAGCTATCGGGGATCAGAAGGGCGGAGAGTATATCGGCCGCCCTTGGGGGGTGGCTAGAGGCCGTCCGGCGGGGGAAGGACAGACGCTAGGCGGGCGCCTTGGGTCCCCAATCGGGGACCCCGAGTTCCTTGACCCGGCTGCCGTCGCGGAGCAGGGCGCCGCGGTTGCTGCCGGTGCGCGGCTCGTCGAGCGGCAAGCCGCCGGTGACCAGCACGGCACAGGCCGCAACGCTGGTGTTGCCGACGGCGCGCACCGCGGCGGCCTCGACCCGCACGGCGTCGCCGGGGGCGAGCTGCAGTTCCTGTTCGTCGATCCGGATGGTGGTGACGCCGCGGATCCCCACGTACACCTCTTCTTGCCGCTCGTGGTGGTGCCAGAAAGGCTGGCCCTCGCCGGGCTGGAAGCGCATCACGCTGATGCCATGGCCTTGGAGCCCGAGCGGCTCCCACAGGAAATCGATTCCGGATTCGCCTTCGAAGGCGAGACTCGCGCGGGAGAAACGCTCGCTCATGGCGTCGAGGATAACGGCCGCCGGCAGCTTGCTACGCTCCCCCCCGTGGACCCGCGCGTGATCCTGGTCGAGCCCGGCATCGCCGCCAACCTGGGCTTTTGCGCGCGCGTGCTCGCCACCGCGGGCCTCGACGACTGGGTGCAGGTGGGCGGGGTCGCCTGGCGTCGCAGCGAAGCCGAACGCACCGGCGCGATGGCGCTGCCGCAGCTCGAAGCACTACGCGTGGTTCCCGAACTCGCGGCGGCCACCGAAGGCTGCACGCACCTCCTGGGGCTGACCGCGCGTGCCGGCCGTCACCGCCAGACCGTGCCGTTGCCGGAACTGGCCGGGCTGCGCGCCGAGTGGGGGGGCGAGGCCCGGGTCGGACTGGTGTTCGGTCGCGAGGACCGCGGGCTCGAAACCATCGAAGTCGAAGCCTGCACGGCTCTGTGCAACATTCCGACGCGCGGCTTGTCGTCGCTCAACCTGTCGCACGCGCTGGCGGTCACGCTATACGAGTGGTTTCGCAACCCGGCCGAAGCGGCCGAGCGCGCCGGAAACGAACTCGAGGAGCTGTGCTGGGCCGATGCCGCGCAAAAGGCGCGCGCGGCGGAGAAGGCACGCGTGGAAATCGATGCCGCCGGTTTCCGCGAAGTCCCCGAGCATCTCGAGGCCGCGCTGCGCCGCCTGGCCGCGCTGCCGCTGCAGGCGCGCGACTTGCGCATTCTCGAGCGGATCGTGCGCCACGCGCGCTGGCTGCGCGAAGGCGCCGCCACGCCGCCGCCGGACTGACCGCCTGCTACGCGGTGCCCGGCGCGGATTCGATCTTGGCGGCGGCCTCGCGCTCGAGCTGGCCGAGTCCGCGGAACAGCGCGACCACCAGCGCGGTCTCGACCGCGATCGACAGCCAGGTCAGCGGCGCGACCAGGTCGTCGAGCACCAGCGACAGTACGCGGCCAGCGACCGCACCGCCCCAGACGACGCCCACGCCGCGTGCCATGGTGCGGCCTTTCCCGGTGCTCATGCCGCCGAGCACCACCAGGCCCATGGCCGCCCACACGCCGCCGAGACTGGCGCGGATCTCGCCGTGCGCGGCGGTGGTCTGCGGCAGGAGATCGAGAAAGTCGGCGACGAAGCCGGGCGCGAGCATCGCCACCACGCCCATGCCGAGTGCCACCGCCCCGCTGATCTGCACGAGAAGCTTGCCGTCCATGCCGGCATGCTAGGGGCGGCACGCAGGCCCCCGCTAGAATTCGCCCCGACCGTGGCGGAACGCACACCCATCCTGGCGCTGACGCTCGCCGAGACCCGCGCGGCTCTCGTCGAATTGGGAGCCGCCCCGGTCCACGCCGAGCGGCTGCGCCGGCGCCTGCTCGCCGGGGAAGATCCAGCCGCCGCGCCGCCCGCGAGCAGTCCCATGCCGCGCGGGCTGATGGCCGCGCTGGAAAAGCGCTTCGACTGGCTCAGTTTGGTGAGCGCGCGCCGCGAGAGCGCCGCCGACGGCTCCGAGAAGCACTTGCTGCGCCTGCACGACGGCGAATTGGTCGAAGCCGTGCGCCTGCCCGGCAGCGCTGCGCCCTCGGCCTGCTTGTCGAGCCAGGTCGGCTGCGCGGTCGGCTGCACCTTCTGCGCGTCGGGACTCGACGGCGTGCGCCGCAATCTGGCGGGCCACGAGATCCTGGAACAAGTCGCGCTGCTGCGCCGGCACGGGCCGGTGCGGCGGGTGGTGTTCATGGGCGCGGGCGAGCCGACCCACAACCTCGCCGCGCTGCGCTTTGCCCTGCCGATCCTGCGTGACGAAGCCGAGCTCGGCCCGCGCCACGTGCTGGTGAGCACCGTCGGCCCGCCCGCGGCGATCGACCGGCTGGCCGAGATGGGGCTCAAGTTCACCCTCGCGGTGTCCTTGCACGCGGCCGATCGCGCGACCCGCGCCGAGCTGGTGCCAAGCCAGCCGCAAGTCGAGCCCGCCGCACTGCTCGCGGCCGCCGATCGTTTCCACGCGTGGACGCGGCGCAGCTACCAGGTCGAGTACGTGCTGCTCGGCGAGGTCAACGACGCGCGCGCCGACGCCCGCGCCCTTGCCGGACTGCTGCGCGGGCGCCGAGCGCACCTCAGCCTGATCGGCTGGAATCCGGTCGCCGGCCAGCCCTTCCGAGCGCCGACGCAGGCGCGGGTGCGCGCGTTTCTGGCAGTGCTGCACGAAGAAGGCATCTCGTGCCAGCTACGGCGCACCGTCGGCGCCGAGGCCAACGCCGCGTGCGGGCAATTGCGCGCGGGCGCGCTCGCGGCCGCAGCTGCCGGTGCAGCCGAGGGCCCGCCGCTTCCGGTCTAGCCGGCGGTCGCCTGCGCCGCGTGCTTGCGGCCGTAGGGCGAGTACGACATCAGCCGCGCGAGGGTCTCGCGCATGTCCGCACGGCTGACGATGCAGTCGAGCTGGCCTTTCTCCATCAAGAACTCGGAGCGCTGGAAGCCTTGCGGCAGTTCCTGGCGGATCGTGTTCTCGATCACCCGCGGGCCGGCGAATCCGATCAGAGCGCCGGGCTCGCCGATCGCCAGATCGCAGACCGTGGCGAAGCTGGCGGTGACGCCGCCGGTGGTGGGGTTGGTCATCACCGAGATCGAGAAGCCGCCGGTCTCGCGGTACAGGTGCAGCGCGGAGCAGGTCTTGGCCATCTGCATCAGCGAGATGGCGCCTTCGTGCATGCGCGCGCCGCCCGAGGCCGAGAAGATCACCAGCGGGAGCTGTTTCACGCCGGCGAGCTCGGTGGTCAAGGTGACTTTCTCGCCGACGACCTCGCCCATCGAACCGCCCATGAACGCGAAGTCGAGCACGGCGATGGCCACCGGCTGGCCGTCGATGCGCGCGAGGCCGGCGAGGCAGGCTTCGGCGTTGCCGGTCTTCTCCTGCGCCTTCTGCAGTTTCTCGGCGTAGGGGATCGCGTCGATGAATCCCAGCCGGTCGCGCGGCTGCAGGTCGGCGAAGTGCTCCTCGAAGCTGCCGGGATCCGCGGTGATCTCGATCCGCCGGCGCGCGTTGAGCGTGTGATGGAACGCGCACTCGGGGCACACCATCAAGTTGGCCTCGAGTTCCTTGTTGTAGACCATCGCCCCGCACGCGGAGCACTTGCTCCACAGCCCGCCGGGCATGTCCTTCTTCTTCTTCAGTCGGCCCCAAGCCATGCGCCCAGTCTAGCGGAGTGGCGGGGGCAGCGGCCGCCGCCGCTGCACCCGGCTCACGCCCAGCACGACCAGCGCGAATCCGCCCGCCAGGTGCCAGGTGAGCCGCTCGCCGAACACGAACCAGGACAGGAGCCCCGTGCACACCGGCTGCAGGTTGGAGAACACCGCCACTTGCGCGGCTTCGAGATGGCGCAGGCCGACGTTCCACAACAGGTAGGCGAGCGTGCTGGTCATCAAGCCGAGATAGAGCACGCCGAGCCAGGCGCCGGCGGGAATCGCCGGCCACTCGGCGGGGGCGCGCACTACCAGCGGCGCGAAGGGCGTGGACATCACCGCTCCCAGGATCAGCGCCCAGGCCGTGAACGACACCGCTCCGTGCGCGCGGATCTCGGCGCGCGCCAGCACGGTGTACGCCGACCACGAGAAGACCGCGGCCAGGATCATGCCGTCGCCCGCGAAGGTGCCGCCGGCGAGATCGATGCCGTTCTGCAGCAGCACCAGGGCCGCGCCGCTGAACGCGATGGTGGTGCCGAGCGCTTTCCGGCCGGTGATCGCGGCGCCGAGCAGCATGCGCTCGAACAGCAGCACGCAGGCCGGCGTGAGCGCGTACAGAATGGCGCCGTGGGTCGGCGGCGTGCGCGCCTGCCCTGACAGGAACATGCACTGGTTGAAGACCGTGCCGAGCAGCGCGAGCAGCAGCAGACGGCGGAAGGCCGTGCGCGGCGGCAGCAGGCGGCGGCCGGTGGCGAGCAGCACGGTCACGTAGGCGAGAGCCGCGACCACGAAGCGGAACCACGCGAGTTCGAGCGGCGCGAGCAGGCCGGTCGCCGCCTTGACCACCAGGAAGGTGCCCGCGGAGATCAGCGTCTGGGCGGCCATCGCCGCGTAGATCCAGAACATGCGTTGGCGCGGGCTCCGGCCGCCTAAAACATGTCCGCCATGGCGGGACAGGGTGCGGCGAAGACCGTGGCGGCGGTCGCCAGCGCGGAATCGGGACCCTGCAGGCGGTCCATTGCCGCCAGCGTCGCCGGCGGATGGTAGCCCGTGTAGAGCGGCGCGAGGTCGCGCACGTGCATCCGCAGGTGGCCCGCGCCGCCCGGGCTCACCTCGGCCGCGCCGTCCGCAACCGCGAGCACGAAGCGGCCGTGGTTCTCGGCGATGTCCGGGTCCTCGATTTCGAGCTGCGACTCGGCCGTCACGCCGGCCGGCCAGCCGCGCGCCTCGAACGCGCGCGGGACGTCGAGGATCCGCAGCATCCACTGCTCGACCACGTTCATCTCGTACAGGAATTCCGGCAGCAGTTCGACGATGGGATCGTTGGGACCGCCTTGCCAGCGCGCCGTGCTGGCCATGCGTGCGTGGTCGGCGAGCAGCGCGAACAAGCGCCGGCCGGCGCGCGCAGTGGCCGCCTGGAAGTCGGTCAAGTGCAGGCGGTGCTGGTACCCCTTCTGGTCGTGGACCGCCACCATGTACAGGTAGCCCTCGACCGCGCCGTCGGCCTCGACCAGGAAACCGGTCGCCGCGCCGAGCCGCGGGTTTCGCACGCGCGTCCGCAGGTAGTGGTTGCGGTCGGGATAGCCGTGGTTGCGGCGCGCGACGCTGCGGTAGCAGGCTTCGATCGCCGGCGCGTCGGCGTCGGTGATCGGCCGAACGCTCAGGTCGCGGTCGCGCAACGGCAGCCGGTCGAGGTCGACTCGGTATTCGAACAGGTGCCCGGCGATCTCCCACCAGGGCGCGATGGTTTCGACGCCGTGTCCGAAGGACTGGCCCTGGATCCACGCCAGGCGCTGTTCCTCCGCCGCGCCTTGCGGGGGTCCGTGTGCGGCTCGCCGGCCGGCCATGCCGCTCAGGCGTCCGCCTGCAGGGTGCCGGCGCCGGTGCGCAAGGCCTGGATCGCCTGCCCGATGTCGGGGGCGCGGAACACGAAGGTGCCGGCCACCAGCACCGAACAGCCGGCTTCGATGCAGTCGCCCGCATTGGCGCCGGTCACGCCGCCGTCGATCTCGACGTCGCCGGCGAAGCCCCAGTCGCGCAGCGCGCGCACCTTGTCGAGCGCCGCGGGCAGGAACTTCTGGCCGCCGAAGCCGGCGTACACCGACATCACCAGCACCAGGTCGAGCGCGTCCAGGTGGGGGCGCAAGGGCTTGACGCCGCAGTCGGGGTTGACCGCCACGCCGACCTTGGCGCCGGTCCTGCGGAAGGCCTCGATGGTTTCGGGAAAAGCGTCCTCCGCGGCCTCGTAGTGGAAGGTCAGCACGTTGGCGCCGGCGTCGGCGTAGCGCGCCGCCCAGCGGGCCGGCTCCTCGATCATCAAGTGCACGTCGAGCGGGATGGTCGCGCGCTCCTTGATCTTGGCGACCACCGGCGGGCCGATCGTCAGGTTGTCGACGAAGTGGCCGTCCATCACGTCCACGTGGTGCCAGTCAGCGCCGGCTTCTTCGACGCGCCGCAATTCTTCGGCCATGCGGGTGAAATCGCAGGCGAGAAGCGAAGGGGAAACGCGGACGGCGGGGGCCACGGCCCGATTCTAGGGATCCGCTACTTGCGGATCAGCGTGAACAGCTGGCCCTCGTCGTCGAAGGTCAGCCGGCCTTCGCGCAAGGTGCCGGTGCGCGGATCACGGCTGACCGGCTGGCCGTCGCGGAGGACGGGGAGCACCGTCACCTGGTTGCCGAGCAGGGTCCAGGTGCCCGTGCTCTCGATCTGCTCGACCCGGCCCGCCGTGGTGATGCGGGCGATCGTGTTCACGGTGCCGTCGGCGGCGAAGTCCACCTCGAACTCCAGGCCTTCGCGCATGGCGACCGCGTCGGGACCGCCGAGCGAATCGGCGTCGAGCACCCAGGTGCCGACGAGCTCGTCGTGGTGGTCGGGAACGCTCTCGCCGCAGCCGGGAGCGAAGAGGGCGAGCAGCGGGAGGAGCCGGATGAGGCGGATCATGCGCAGAGAAGGGACGCCACCGAACCCAGCGGACGCTCCAGGCTGCACGGCATCGAAGAGGGTGTCAAGCCGCTAGACTGGCGCGGCAATGCGCAATCCGCCCCTCTTGGACTGGGTGGTCGAACAATTCCAGGCCAGCCCGGTGCTGACCGTGGTGGTCGGACTGGTCGTGCTGGGCGTGGCCCTGTTCCTGCTCAAGCACGCGATCCGGCTGTTCCTGCTGCTGATCGTGATCGGCCTGATCGCAGTGGTGGCCTCGTACCTGGTGCGCGGCGAGGACGACACCAACGACACCCTCAAGGATCTCGGCCGCAAGGTGAAGGAGGAGATGGAGGATCGCGGGATCCTCGAGGACGACCTCGTCCCCGGCGGCGCGAAGGCCGACGGCCTGGTGCCCAAAGACGGCAAAGGCGCGCCCGACGGCGGTTGAATCCCGCGATGGAGTCGCCGTCCGTCCCGCCCGCCGAGGCGATGCGTTTCCGCGTCGTCTTGCGCACGCGCTGGGTCGACGACGACCGCCAAGGGGTTCTCAACAACGCCGTTTACCTCACCTTGATGGAGGAAGCGCGGCTGGCGTACTGCGGGGAACTCGGCTTGATGGCCGCCGAGGGCGCGTTCCCGTTCGTGCTGGCGCAGACCAACGTGGCCTTCCTGCGGCCCGGGCTCGGCGGCGTGCAGGTCGAAGTGCAGGCGCGCACGCTCCGGCTCGGCGAGACCTCGTTCTTGCAGGCCTACCGGATCGTCGGACCCGGCGGGGAAACCTGGTGCGAAGCGCGCGCGCGACTGGTTGCCTGGGACCCGGTCGGGCGCTGCAAGCGGCCGCTGACGGCGGCTTTCCGCGCCTCGATCGAGGCCTTCGAAGGGCTCCCGGAACGCTCGGCGGACGGCTCCGAGGCGTAGGAGGTCGGAAAAGTGGTTTTTCGGCGATCGGCCGCGCCGATCCCGGCTATGCTGGCGGGTCAGTGCCCCGCAATGCGGGCCACCGCTCTTCCCTTTTCCCGTTCCGGTGCGGAACGCTCTTCCCCAAAGCCGACCTCCTCTCGCGAGGAAGCCACGTCCATGAAGCAAATCCCCTTTCGTAGCGCGATCGCCGCAGTCGCGACTCTCGCGCTCTTGCTGCCGGTCGCGGCCGAGGCTCTGGCCGCACCGCCGGCCGGAACCGGCGGCCTGGTGCTCGGCCCGCTGATTCCCGGCACCACCGGCACCGTGAATTCGATCACGGTCACCGGCGCCGTTCCCGGCCGCCGCATCTTTTTCGTCGCCGGATTCCAGGCAGGCACCACCGGCATTCCCGGTTGCGTCGGCATCTCGGTGGACATGGCCGACCCGGACGTCAACCAGACCATCGTCGCCAACGGCGCTGGCGAAGCGACGGCGATGGGCATGGTGAACGCGGGCCTCTCTGGCCGCACCGTCCGCCTGCAGGCCGTGCAGCGCGGCGACTGCGACGTGAGCAACCTCGTCGTCCACACCTTCCCGTAAGGCGCGCGCCGTCCGGCGCAGACCGGCCCGCCGCCCGCGAGGGCGGCGGGCCCTTTTCTTGCGCGCGCACTAGGCTGCGGGCGCGTCGTCGAGCGCCGCGATGCCCGGCAGCTGCTTGCCTTCGAGCATCTCGAGGAAGGCGCCGCCGCCGGTCGAAACGAAGCCGATGCGCTCGGTCACGCCGGCCATCGCGATGGCGGCCACCGAGTCGCCGCCGCCGACCACCGACACCGCGTCGCTGTCGGCCACCGCGCGGGCCACGGTGAGCGTGCCTTCGCGGAACGCGCTCATCTCGAAGACGCCCATGGGGCCGTTCCAGACCACCGTGCCCGCGCCGGCGAGGATCAAACGGTAGGCGTGCTGGGTGGCCGGACCGATGTCGAGCCCCATCCAGCCCTTGGGGATCGCGCCCTCGACCACGCGGAAGGCGGCGTCGTCGGCGAACGCGTCGGCGATCACGTGGTCGGTCGGCAACAGCAAGCGCACTCTGGCGCGCAGGGCCGCCGCGAGGACCGCGCGGGCGGCGTCGATGCGGTCTTCCTCGAGCAGGCTGCCGCCCACCTCGATTCCCTTTGCCGCCAGGAAGGTGTAGGCCATGCCGCCGCCGATCAACAGCACCTGGGCGCGCTGCAGCAGGCTTTGCAGCACCGGCAGCTTGTCCGAGACCTTGGCGCCGCCGATCACCGCGACCACGGGACGGCGGGGGACGTCCATGATCCGGTGGAAGGCCTCGATCTCGCGCTCGAGCAGCAGCCCGGCGACCGCCGGCTTGAGCAGCCCCGGCAGCGCCGCCGTGCTCGCGTGCGCGCGGTGGCAGGCGCCGAAGGCGTCTTCGACGAACACGTCGGCCAGGGCCGCCAGCCGCGCGGCGAGGTCCTTGTCGTTCTCGGTCTCGCCGGGCTCGAAGCGCAGGTTTTCGAGCAGCAGCACTTCGCCGGCGCGCAGTTCGGCGGCGGCGGCGGCGGCCTCGGGACCGGCGACGTCGGTCACGTAGCGCACTTCGACGCCGGGCAGGAGCGCGCGCAGCCGCTCGGCGACCGGCTTGAGGCGCAAGGCGTCGACCGCCTTGCCCTTGGGTCGGCCGAGGTGGGAGGCCGCCACCACGCTGCCGCCGGCCGCCAGGATCGCCTGGAGGGTCGGCACCGCCGCGCGGATGCGGGTGTCGTCGGTGATCGCACCGTCGCGCAGCGGGACGTTGAAGTCCACGCGCACGAACGCCCGCTTGCCGGCGAAGTCGACTTGGCGCAACGTCCGTTTGCGGACTGCCATGGCGGCCCGGCGCCTAGGCGACGCTGGCGGGAGTCAGCGCGTGGGCCTTGGCGACCAGGTCGCAGACCCGGTTCGAGTAGCCCCACTCGTTGTCGTACCAGCCGACCACCTTGATCATGTTGCCGATCGCCATGGTCGCCAGGGAGTCGAACACGCACGAGGACGGGTTGCCGACGATGTCGGAACTCACCAGCGGATCCTCGCTGTACTCGAGCAGGCCCTTGAGAGCCTTGGTCGAAGCGCCGCGCATGGCGGCGTTGACCGCCGCGGCGTCGGCGGGCTTGGCGAGTTCGGCGACCAGGTCGACCACCGAGCCGACCGGGACCGGAACGCGCATCGACATGCCGTCGAGCTTGCCGTTCAGCTCGGGCAGCACCTTGCCGACCGCGCGGGCCGCGCCGGTGCTGGTGGGGATGATGTTCAAGGCGGCCGCGCGCGCGCGCCGCAAGTCGGAGTGCGGCAGGTCGAGGATCGACTGGTCGTTGGTGTACGCGTGCACCGTGGTCATCAGGCCCTTGACGATGCCGAAGTTCTCGTGCAGGACCTTGGCCATCGGCGCCAGGCAGTTGGTGGTGCACGAGGCGTTGGAGATGATCCGGTGCTCCGGCTTGAGCGCGGCGTCGTTGACGCCGAGCACGATCATCGCGTCGATCTCGTCCTTGGGCGGCACGGTGAGCAGCACCTTGGCGGCTCCCGCGTCGAGGTGCTTCTTGCAGGCCTCGCGGGAGCGGAAGATGCCGGTCGACTCGACCACGAAGTCGACGTCCATCGCCTTCCACGGCAAGCTGGTCGGGTCGCGCTCGGCGAGCACCTTGACCGTGCGGCCGTCGACCACGAAGGCGCCGTCCTGGACTTTCACGTCGGCGCCGAAGCGGCCGCTGACCGAGTCGTAGCGAAGCAGGTGCGCGAGGGTCTTGGCGTCCGTCAGGTCGTTCACGGCCACGACTTCGAAGTCCTTGGGCCGCGAGTGCATGACGCGGAAGACGTTGCGGCCGATGCGGCCGAAACCGTTGATGGCGACGCGGATGGCCATGGAAGCAGCTCGGATCTCGTGGTTGGGAGGCGGGGGGCGGGAAAGGCGCTCGGAACCACGGAATTCGGGTCCGGCGAGGCCTTGGGAAGAGGAAGATTCTAGGGTCTTGCGCGAGATCCGCCAAAGCGACGATTCCTTCTCCCGCGCCGGCGCGGCGCTGGCCGCGCTCGGTCCTTGGCCGGCCGGATCCCGGGTCGCCCTGGCGGCGTCGGGCGGCGCCGATTCCACGTTCCTGGCGCTGGCCTGGCGCGCGTTCGCCGCCACCAAGGACGGTCTGGAAACGCAAGTGTGGATCGTCGACCACGGTCACCGTCCCGGCACCGCCCTGGCGGCCGCGCGCGCGCTCGCCCAGTACCGGGCACTGGACCTGCCGGCGGCCGTGCTGCGGGTCGGGACCGCAGCCGCACCGGGCAGCGCGGCTGGCGGCGCGGCGGGCGGCGAGACCGACCTGCGCGAACGCCGCTACGCCGCCTTGTTCGCGGCGGCGCGCGAATGGGGTGCCAGCGTGCTGCTCACCGCCCACCACGCCGACGACCTCGCCGAGACCGTGCTGTTGCGGCTCTTGCGCGGCACCGGCCTGCGCGGGCTGGCGGGGATTCCGGCGCGCCGCGCGGCGGGACCGGCCGCGCCCGGGCTGGAACTGCGCCGGCCGCTGCTCGGCCTGCGGGCCGCGGCGATCCGCGCGGCCCTGCGCGCGGCCGGCCAGCCTTGGCTCGAGGACCCCACCAACGCCGACCCTGCGGCCGCCGCGCGCAACCGCCTGCGCCAGGTCCTATGGCCGGCGCTCGCCACGCTTGCGACCGGCGATCCGGTGGCGGCCGTGCTGCGTCTTGCCGGCGAGGCGGCGGAATGGAACGAATGCCTGGAGACCCTGCTCGCGGCCGCGGCGGACTGGCGGGCGCTGCCGGGCTACCTGCGGCGGCAGGCGGTGGCCGGCGCGCTGCGCGGACTCGGCGCCACGGTGTCGCCGGCGCGGCTCCTCGACCTGGAAGGGGCCTTGCTCGCGCGCGGATCCGCCGCCGTCGACGCCGCGCACCGGCTTTCGATCGCCGGCGGGCCGCTGCGCGTGCACGTGCGCGGTGCGACCGGCAAACAGGCCGTGCGGTAGACTTCGCCGCGAGAAGGATGGCAACGGACGCAGAAAGGAAGATCAAGGGCCGCGGCGCGGCGAGCCTCGCCGGCGCGCTGGCCGGACTCTGGTGGTGGCTGGTGATCTACCTCCAGGTCGCCTTCCACAACCAGATCGCGTTCGAGTCCGGTTTCTGGTTGTGGCTGTTCGTGCCGGGAGCGGTGCTGTTCGGCTTGGTCGGCGCCGGCGTCGGGCTGGCCGCCGGGCTCGCGCTCGGGCGCCTGCGGTCGGCGCGGGCGCGGGTCGCGATCGCTTTCGCGCTGCCGTTCCTGTTCTTGTGGGGAGCGTTCCTCTCGCGCCTGATCTACCTGAGCAGCCGGCGCGCGGGCTTGATGGGAGCCGACACCCTGAACGCCGTCGTCGGCGCCACCGTGTTCCTGCTGCTCGCGGTGCTGCTCGGCCGGCTGCTGCCGCGGCGCGTGCTCGGCGCTCCGCTCGCGGCGGTCCTGGTGCTGGTGGGGGCGGCGCTGCTCACGCCCGACCCCGACCGCTCGGTCGCGCGGGTTCCCGAGGCCGAGCTCACGGCCGCGCTCGAGAGCGGCCTGCGCTCCGAGCCGCGCAAGCTGATCCTGTTCTGCGTCGACGGCCTCGATTGGAACGTGCTGCGCACGCTGGTCCAGCGCGGCGAGCTGCCGGCCTTCGAGCGCGCCATCGGCGAGGGAGTATCGGCCGATCTCGCGACCTTCCGGCCGACGCTGTCGCCGCTGATCTGGAACACCATGGCGACCGGCTGGAGCTGGCGCGGCCACGGCGTTTCCGACTTCGTCATGACGCTCCTGCCGCGCACGCCGCGGCCGGTGGCCTTGTCGGCGACTTTCCTCGATCGCGTGTGGACCTGGAGCGTGCGTGCCCTCGGCCGCGAACCCGTGCGCTTCTTGATGAGCTCGTACCAGCGGCGGCGGCGCGCGTTCTGGGAGCTGTTCGGCGAAGCCGGCGCGCCGACGGCCGTCACCAACTGGTGGGCGACCCATCCCGTGACGCCGTTCGCCGGCTCGATGGCGTCCGACCAGGCCTTGGGCGATCGCGCGGAGCGGCTGCTGCGCGAAGAAGGCCTCGCCGTGCTGTCGGGCATGGTGCATCCCGGCGGCGAGGGCGTCCCCGGCGACCTGGAACCCATGCTGGCGCAGATCCTCGGCCCCGCGGCGGCGGCCGCGCGCGAGACCCGCGCGCGCGCTTTCTACGCCGGCCTGGCGCCCGAGGCCGGCCCCGCGGTCGAGCAGATCCTGCCCTATGTGCGCACGGGAATGCGCTCGCAGGCCTTTCTCGAAGCGATCGCCGCGCAGGACGGGGCGCGCGTCTACGTCCACTACACGCGCCTGGTCGACGCCACCCAGCACCTGTTCTGGCAATTCTGGGAGACCGATTCCGAACTCTTCGCCGATCGGCCGCCGCCGCCGCAAATCGTGGCGCGCTATGCGGACATGATCCCCATCGCGCACCGCGTGGTCGACGCCGAACTCGCCGCCCTGCGCGCGGCGGTCGGCCAAGACGCCACGGTGGTGATCCTGTCCGACCACGGTTTCCACGCGACCTTGCGCAAGGGCAAGTGGTCGTTCGAGAGCGGCGAACTGCCGGTCAGCGGTCACCACCAGGGACCGCCGGGCGTGTTCCTGGGGCTGGGCCCCGGGTTCCGCGTGGACGAATCGGTCGCCGAACTGTCGGTGTTCGACGTGCTGCCCACTCTGGCGGGCTACCTGGGCCTGCCGGTCGCGGAGAACCTGCCGGGAAGCTTCCGCCCCGAGCCGTTCACGCCCGAGTTCCTCGCCGGACTCGCGCTGCGCACGATCGCCAGCTACGAGATCGAAGGCGGCGCCGAACGGCGGATCGAAGCGCTGCGCCGCATGGGCGCCGAAGAGACCGTCGACCTCACGCAGCTCGGCTACATCGACGACTAGCCCGCGGGCAGGACGCTAGAGCTTGCCTTGCCGCAAGCGGCGGCGGGCCGCGTCGGCTTCGGGCGCGTAGGTGCCGCTGAAGTTGCTCGGCGGCCGCTCCATCACGTCCAGGTCGCCCATGACCTTGGTCTGGCACGACAAGCGCATTTCGTTGCCGTGGCCGATGTTGAAGAAGGCCACCGCCATGCGCGCCTTTTCCATCATGCCCTTGGCGCTCGCCGCCGACTCGGTGCCGTTCTGCAACAGCACGCGGCACGAGCCGCACTGCGAGAGACCGTGGCAGTTGAGGACCTTGTGCGGACCTTCGTAGATCTGGACGCCGGCCTTGAGCGCGACCTGGCGCAGATTGGCGCCTTGCTCGCACTCGACTTCGACCCCCGAACGCAGGAAACGGACCTTGGGCATGGTTCAGTCGTGGTCTTCGGGAGGCTCGACCGGCCAGAAAGGCATCCTGGTGCGGACTTCGAGGCCCGAGAAGAGCGCCAAGGTATCGTCGCCCGCCGCCAAGGCAAGCGCGCCAGTGAGGCGCCCGGGGTTCCAGGCCTCGGGGAGCACGAGAGTGTGCTGGCCGCCGCTGCCGATCGAGATCTTGCCCTTGGCGGCGGCGTCGACCTCGATCTGGAATTCGATCTTCTGGGCGGGCGGGACGCGCAATTCGGAAAGGCTGTCCCAGCGCCGCACCAGCGTGTTGCTCTGCCCGGTCCGCAGCACCGTCTCGATGTTGAAGAAGCGCACCAGCGCGCCGTTGCGGAAATCGATCGCCGCTTGCGGCCGGCCGCTCGCGGGGATACCGAACAGGAGCTGGCCGCCTTGCTTGCCGTCGATCTGCACCTTGCCGCGCACGTCGAAGGGCGGCGTGAGCGGCACGATGCGCGCGTCGTCGCACTGGACGGTGGGTCCGCCGACGTCTTCGGGGTTGTTCACCAGCACGCCGTCGGGGTCGTAGCGGACGATGTCCTGGCCGCCGGCGCGGACCGGTTCGCGGCCGCTCTCGGGGAAGGCGCGCAGCCACAGCCGCAGATCCTGCATGGAGCCTTCGCGCAAGTCGTCGATGCGGGCGAGCAGGCCCTGGTGCGGCACGCCGAAGGCGCGCAAACCATGGGAAGCGGCGAGCATGGCGAACACCGGCCGGTCGGCGGCGACCGCCTGGTCCATCACTCCGTCCAGCGCGGCCGCGGCGGCGCGGGTGGCGACGCAGTAGTTCTCGCGCACGTCGTCGCCCTCGTTGGCGCCCAGCCATGCTTCGGCGGCCTTCACCTTTGCCTCGTCGCCGGCCATCCACGCGCCTTCCCAGTGGCGCAGCATCCAGTACACCGCGTCTTCCTTGCGGTCGGCGAGGTGGCTGGCGAGTGCCAGCAGGCGGTAGGTCTCGGTGTCGCCGGGGCGTTTGTCGTCGGCCTGCTCCGCCGCGATCAGCGCGCGCTCCCAGTCCTTCTTCTGCAAGTAGGTGCGGGTGCGCTCCTGCAGCGTGTCGGCGAGTTCGGGGCCGGCCTTCGACTCCTTGACGATGTTCTGCATCCAGCGCCGCCAGCGGCCTTCGAAAGCGTCCCAGTCGCGGACTTCGGGGTCGCCGACTTCTTCGACGAAGTATTCCTTGGCGCGGCGCAGGCCCTCGGCGATGTGCTCCTTCACGTTCTTGGGGCCGGGCTTGGTGTAGGAGCGCATGTACTTGAGGTAGGGCTCGCGGTAGACGCGTTCCCCGGCCTCGTTCTCGTAGTTCTGCAAGAAGTAGACGAGCGCCCAGCCGTACGAGTAGAAGGAACCGTCGTACGAGCGCCGCGGATCCTGCGTGATGAGCTCTTCGAGCGAATGCCGCTGGCTGCCGCCCTCGATGGACTCCCATTCGCGCACCCGCAGCAACGCCGGCTTGTTCTTGACGATGCTGCCGTCGGCCTTGAGCTCGCAGCCTTCGAAGTAGGACGCGGTGCCTTCGTTGAGCCAGGTCGGCACGTCCTGCTTGGTGGGCTTCTCGCACAGCAGGTACATGAATTGGTGGCTCGCTTCGTGGAACAGCGTGCTCCAGAGGTCGCCGCGCGTGGTGCCGAGGACTTCGTCCTCGAACGCCGCCAGGATCATTTTCTTGTTGTAGAACCAGCCCAGCACGCCGAGCGGCAGGCTGCTCTGCAGCATTTCGATGCAGTACTTGTCGAAGTCGGAACGCTTGCGGTGGATCGCGAGCGTCATCAGCGGCGACTTCTTGTTGTAGCTGTAGACGTCCTGGTAGAACGAATACATGTCCTCCATCACCACCGAAACGGTCTCGTAGAACTCGTAGTCGATGTTGGTGATGATCCGGTAGTGCTTGGTGTTGCGCTCGAATGCATTGTCCCATTCGGAGTGCACGCGGTTCTGCTGCGCGACCCAGAGCGGGGAGCGGCGCCGCACGCGTTCGGCGACGAATGCGCCGCCGCTCGCTATGTCGCCGGCGCGCTCGTAGAGCTTGGCGTACTGCTTCTCGAGGTCGGCGTCGGCGGGGTCGAGGTCAAGCAGCTTGCCGAGCAGGTGGCCGGCGACGCGGTACTGCCGCGAAGAGCCGGCGGCCGCGCGCGCGGCCTTCTCTACCGAATCGCTCCAGGTCGCGAGCGCCGCGCCGTCGAGGTTCCAGCCGTCCCAGAAAGCGGCCAGCTGCGCGCCGACCGCTTCGGCTTCCTTGGTGCGTCCGGAATACAGGTGCGACCAGTAGAGCCATTTGAGCCAGCGGCTCTGGGCGGCGGCGTCGCCCTTGGCGGCGGCGATGTCCGCGAGCACCTGGTAGCCGGCGGTCGCGTAAGGCGTTCCGGACAGCCCTTCCATGGCGCGGGCCAGGGCTGCGTCGGCCTTGCCGGCGTCGAGCAATTCGCGGGCTTCGACGAAGGGCTGTTCGCCGGGCGCGGGATCGGTCGCTGTGGGCCGCAGGAAAGATGCGGCGGGCGCGAGGAGAAGGAGGGCGGCGGAGATGGGGCGCATGCGGATCACTGGACTACCGGTCGACCCGAAGTATATAGGCCCGAATCTGGCCCCCTTCAGTGGGTTTCGAATCGAAAGAAGTACTCGGCGTCCCAGCGTAGGACTTCGCTCCACCCATACTTCCTCTGCGCGACTCCCAGCGCCATGG
>DASWJW010000160.1:0-1841 GCA_036396955.1 Planctomycetota bacterium
TGATCCGCCGGCTCGAGCAGGGCACCTCGCTGGTGATCTTTCCGGAAGGAACGTTCGACGGCCCGCCCGGGCTGCTGCCGTTCCGCCGCGGCGCCTTCCTGATGGCGGTGCACGCGGGCGTGCCGGTGGTGCCAGCCGTGATCCGCGGCTCGCGCCGCTTGTTCGGCGAAGGCCAGCGCCTGCTGCGGCCCGGTGCAATCGACATCGAAGTATTCGCGCCGCTGGTCCCCGGCGGCGACCACCGCCATGCGGTGCAGGTACTGACCGAGGAGTCGCGCCGCGTCGTGCTGGCGCGCTGCGGCGAGCCGGATGCGTCTGCCCCCTCTCCCCACGAAGTGGGGAGAGGGCTGGGGTGAGGGGCATGGCCGTCACGACTCCCCTTTCCCCCGCGGAGCGCTACGCGCGCGACCTGCAGCGTCCCGGCTTCACGGCCGATCCCGCGCAGGCCCGCGCCGTCGCCGCGCTGCAGGGCGTCTGCGACGCGCTGCTCGCCAAGCCCCCGCGCAAGCGGCTCGGCAAGCTGCGCTGGCCGCGGGTCGACGGCCTGTACCTGTGGGGCAGCGTCGGCCGCGGCAAGACCTGGCTGATGGACGGCTTCCACGAAGCGCTGCCGTTCTCGCGCAAACGCCGCACGCACTTCCACCGCTTCATGCTCGAAGTCCACGCGCGGCGCGCGCGGCACGCCGACGAGCAGGACCCGATCGCGCGCGTCGCCGAGGACATCGCCGCCGAGACGCGCGTGCTGTGCTTCGACGAGTTCTTCGTCGCGGACATCGCCGACGCGATGATCCTGGGGCGGCTCACCGAGGTGCTGTTCGAGCGCGGCGTGACGCTGGTGGCGACTTCGAACTTGCCGCCGGCACAGCTCTACAAGGACGGCCTGCAGCGCGAGCGCTTCCTGCCGGCGATCCAGCGCATCGAGAAACATTGCGCCGTGCTGCACCTGGACAGCCCCACGGATTACCGGCTCCGCGCGCTGACCCACGCCGAGATTTACCACTCGCCCAGCGACGCGGCCGCGGAGGCCAACCTCGCGGCCTGGTTCGCCGAGATCGCACCCGACGAGGGCCGGACCGATGGCAGCCTGACGATCGAAGGCCGCGCCATCCCCGCGCGCCGGCTGGCCGAAGGCGTGGCCTGGTTCGATTTCGCCGCGGTCTGCGCGACCGCGCGCGCCGCCGCCGACTACATCGAGCTCGCGCGCACGCACCACACCGTGCTGCTGTCGCGCGTGCCGCGGCTGACGCCCGAGGACGAAGACACCGCGCGCCGCTTCATCACGCTGGTCGACGAGTTCTACGACCGCGGCGTCAAGCTGATCCTCGCCGCCGACGTCCCCCGCGACCAGCTCTACGCCGGCAAGCGCCTGGCCTTCGAATTCCAGCGCACGCGGTCGAGGCTGATCGAGATGCAATCGCAGGAATACCTGGCGCGACCGCACTTGCCCTGAGCAGCTGGCTTGAAGGATGCCGCGCTTCGGCGAGGGGCGGGTCGGGGACTTGCCTCCGCGAATTGCTCGCCGGACTGCGGCTTGGGTCAGTCGGGCCATGGCCCGCCTGACCACGGCGCCGCACCCCTCGGGCTGCGCCCGAGGGGCTCCGGTCCGGCTGCGCCTTATTTCGCTACGGCAAATCCCCGACCCGCCCAGATCGGGCACTGACTTCTTTGGCGAGTGATGACCGTCGTCCACGGGACACCATCGACGAGCCCGAGTAGACGTAGATGGTGTCCGACCCAATTGCCAAAAAAGTCGATGTCCGATCAGGGGCGGATCGCGGGCTTCCCGCAGGGAAATAAAGCGCAGACGGACCGGAGCCCCTCGGGCGCAGCCCGAGGGGTGC
>DASWJW010000161.1:0-16193 GCA_036396955.1 Planctomycetota bacterium
CGCAGCCCCATGAACGTCGAAATCACCAGCAGGGGCGATGGCATCCCTTCGGCCCTCCGCGAATACGCCAAGACCCGACTCGCAGGAATGGAACGCCTCGGCGAAGAATTCGAGAGGGGGCAAGTCATCCTCTCGACCGAACGCGAAGAAATGATCTGCGAAGTGATCCTCCACCGCCACCGCGGCGATCCCTTCGTGGCGCAAGAGCGTGCCCGGGAAGGTCGCGCCTGCGTCGACGGCGCGGCGGCGAAACTCGAGAAACAATTCGTGCGCTTCAAGGAGAAGCATTCGCACAAGGGCAAGCGCCACCGCCTGCCCGCCGACGACCAAACCCCCTGATGTCCTACACCGATCTGCTCAAGAAGAAGGCGATTCTCCTCGACGTGGACGCGGGCGACGGCGACCGCATCCTCGAAGTCCTCGCCGACGGCCTCTGCAATCTCGATCCGGAGCTCGTTCCGCGGCGCGGCGAATTGCTCGACGCGCTGCGCGAGCGTGAGACTCTGGGGTCGACCGCCGCGCACATGGTGGCCATCCCGCACGTCAAGCTGCCGGGCGTCAAGAAGGTCAGCATCGTGGTCGCCGTGCACCAGGCTGGAGTCGACTTCCGCGCCCTCGACGGCGAACTCGTCCACGTGTTCTTCTCGGTCGTGCGCCCGGAGGAATCGGCCGACGAGCACCTCGCGATCCTGCGCTGGATCGCGGACATCGCGCAGCACCAGGACTTCGTGCCGTTTGCGCGGCAGGCCACCGAGCCGTCGCACATCATCGACCTGCTGGCGGAATTCTCGCCGGCGTAACTGCCGGGGCGCCGGCGCTCTGCCGCGCGGGAGCGCGCCGGGCTCCGTGCGCACCAACGCGAAGAGAATGGCGGATTCCGTGGTCCGCGAGGTCGAAGTCGTGAATCCTCTCGGGATCCACGCCCGGCCGAGTCACGCCATCGTGTCGACCGCGAGCCGTTTCGCCGCCGCGGTGCAGCTGCGCGGCGCGGACCGGGTCGCGGACGCGCGCAGCATCCTTTCGGTCATGACCCTCGGCGCGGTGCAGGGAACGCGGCTGCGCATCGAGGCGCAAGGCGCGGACGCGGAAGCCGCCGCGGACGCGCTGGCCGAACTGTTCGCCGCGGGCTTCCACGAGCGGGGCGACTCTTGACCGCGGCCGCGACCCTCTGGCGTTACTGCGTCGAGTTCGCCAAGGGCGGTCCGGCGCGCTTCGTCTCGCACCTCGACATGCAAGAAGCCTTCGAACGCGCGCTGCGCCGCGCGCGCCTGCCGCTCGCCTTCTCGCAGGGTTTCCATCCACGCCCGCGCATGCAGTTCGAGGATCCTCTGCCGCTCGGATGGAGCTCCGAGTGCGAGCGCGTCTGGGTGGAGCTCGCCGAACGCTATCCCGCCGCCGAAATGTTCGCCCGCTTGAGCGCGAGCGCCCCGCCGGGCGTGGCAGTGCGGCGCGTGTTCGTGGTGCAGGGCCACCCGGCGCCGCCGCCGGCGCGCCGCTACCGGGTCACCGGGCTGCCGGCGCCCGACGCCGCGGCGCTGCAGGTCTTCGCGCCCGCCGAGGCCGGCGCGCAGGAACCGGTGAGCTGGCGCGCGGTGGAGGAGAGCCTCGAGTTCACTTTGCGGCCGAGCGGAACTCGGCCGGCGCCGTCGATGAAGAAAGTGCTGCGCGCGATCGCCGGCGAGGAGCTTCCCGAGGGCTTGCGCGTGCACCGTGTGGCCTGGGAATCCGACGAGGAATTCGCGGCGCCGCCGCGGGAGGCCGGCGCGTGAACGCCCGGGACCTGGTGCTCGCGGTCAACGCGCGCGATCCCGAGGAAGTCCGGGTCGCGCTGGTGGGGCCCGACGGACTCCGGGAGCTGCGCATGGCCCGCGCCGGCCGCCGTTCGCGCGTCGGCGATCTCTGCCTCGGCGTGGTGAGCCAGGTCGAGCTCGGGCTCGACGCGGCTTTCGTCGACTACGGCGGCCGGCGCGCCGGTTTCCTGCACGTCGGCAACCTGCATCCCGGCTATGCCGATCCCGACGCCGACCCGGTGCTCGTGGCGACGACGCCCACGGCGGCGGCGGAAACGGCGGCGGTCGACGGCGGCGGTGACGGCGGCGCACTGGGGCCCGAGGGCGCGGCTCCCGTTCCCGGCCCGCCCGCCGCGGCCGTGAACGGCGGCATGGCAGGCCGGTTGCGCGTCGGGCAGCGGCTCCTGGTGCAGGTCCTGCGCGATCCGGTGCGCGGCAAGGGCGCGACGCTTTCGACCTACGTCTCGCTGGCCGGCCGCCTGCTGGTGCTGATGCCCAGCCTGGGCCGGCCCGGCGTCAGCCGGCGCATCGAGGATCCCGCCGAGAGGACCCGCTTGCGCGAATCTCTCGCGGCCCTGAAAGGCGGCGAAGGCCTGGGCGTGATCGCGCGCACCGCCGCCGCCGACGAGCGCAAGGCCGCGCTGCAACGCGACTTCGACCACTTGCGCAAGCGCTGGGCCGGACTCGAAGCCGCCGTCGCCGCGGCCGAAGGCCCGGGCGTGGTGCTGTCCGAAGACTCGGCTGCGGTGCGGGCGGTGCGCGACCTGCTCAGTCCGGCGGTCACCCGCATCCTGGTCGATCTGCCGAAGACGGAGCACGAGTTGCGCGACTTCCTGACCGGCTATGCGCCCGCCGCGACCGACGCGCTCGAGATCTACGCCGGCACCCGGCCGCTCTTCGAAGCGCTCGACGTGGAACGCGCGTGCCAGAGCCTGGTGCGCAGCCGCGTGCCGGTCGGTTCGGGCGCGACCATCGTGGTGCACGAGACCGAAGCGCTCACGGCGATCGACGTGAACAGCGGGCGCCTCGACCGCGGCAGCCTGGAGCGGACCGCGTTCGAGTGCAATCTCCTCGCGGCCGACGAGATCGCCCGCCAGATCCGCTTGCGCGACCTCGGCGGAATCGTGGTGGTCGACTTCATCGACATGCAGGACGCGGCCAACCGTCGCGAGCTCGAGACCCGCTTCCGCGCGGCGCTCAAGGACGACCGCTCGCGCCTCAAGATGGGGCGGATGGGCGCCTTCGGGCTGCTGCCGTTGACGCGGCGCCGGCAAGGCGGGGGACCGCCGCGCGTGTCCGAATTGCCCTGCCAGGCCTGCCAGGGCAGCGGCAGCGCGGCAGCGGCGCATTCGGGGGCCCTGCGCGCCCTCCGCCGCTTGCGTGCGCTCGAGGGGGCCTGGCGGCTGCGGGCGCACCCGACCGTGCTCGAGGTCCTCGCCGAGCACCATGCCAAGGCGCTCGCGGAGATCACCGCGCTGCTGGCGCTCGAGCAAATCGGCGATCCGCAGGTCGCCTGCGGCGATCCGGTCCTGGAGCGTCCCTGAGCCGGAAACTTGCCGGAACGGCCGACCTGGGCTAGACTTCCCGGCTCGTTTTTCGAGGAATCCCGCTTTGTACGCAATCGTCCGCGACCGTTCCCGCAGCCTCCAGCTCGCCCCCGGGCAGGAGTTGTGGATCGACCGACTCCCGACCGCCGAAGCGGGGAGCGAGCTGGTCTTCGACCACGTCAGCCTGCTCAAGGGCGATGACGGCCAGGTGCGCGTCGGCGCCCCGACGGTGGCAGGCGCGTCGGTCGTGGCGCAGGTCCTCGGCGAAGTGCACGACGCCAAGATCCGGGTGTCGTTCTTCCGGCGCCGCAAGAGCAGCCGCTCCGTCCGCGGCCACAAGCAGGCCTACACCCGCATCCGCGTCAAGGAGATCCGCGGTTAGTCCGCGGTCCGCAGGCAAGGAGTTCCAGACATGGCACACAAGAAGGGTGGCGGCTCGACCAAGAACGGCCGCGATTCCAACCCGCAATACCGCGGGATCAAGCGCTACGGCGGCCAGCAAGTGCAGGCCGGCGAGGTGCTGATCCGCCAGTGCGGAACGCGTTTCCATCCGGCCGCCGGCGTCGGCATGGGACGCGACTACACGCTGTTCGCCCTGCAGGCCGGCAGCGTCAAGTTCCTTTCGCGGCGGCGCGTTTCGATCCTGCCGCTCGAGGCCTAGACCTCCGGCCCCGCGAGCGGCACGGGCCGCCCGCAATTCCCTCGCCAACCCGAGCAACGGTCGTGCGCAGCGAAGGGATGTTCCGCGATGAAGCCGTGCTGATCGCCAGCGCGGGCCGCGGCGGCGACGGCTGCAGCTCCTTCCACCGCGAAAAGTTCACCCCGCGCGGCGGCCCGGACGGCGGCGACGGCGGCGACGGCGGCAGCGTGATCCTGCGCGCCTCGGTCCACGAGAGTTCCTTGTTCCGGATTTCCCGCGCGCGCCATGCCCGCGCCGAACACGGCCGCCAGGGAACCTCGAACAACAAGCACGGCCGCAACGGCGCGGACCTGCTGATCGAAGTTCCGGTCGGCACCGTGGTCCGCGACCTCCGTCGCGGCAACGTGATGGCCGACCTCAAGCACGAGGGCAGCGAGGTCGTGGTCGCCGCCGGCGGCAAAGGCGGGCGCGGCAACGCGCGTTTCGCCACCGCGATCAACCAGGCCCCGCGCCGCAACGATTTCGGCCGAGACGGCGAGAAGCGCGAATTGCAGCTCGAACTCAAGCTGGTCGCGGACGTCGGGCTGGTGGGACTTCCGAACGCCGGCAAGAGCACCTTGATCAGCCGGCTCACCGCGGCGCGGCCGCGCGTCGCCGCCTATCCCTTCACCACGCTGGAGCCCGCGCTGGGGTTCTGCGAGACCGGCGGCGAGCCGTCGGCGCTGGTGCTCGCCGACATTCCCGGCCTGATCCGGGGCGCGGCCGACGGCAAGGGCCTCGGCCACCAATTCCTGCGCCACGTGGAGCGCACCCGCGTGCTCTTGCACCTGGTGGACTGCTCGGCCGAGGCCGAAGACCCCGCCGCGGCGCGCGCGGCCATCGCCGACGAATTGTCCGCCTACGCGCCCGAGCTGGCGGATCGCCGTCGCTTGCTGGTGGCCACCAAGGTCGAGGACGCGGCTTCCGAGGCCCGCGCCTTAGAACTGATCGCCGCCGCGGGCGGCTACGGTGTGGCGATCTCGGCCGTGACCGGGGCCGGACTGCCGGCGCTCCGCAGGGCGATGCTTGGCGCGGTCAACGCGCCGGTGGCGGCCGCCGATCCGGAATTGCCGGAAGCTACCCGGCACGTCGGGGCGTCGGAAATGGGTCCGGATTCTCGCGACCCCGTGCGGGAAGGTTAGGCTTGGGCAGCCAGTGCCGTTGCGACACCCGTGAGTCACAAGATCGTCCGCGCCCTGCTCATCTTCGTCGGGCTCCTCACCCTGGGCCGGTTCGCCTGGAGCTTCACGGACTTCCTCAAGAAGCGCGAGGAGTACCAGCAGCCGCTGAACATCGGGGAGATCGTGCGGCTCATCCCGCGCCCGGACGGCACCGCCAACAAGGGCTCCCTCAAGGCCTATGGCGAATACGCCGTGCTGCACGAGGCCAACTTGACCGGCGTGGTCAAGAAGGTCGTCGGCCCCGGCGACGGGGGCCCGCCGCCGCCGCCGCCGCCCAAGGTCTCGGACAAGGATCTTCAAGTGGTCTACATCCAGCACCACGCCAAGAGCGGGGGCACTTCGGCCTTCCTCCGGCCGACCAATCCGCCGCCTGCGGCCGAGAACGGCGCGGCGTCCGACAAAGGCGACATCTACCTGGTCGGCGACGTGTTCGAAGTCCCCGGCAAGAAGGGCGTCAAGGTCAAGGTGGCGGAGATCCGCGAGACCGAAGTCGATCTCGCCCTGGCCGGAGACGAGGTCGCGGTCGTGTTCACGCTGCACCTGCGCGACTATGAAGTCGACTCAGGCAGCGCGATCACTGCGGAGCGCGGCGGCGAGTCGTCCGCGCCGATCGGCACCGTCCGTCCTCCGCCGAGCGAGACCCGGACCGAAGACGGGCGCGCGTATGAAATCGGCACGGAAGACCTCGCGAAGCTCGAATCGATGAGCGAAGACGAGATCTACGCCGCGGTCCAGCTCGAACCGGCGCGCGACCGCGAGACCGGCGAAGTGCGCGGCCTGCGCATCGGCCGGATCCGCAAGGATTCGATGTTCGGGCGCCAGGGTCTCGAAGAGAACGACATCCTGCTGTCGATCAACGGCGAGCCGGCGAAGGACCGCAAGCAGCTCGCGGACTACCTGCGCTCGCAGGAAGACGTGAAGATGTTCGTGCTGCGCATCGAGCGTTTCGGCGGCGTGCGCGAGATCTCGTACCGCGTGCCGAGCCGCTGAGGCCTGCGCCGGCCGCCGTCATGACGGCTCGCCTGCTGCTCGACCTCGGCAACCGCCGGCTCAAGAGCGCCCGCGGCCAAGCCGGGCGCTGCATCGACGTGCAGGCCCACGCGCTGCCTGGCGCGGGCGCCGGCGCGGCCGAGTGGGCTGCGGTCGAGTCCTGGCTCGCGGCGCAGCACGCCGCGCTCGGCGACCCGGTGTTCGTCAGCAGCACCCGGCCGCGGGCACTGGAGCGGCTGCGCGCCGGCTGCCTCGCCGGCGCCGAACTGCGCGTGGCGGGAGCGGATGGCTGGCCGTTCGAAGTGGCGACCACCGGGACCGGGAGCGACCGCATCCTCGCCGCGCGCGCGGGCTGGCGGCGCGCGGGGAGTACGCGAGCGGTGCTGGTCGCCGATCTCGGCAGCGCCTGGACACTGGACGTCATGGACGGCGCCGGGACCTTCCGCGGCGGGGCGATCGGTGCCGGGCTCGCGGCCCAGGCCGCAGGACTGCTCGCCGCCGCGCCGCACTTGCCGCCGGCGCCGGCCAACGCCCGAAGCGGCGTCCCGGCGACGACCGAAGAGGCGCTGGCCATGGGGCGCTTTGGCGCCCTCGCCGCGGCGCTCGATGGCCTGGCCGCGCGCTTCGAAACCGCGCTCGGCGCGACCGGCGCGACCGGCGCGGCCCGCCTGGTCACCGGCGGTGACGCGTCTTGCATGCAGTCCTGGCTCGGGCCCGCATGGGAGCCCGCGCCCGATCTGGTACTCGAGGGCCTGGCGAGGCTCGCAACCGGAGCGCCGTGAGCCGCGCCGCTGCGGCGTCCGGGAAGTGGCGGCGGCTCACGGCTCCCGGCGCGGCCGCGCTCTCGGCATGGAGCCTGACCGCCACCGCGCCGGAGCTGTGCGGCTTGTGCGGTCTGGCGGCCTTGCCCGAAGCGGAGCGGCCCGTGCGCGTGCGCCTGCCCGACGGGCGCGGCGGGCTCGTGGACGAAGGCGTCCTGGTGATCGCCGCGGGAGCCGGGGGGCCGGGGGTCGAGGCCGAACTGCACCTTCACGGCGGCCACGGCGTGGCGGCCGCGCTCACCGAGCGGTTCGGCGCGCTCGGCTGGATGCCGCAGGTCGTACTGCCGGAAGGCGTGGACCCGGACCGCGCGCGTCTGCTGGCCGCCAACAGCCCGCTGCAGGCCCGCGCGGCGGCGGCGTTGCAGGGTGGCGCGTTCGAACGCCGGCTCGCCCAGCTCGCGGCGCGGCCCGCGCACGCCCGCGCCGCCGGGCTGGCGGAACTCGCGCAGTGGAATGCCTGGGCCGAAGTGCTCGAAGCGCCGCCGCGCGTGGTGCTCGCCGGGCCGCCCAATGCCGGCAAGTCGACGCTCTTCAACGCGTGGCTGCGCGAAGAACGCGTGACCGTTTCGCCGCATCCGGGGACGACCCGGGATGCCGTGAGCGCCGGGCTGCTGCTCGGACCGCCGCCCGCCGCGTTCGTCTGCGAACTGGTCGACACCGCGGGCTTGTGGGCCGCGCGTGCAGCACTCGACCGCGCCGCCGTCGCGGCCGCCGAGGAAGCGCTGGCCGGGGCCTGGCGCGTGGTCTGGGTCTGCGACGCCGCGGCGCCTCCTGGAGCGCGCGTCGCCGCCGCCATGGCCGGGTGTGCCGCGCCGGGGCCGCGCTTGCTGCACCGCGTCGATACGCTTCCCGCCGGCGCCGCGCCGTGGTCGCCTGAAGAGGAATTCGGCGGCGCATGGCTCCGCGGCTCCGTGCTCCGCGACGGCGACGCGCTGCTCGCGCGTCTCGAAGCGGATTTGTGCGCGGCGCTCGGTCCGCCGCCTCCGGCGGCCGCGCTGTTGCCCCTCGGCGCCGCGCGCCGCGCGGCTCTGCGCGCGGCGCTGTGCTCCGGTCCGGGCGGCGCTGCTGCGGGCCGCGAGTAGAATAGCGCCGTTCATGCACTTGCTCCCGCACCTGGAGGGCCTGCATTCGGCCGAGGCCTTCAGTCCGGTCTTCCTGCATGCATTCCTCGCCCGCGTCGGGGAGATCGAGCGCCGCCCCCGGGACTTCCAAGGGGCCTTGGAGGGGCGGATCATCGCCACGGTCTTCGAAGAGCCCTCCACGCGGACGCGCTTGTCCTTCGAAGCCGCCGCGCTCCGGCTCGGCGCCGGGGTCATCACCGTCGCCGAGCCGGGCAGCAGCAGCTCCGCGAAGGGCGAATCGCTGCGGGACAGCGCGCGCATCGTCGGCGGCTACGCGGACTTGATCGTGTGGCGGCACCCGCGCGACGGAGCCTCCCGCCTGGCGGCGCAGTACGCGGGAGTGCCGGTGGTGAACGCAGGCGACGGCCGGCTCGGGCATCCGACCCAGACGCTGGTCGACTTGTACACCCTGCACCGCTCCTGGGACGGCTTCGCGGGGCGCACCGTGGCGGTGATGGGCGATTTGCGGCACGGCCGCACGGCGCGCTCCCTCGCCTGGGGACTCGCCTTGCTGGGCGCGCGCGTACTGCCGCTGCCCGCGCCCGGCCTCGACTGGGAGCCGGAGTTCGAGGAATCGATCCGGGAGCGCACCGGATATCAAGTGCGCAACGTGCGCCATCCCCGGTTCGCGGACTGGACCGGATCGGAGACCGCGCGGCTGCTCGAACCTCTGGCGCCGGTGCAGGCGGCGTTGTTCGGCGACGCCACCCTGCCGTTGGAGCAGCTCGACGCGCTCTACCTGACGCGCCTGCAGCAGGAACGTGGCGCGCAGGCGGTCGACGGCGCTTATCCCGGTCTGCGCCCCGAACAGATGCGCGATCCGCTGCTCGAGAAGTGCTTGTTCTTGCACCCGCTGCCGCGGCGCGGGGAGATCCCGGTCGAAGTCGACGAGGATCCGCGCGCGCGCTATTTCGAGCAGGCGCGCGCGGGCCCACAGGTCCGGATGGCGGTCTTTCTGGCGATGCTCGCGGCCGACTCCTGGCCGCTTCCGGCGCTCACCCCGCTGCCGGCCGGGCATCCCGAGCCCGAACTCGGCGCCTGCCCCAACCCCAACTGCATCACCCGCTCCGAGGGCCTGGTGGTGCCTTGGCGCGTGCAAGGCCGCGGCGCCCGCCGCTTCTTGTGCGCGTATTGCGACGTGCTGCTGCCGGTGGACTACGCCGGCTGTCGTTCGACCCGGCGCTTGCACCCTCTCCACAGCCCTTCGGTCCAGCGGATCCGGCCGGAAAACCTGCGGCCGTTCCGAGCCCGTGACGCGGCCAGCCGGGAGGGCTACCTGTGGGTTGACCAATGAGATCGTGACCGGGGTTGCCGGGGCATCGTCCCTGCGCCCCCCGCACCTCTTTCGTGCGGATCCGAACGGCTTTCGCGCCCCTTGGCGGCAGACCCCGGTTCCGCCCCTTCCCGGGACTGGTACGGAAGTTGCGATCTTGTGAGGTACAAGGCTTTGCCCTCGCAGAGGGATGCCTAGGATGGGTGACTTGGGGAGAGTCCTGGACCCTCCCCTCCAGGGCGGCCCGACGGCCTCGCCCGGACGGCGCAGGCCGCCCGGAACGAAGCCCCGGGTGCGGCCCTCACCCCCTGCTCTGGACGTTGCCCCTGTTCGGATCCTTCTCCGGTTCCATGACTCGACACGCAATCTTCGCTCACCGAACGCTCGGCCTCTTCGCGGCCGCGGCTCTCGTTCTTGCCGCTCCCAGCTGCTTCAACGCCAACCAGGCAAGCACGAAGGACCTCAGCGGCAAGGGCCGCACCGTCCTCACGCTGACTTCGATGGAGTGGGGGCGGCTCGTGACCGTCCTCGACCTGAACAACCTGGTCGTCGAGATCGACGCGCTCATCCGCGGCAACTTGCAGGATGACGGCGTGAACTACGAGCTGGGCCGCAACCCGGTGACCGAAGAGGAGACCCTCACGGTCCTCGCGATCTCCGGAAGCGCGGCGTTCGACGTGCTGTTGTCCGCGGCCAAGGCGGGCCTCACCAAGATCGACACCAAGGGGCCCAACAACGCGCCGCCGTACACCTACGTGCCGCGCAACGCCGCGGTGCGGCTCAACTTCTCCGACCTGCTCGACTTGAGCTCGGTCGACGCGACCACCGTCCGGATCTTCAGCGGCAATCCGCCCGAGAACGGCCAGGAGATCTCCGCGCGCCTGATCGGCCGCAACGGCGCCAAGCAGGGCAGCGTGATCATCGATCCGACCGTGTCGGCGCTGCAGGCCTCCCAGCTCGGCCTGTCGCAGAACTCGGCGGGTTTCCCGGCGTCGTTCGACAAGATCAACGACAACTTGCTGATCGCGCTGCCCACGCGGGTCAACACGTCGTTCGGACAACCGCAGGTGCTGCGCAACCAGAAGCGCACGCGCACCTTCACGTTCGGACCGTCCGATCCGATCGTGTCGGATCTCGCCGGCAACCCGATGGTCGTGCGCTCGATGCGGACCGGCGGCGTGGCCGACGTCTACAACGGCTTCTTGATCGACCTGGTGCGGCCGAACCTGGTCACGCGCAAGGACGTCACGCTCGACAGCGTGATCGACAACGGCGGCGGCAGCTACGACCTCACCTACGCGGTCAACCAGACCTTCTGCGCGGCGCTCACGCCCAAGGCGGGCGACGTCTTCGAGATCGGCGCCGAGGTGCTGGTCGTCGGCACCGTCCTGGCCAACGTGCCGGGCGCATTCGTCGTGCGTGGCGGCCTGGTCACGGGCGGAGCGCTGGTCGCCGGGGGCCCCGGGCTCGGCCTTTCGGCGCGGATGACCTCGCGCTACGGCCCGCAGGACGCCCTGCGCCAGGCCTGCTTCGTCGAGTTCTCGCCGTTCACGCCGCCGCTGCCGGGCAACCGCATCAAGCTCGATCCGACCGCCACCTTGACGGTGCGCTTCGACGAGCCGGTCGACCCGGTCACGGTGCTGTCGATGCACTCGTTCGTGCTGACCGCCTACGACTCCGGCGCGGTCTTCGGCGATCCTTTCGCGCCCTTCCAGCCCGGCACCGAGACGGTCGGCGACTACGTCGACCGCCAGAAGGGCTACGACATCGACGCGACCACTCCGGCGAACAGCCAGTTCGGCGGCCGCGTGCTGTTCGGCCCGATCGAAGTCGGCACGGGCATGCGCACCTTCACCCTGGCGCCCCTGGCCGGGATCACGAATCCCGACGCAGCCCAGCAGTACTACTCGCTGGCCTTGCGCGACGGCCCCGACGGCATCAAGGACCTGGCGGGCAACGCGGTCGACTTCACCGGCTTCGTCGCGGGTGCGCCCAGCGGCGTGCCGCCGGAACAGACCCTCGACGTGCTGCCCGGCGCTTCCACCGACAAGTACTTCTCGGTCTCCGGCGCCGCGGCCGACGAAGACGGCGACGGCCACCCGGAATACGGCGGCCAGTACGACTTCAATCTCGGCCATCTCACCGGCCGGCCGCCGCAGCGCTTCGCGCGCCAGGCGGACTCCTCGGTGGACTCGGTGTCGTCCGGCGCCCTGATGGGACAGACGACGACCCCGCAGGCGCCGTTCTCGCCGCTCGACCCGCAAGGTTCGGTGATCATGAGCGTGTACCGGCCGCACGACCTCGGTCTCGCCTACAGCAATCCGGTCGACTACAACCTCGACGTAGAGGGTCTGTCGTGGGCGCCGCTCGGCGGCGTGGTCAACGACGACACTTACCCGCGTTTCTCCTTGGCGGTCGGTCACGCCAAGTTCATGCCCGACGAAGTGGTGATCCCGCCGGCGGTCTGTCCGGCATTCCCGCAGTCCGGCCTGATCTTCAGCGGCGACTTCGACGACAACATCCTCGGCTTTCCGCAAGGCTTCGACGAGTCGATCGTCTTCGACACCGCGTACACCTTGCGGTCGATCAACGTCTTCCAGGCTTCGTCCGGCACCTCGATGCTGCCGTACCCGAGCTTCGCCACCACCTACACGTACCGCGACACGGCGATCGACCAGACGATCCTCGGCGGCGCCGCGGCTTCGATCGGCTCGCCGCCGCTCGCGCACTCCGTCGCCACGGGGGAAGGCACGCTCTGGGGACCCGAGCAAGTGCCGTCGATCGGTCTGCCGCTGCTGTGGCGCACCCGCACCTATTCGCGCGGCAATTTCATCGGCGCCAACCGTTTCCAGACGGTGCACATGGTGCCGAACGCCTTCAACGGCATTTGCGGCCAGCCGAACGAACCGGCGTTCCGCGTCTTGTCCGTCGGCGGCACCGACGGCGCGAACAACTTCTCGCCGGTCATTCCGGACAACAAGGACTTCGGCGGGACTTCGCCGATCGGCGGATTCCTCAATGGTCAGCCGACCACGAACCACGATCCGCTCATGTACTGGGGGCAGGTCGATTTCGTGGTCCGCGTGTCGCGGGTCTACACGCACTGGTTCGACATGGGCACCGTGGTCGATTCACCGGACGCGATCGTGGGCACCGTGCTCGAACCGGCCAACGTGGTGCAGAGCCCGGGGACGGCCGTCGAGGTCGAGTTCCGCGGTTCGGCATCCGTCAGCCACCCGGCGAACCCGCTCGTGACGCCGTCGCCCTTGCTGACGACGGAGCTCACGCTCGACGATTACGGCGACTTCATCCCGGGCGCAGGCGGCAGCGTCAGCGTGCCGGGTGCCTGGAACGCGAACCCGCAGGCTGCCCTGCAGGTCGTCAACCCGCCGTTCAACCGGTACTTCCAGATGCGGATCACTTTCGTGTCGAACGCGAACGACAACCTCCGCAGCTTCATCGACGGCTACGGCATCGCATGGAAGTACCCGTAAGCTCGATTTCGTGCGAATTCGAACCTTTGGTTCCCGCGCGTGCGCCTGGCCGGGCCCGGTATCGGGCAGGCCTGGGGTACGGAATTTGCGTCTTGAGGGGAACTGCTCCCGCTTTGCGGGCCGCACTCTCCGCTGCCTTTCACTCGTGAGCGCCATGGATACTCCCTTCGGCCAGCCTGCTCGTTCCACCTCCTGGACCGCCCGGATTCCGCGCGGCTTCCTCGGCGTCCTGGCCGTGGCGGCGATCGCCGTGCCCGGTTGCTTCGGTGGCGGCGGCACGCCGTCCAACGTGGCTGGAACGGGAAAGGCCAAGCTGTACCTCGAGAAGGTGGAGTGGGGGCGCCTCGTGGACGTCTTCGATTCGTCCGGCGTCCTGGTCGAGCGCGACGTCATGATCCGCGAGAGCATGCAGTCGGACGGCGTGAACGTGCAGCTCGGCGTCAACGCCCTGACGCAGTCCGAAACGCTGATCATCCTCCACGACCGGAGCAGCGACCTGTTCGCGACGCAGCTGCGGATCGCGAAGAGTGGCATGGCGGCGATTTCGACCAAGGGACTCGACGGCCGTTCGCCGTTCACGCGCGTCGCGCGCAACGGCTCGCTCAAACTGACCTTCTCCGAGTACATCGATCCGGCGACCGTCGACCGCCAGACCATCCAGGTCCAGGTGGGGGATCCGCCGCTGCGCAGCCAGGAGTTGCGCTACATCGTCAAGAACAACGAGCTCGGTTCGGACGGGCGTCCCAAGGGCGTGGTGATCCTCGACCCGACGATCTCCAAGTTCGACCAGGCGAACCTCGGCATTCCCGAGAACGGCGTCGGCTACCCGGCCAGCTTCGACCAGGTGAATCCAAACGTGGTCCTGCGGATCCCGACCAAGCTCGATCCGCTGTTCGGCCAGACCCAGGTGCTGCGCAATCTCGGCCACACCCACACGCTGGCCGCGCTGGCTTCGGACCCGATCGAACTGTCGCCGAGTTTCGACCCGGTGGTCGTGCGCGCGTTCCGCAGCGGCAACGAGGACGACCCGTTCAACGGCTTCATGATCGACCGGGCCAAGCCCAAGCTGGTGGCCACCCAGGACGCGACGATCGCTTCGATCGGTCCCGATCCGGGCTCGGCGAACTTGCGCCGCGTCACCTACTCGATCGACCCGGCGGGCTGCCGCGACATCACGCCCAAGGTCGGCGACCTGATTGCGAGCGGAAGTTCGATCCTGCTCGTCTCGCAGGTGGTCAACCCCGTGAACTCGGCGGCCTACGTGGTGAGCGGCGCGGTGCTCTCCGGCGACTTCGACGGCATCGTCACGCCGGCGGCCGGGCGCATCACTTCGGCATATTCGACCGCCGACCAGCAGCTGCAGCTGTGCTGGCTCGCGTTCTCGCCCAAGCCGACGACTTCGCTGCCGGCCGACGGCCTCGATCCCGCTGCGACCACCATTTCGCTGCAATTCGACGAGGCGATCGATCCGGTCAGCGTCAAGTCGCTCGAATCGATGGTCCTGGTCACCTACGATCCGGTCGACGCGAGCGGGCCGGCGCGGCCCTACGACCCCTTCTCCGAAACGGTTTCCGATTACATCGACCGGCAGATCGGATTCCAGACCACGGGCACGGGCAGCGGCCGCATCAAGTTCGGTCCGATCGGCGTCTCCGCGGATTCGCGCACCTTCACGCTGTCGCCTTCGGCCGGTCTCACCGACTCGCACAACGAGTACCCGAACATCCACTTCGCGCTCGCGTTGCGCGACGGCACCGACGGCGTGCTCGACCTGGCCGGCAACACGCTCGGCTTCGGCCAGTTCGTGGCCGGATCGCCGGGCCAGGCCCACGAATTCGTTCTCAACAGTCCGCCCGCGACCGACCGCTACTTCGCGCTGCGTTTCCAGTCCACCGACGAAGACAACGACGGTCTTTCCGAATACAGCGGACAGTTCGTCTTCAACTCCGCGAAGGGCACGCTCAAGGGCCGCGACCTCAATCGTTTCAGCCGCCTCGCCGACCGCTCCAACCAGTACGTGGGCCAGCGGATTCCTTTCGGTTTCGGCATCATGACGCCCCTGGTCCCCGCGGGTTCGGTTCTGCAGACCATCTACGGCTACCACCACCTGGGGCTCGGCCTCCTCGCGCCGTCCGATTTGAACCTGGACGTCGAGGGACTCAACTGGTCGCCTTTCGGCGGATCGGTCTTCGACGACACCTTTCCGCGCTTCGCACTGGCGCTGGCGCACTCGTTGCGCTTCCCCGACGATTACATCAACCCGCAGAGCGGCTATCCCACCTGGCCGCTGTCGGGACTCTTCCGCGAAGCGCTATTCACGCGCGGCGTCCTGGGGCGCGACGAAGGCTATTTCGAAGAAGTCGTTTTCGACGCCAGCACGTCGATCAACCAGGTGAACGTCTTCCAGGCGGCTTCCGGAAGCCCGATGTACCCCTGGCCGGACTTCACCGACACCTACACCTGGCGCGACAACGCGATCCCGCAGTCGATCGACGGCGCGCCGCAGGGCGCGGGCGTGCCGCCGGACGTGGTGCTCACCGCCAACCCGGCGCTCGAGCGCGTGTGGACCAAGGACAACGTGCCGTCGATCGGCTTGCCGCTGCTGATGTGGTTCAAGTGCTATCCGCGCGGCAACTTCTTCGGCTCGAACGGCTTCCAGGTGCAGATCATGGTCGGTTCGTCCTCGCTGCCGGCGTTCCGGGTGTTTTCGGCCGGTGGCCGCGACGCCGCCGACACCTGGCACACGGTGGTGCCCGACATCCCGCCCGACGGCGAGAAGCCGACCGGCGGCTACAATACGGGGACCGGGGAGCGCACCAAGCAGTACGGTCCCGAGCTCTACTGGGGCCAGGTCGACTTCGTGGTCAAGATCTCGCGGGTCTTCACCCATTGGTTCGCGTTCAGCGCGCTCGACGAGCCGCTGGACTCGATCTCGGCCGTGACGATGGAGCCGCCGCTCGTGCGCCAGCCGCCTGGCACCGACGTCATCGTCGAGTTCCGCGGCACCTCGAGCCTGGTCCTCGACACGTGCGACAAGCACATGCTGACCGACTCGAATTGCCTGGACCTCTACGGCGACTACGAGTTCGTATCGGTTTCGGAGTGCTGCGGTAGCATCGGCTCGCCCACCGGCTGGACCGCCGACCCGAGTTCCTTCCTTTCCGGTCCCACGCCCCCCAAACACTTCCAGCTCCGGTTCACGTTCGTCGCGAACATCGTGCAGAACGCCGAGCCCGAGTTGGATGCCTTCGGATTTGCCTGGAACGTGCAGTAATGCGCAGTCATCCCCTGAACCGC